>NZ_JBEZYD010000002.1:0-426728 GCF_040638335.1 Nonomuraea sp. NPDC026600
GCCTTCGCGGACTAACACGTCCGACAGATCACGCGGACTGTCCATCAACCGCAGGTCCAGACGCTGCCATCCGACACGGAATTGCGGATCCTACACCGGTAGCCCAGTCCTCGTTCGGCGTTGGTCAGGTCGGCCGCTAACGGGCCGGCCAGCAGCCACGGGTGATCGCCGACACTAGGATCCGGCCGCTCGCCGGGCAGCAGCACGGGCAGGGTGCGTTCCATGAGGCCCAGCGAACCAGTTCAGGCGGTTGTCATGAACGCGTTGACGCCGGTGAGCTCTGCCGACAGTCTCCACAAGCGCGCGGTCTGTTCGGGGTCGACCGCCATGCCGTCGCCGAAGGGTTCGGCGATGTCGCAGTCCTCGCAGTAGACGCCGCCCTTGCCGGCCAATTGCGGTGAGGTCGCAGCCCATACCTGCGTCGCCGCGCCCTGCGCAGGCGTCTTGAAGTCGTCGTTCACCTGATTGCCGGCCGCATCGATCCAGCCGGCGTCGATCATCTCCTCCTTGGTGAGGTGGCGTTGCAGCGGGGTGAGGATGTACCCCGGATGCACTGAGAACGCCCGGACTCCGGCGTCCCGGCCGAGCACGTCGAGCTCCGCGGCGAACAGCACGTTCGCCGTCTTCGCCTGTGTGTATGCCTGCCATTTGTCGTAGCCGTGCTGGAAGTGCACGTCGTCCCAGCGCAGTCCTGAGACCAAGTCGAAGCCGGAGGCCACGACGACAACGCGGGCCGCCCCGCCACGGGCGATCGCCGGCCAGAGCAGGTTGACAAGCGCGTAGTGGCCAAGGTGGTTGATCGCGAACTGCGCTTCCCATCCGGGGCCGACCCGTGTCTCGGGACAGGCCATGATCCCGGCATTATTGATCACGATGTCGATCTCCCGACCCGACGCCAGAAACCGATCGGCGAATTCGTGGACACTGCCAAGTTCGGCCAGGTCCACCTCGTCGACCTCGACGCCATCGATGCCCTCGGCCATCTCCCGAGCGGCCGCCCTCCGCCGGGCGGGGACGATGACGTGGGCTCCGGCGCGGGCGAGCGCGCGGCTGGTCTCCAGCCCGAGACCCGAATAGCCCCCAGTGACGACGGCGAGCTTGCCGGAGAGATCGATCCCACGCAGGACGTCGTTCGCGGTACTCCGGGTGCCGAATCCCGATCCAAGCTTGTGTTGAGGCGTTGTCATGATCCGAAAGCTAGATGCTAGACCTTGGTCTAGGTCAATAGCGTACGCTCGGCTCCATGACCGGCAGCACACCGGAACTGAGCATCGGGCAGGTCGCGGAGCGCACCGGGCTGAGCGTGCACACCCTGCGCCTCTACGAGCGTGAAGGCCTCTTCGCCAGTCAGATAAGACGGAGAACGAACGGCCGCCGCATCTACAGCGAGTGGGATGTGGAGTGGCTGTCCAGCTGCATGAGGTTCCGCGCCTCCGGGATGCCCCTCGCCACGATTCGGCGCTTCGCCGAACTGATCCGGCAAGGCCCCGGCAATGAAGACGAGCGACTGGCGTTGCTGCGCCAACATCAGCAGCAGGTCCTCGCTCGGATCGCCGAACTCACCGAGTGTCTCAACCTGATCACCCAGAAAGTCGGGGTCTACGAAGAACACGTGTCGCAGGGTACGGCGAGCGCCCTCTGGAGCACCGGCAACCACACGTAGGCGTCGACGGGTCCCGGCGGTGCAGGGCCGCAACCAGGCGCATCTGACCAGGGCGATCCTTGCGACCCACCGACGTCCAGGGCCTTGGTGGCTCCGGTCGTGTCGTCGCAGGCTGCGCCTTGATCGAGAAATCTCGATGAGAGCTCAACGCTAAAGAGGAGACATCTGGATGGCTGCTTCGCGAGCCGCCCTCACACGCGACGACCTGAGGCTGAAAGTCGCCGTCCAGCGTGGGCAGCTCAGCGGCACGGATTTCCGGGTGATCCGGCCGGCTAGACCGTTGAAGAACGGGGCACTCTACAAGGCCCGAGATTGGTACGAGATGTATGCGGACCGGAGGGACGGCCGACGCATTGGCACTCTGATGCTGCTCGCGGCGCGATCCCCGCGATCCCTGATCTACCTGCCGACGCGCGCCACCTCGACCGCTCCCGGGGTCGGCTGGGACAACGAGAAGCGGCTCGAACTCGTGCTGGCCCATCGCGCGGTGCAGTTCCGGCCCTCCCGGTGGAAGCAACTGCGGGAGCGCATCAACGCAGGGAACGCTCCCCGAGAGCTACGCACCGCAAGCATCCCGGCAAGAGACCTGTCGGCCGGCCACGGGCTCAAGACCTCAGGGCGAAGCGATCCGAAGCACAGCAACCTGCTTCACCAGGCCGTTTATGCCGAGACCCTGTTCCTGGTGGGCGGCACGACGGCGTTCCGGGAGGCGGCACAGGAGATCTTCGCCGTTACCAAGGACGGGCCACCCCACGCCGCGACGGAGCATTACATTCCCGGCGCCTGCAATTACCACGTCTGCCGCAGCCTCTACGACTGGCCGGATCTGGAGGAGCACGACTGGGACCAGTTCCATGTGGAGTTCTGCCCGCAATGGGCGAGATGATCAGGCGAAGGACTCCCGGCAGGTCATCGCTCCGGCCAGGCCCGGTCATCAACAGATCACGATCTCGGACTGCCGTACTAGGCGGCTGACGTTGAGTGGTGCTACGGCGATAATCCCAAGAACCACCTCTTTTGAGCTGGGCAAACGGTTTATGGTGGAGATGTCGCGCAACCGGAAAAGGGGGCAGGAATATGGCCGGATTTGACTGGAATCCCGAACCGGCAACCACCCCTCGCAGTGAGCACACGGGCATCCGAATAGCGAAAGCGCGGAACCTCCGAGGGTTCACCCAAGAGGGCCTAGCCATGCGAGCGAACGTGTCACGCAGCCTGCTCGCCAAGGTCGAGACGGGAGCGAAACCCGCGACTCCATCCCTGGTCGCGGCCGTCGCGAGAGCGTGCGCCGTGGACCCGGCGGAGATCAACGGCCAGCCATACCGGGGTAACGATAAGAACAGCGATGCGGTACACGCGACCATTCCGGCAATTCGGATGGCCTTGGCGTACGTGGATATCGCGCCCGAACTCGACGCGCCTCCTCGGACCCTGGGCGAGTTGCGCACCGAGATAGCCGAGCTGCGAAAGCTTCAGAAAGCCGCATCGCATGTCCGTCTCGGCGCTCGCCTGCCTGCGGTTCTGGAGGAGTTGACCGTCCACGCCATGGAGATGGATGTCGCGCGGGCATGGCGCATGCTCAACCGCGCCCAAGCCTTGGCCGGATCGCTGGCACGTCGGCTGGGCTACAACGATCTCGCTCAGGTCATTGTCGAGCGGACCTCCGTCTCCGCGCAGCGTGCCGAGGACGAGCACCTTCCCTGCCTGGTCTCGCTCGGTCGAGCGAGGCTGCTCATGACGCTCGGAGCATGGGACGTAGCCCTCAAGATGATCAAGAATGCGGCGAGTAAGATCGATCAGGACAACCCGGTCTCAATGGAGGTCTTCGGCTCCCTCCACCTCAGTGCCGCCATCGCCGCCGCGAGGGCCGGTAAGGCTCCGGATGCCTGGGAGCATCACGGCGCGGCTTCGGACGCTGCGGCTCGAATCAGCCCGCGAGACCGCCGCGATCCTTACGGCCTTCAGATGAACCCCCAGAATGCGGCCATTCATGGTTGCGCGGTGGCCGTCGAACTGGGGGACGCCGACGAGGCGATCAAGCTGGACCGCGAACTCGATCTGGGACAGCGCTCCGTCGGTGGTGAGCGGCGGGCTCATCACGAACTTGACATGTCTCGTGTCCACTTGTGCGGAAATGATCACGAAAGGTCGCTCAAGCGCGTCCTTCACGCGGAGCGGGTCGCGCCGCAGATGACCCGGTTCCACCCCTCTGCCAGAGAGACGGTCCGCCAGCTCCAGCGTAGTTACCGGAAGCCCCCCGAGTCGTTGCGTTTGCTGGCCGGCCGCATGAGCATTTAGCAGCCGGTTTGTCAAGGGGGCTCGTGTGCACTTGCTGTGCACAATGGCCCCCTTCCCCGTTTCTACGGTCGCTGTGATGCGAGACCCGCGGTCCTCGCACGCAAGATCAGCAAGGCTGAGACCTTGGAGGACGGGTGAGACGACGTACGGCGTCAACCAGATCGAGTGGGCCACCCGGCGAAGCCAGTCGGAGCGATCAGCAGCCTCCCGCAAGACGCCGGGACTGGGATCCGGACAAGCGACGCGTCGCATGGGAACTGGACCGCTCTGAGCCTGGATGGGCCGTGTTCTATGGCCCGTACAGTCGCCGCTTCTGGGCGATCGCCGCCTGGCTATCCCCATGCCCCCTTGTCTTGGACGCCGGGGATATCGTCGAACTGCGCACTCTCATGCGCGACGCGGACGCCGCGTATGGGCTGAGGATGGCATGACGGCGGATGGCTCGTGGCGGCAGCCGGGGTGCCGTATCGAGATCACGAGCATGGAGCACAGCCCGACGACTACACGGGCGCTCGGGTCGCGGCTCATCGGTGCCATGGGCCGGGTGGTCGCTCATTTCCGCCCTGGCGTGGTCGCCTTGATCGAACTTGATGGGCCGCAGTGGGATCTACCGCAGGGGGTGCGACGCTGGTCGGTGCACTGGGATGACCTCACTCCGCACCCAGAGCGGTGCGCCGAACCGCCGCCTGCCTACTGGGTGGGACTTTCAGGCCTTGAACGAGAGGCCGTACAGCATGCGATGCGAGATAGCGAGGAAATTGGCCTCTGCGGCGATGTGGCGTATCCCTTGCCGTTCACCGGCTGGTCTCTTCCGTTCGCCTCCACCAGCGCGCGAGCTTGCCCGACTTGCGCATGGTTGGTAGGAGCAGAGCTATGCCCTAGTAGTGCGGTGGGCCAGGGCTGAAGAACGAAGCCGTGGACCGTCGATCGCTGTCAGCCGGATGCCCTCGGGGTGCGAGCCAAGCTCCATGCCTTTGGGGGGTCGAAGGGGGCGGAGCCCCCTGGGAAGCACGGCTGAGTGCCACTCGCGCGTAGCGCGCCGAACGGCGATGACCGAGTTTGTCAGGCCCGCCGTCGTGCCCGATAAGCGGCCACGTGCATCCGGTTCCCACAAGTACGGCTGTCGCAGTAAACCCGCGACCGATTGCGCGACTCGTCCACGAACACCCGGTCGCAGTCAGGCGCCGAGCAGGTCCGAAGACGTTCCCACTCCTCGTCCACCACCAGATGCGCCAGCGCCACGCCGCAGTCCGCCGCCAGATGCTCGGAAAGGGTCGCGTCCGGGGCGAAGTAGTGCATGTGCAACGGATGCCCATCGTGCTCCGTCAACCGGGGCGTGATGCGCGTCTTCGACAGGAGCCCGTTGAGGAGTCGTACGGCCGTCGGCTGGTCCGGGGCGGTGAAGACGCGGTGGAAGGCCTCGCGCACCAGCCGCACCTGCCCGAGGTCGCGGGCCGTGAGGGCGCCGATGCCGCTGACCTGGCGCGACTCGACGAAGCCGTGCAGGTCGGCCAGCTCGGCCAGGCCGTCTTCGCCGCCGGTCGACGGGGAGGTGTTGACCAGCTCTACGACCGTGGCCAGCGAATGCACCATGTCATGGCCAAACGGCATGTTGACTCCTGTCGACGACCGGTTCTAGCGTGGTCGCAGCGTATCTCTCTCCAAGGGTGTCGGGGGTTTCTGTGAGTGCACATCGTCGTATCGTGCTGATCGCGATAGCGGGTGCGCTGATCATCTCCACCTCCGCGCCCCTGGTGCGGTTGTCGGGGGTCTCGCCGGCCACCTCGGCGTTCTTCCGGTGCGCGTACGCGCTGCCGCCGATGCTGGTGCTGGCCTGGTTCGAACGGCGGAAGCTGGGCCCCCTGCCGGCCCGGAGCCGCAACCTGGCGTGGCTGGCGGGCGTGCTGTTCGCGTTCGACCTGCTGTTCTGGCACCAAGCTATCAAGTACGTGGGCGCGGGGCTGGCGACCGTGCTGGGGAATCTGCAGGTCTTCATCGTGGCCTTCGCGGCGTGGGCGCTCTTCCGCGAGCGGCCGTCGAACCGGCTGATGCGGGCCACCCCGGTGGTGTTCGCCGGCGTGGTGCTGATCTCGGGGGTCTTCGACAGTGCCGCATACGGGGCGAACCCGGTGCTCGGGGTGGTGACGGGTGTGGCCACCTCGATCTCGTACGCGGCGTTCCTGCTGGTGTTGAAGGGCGGCTCGGGGCGTACGGTCGGGCCGTTGGCGCACGCCACCGTCGTGGCCACGGTCGCGATGGCCGCGCTGAGCCCGGTGTTCGGGGGCGCCGACTTCGTGCCGAGCTGGCCGGCGCACGGCTGGCTGCTGCTGCTCGCGCTCGGCCCGCAGGTGATCGGCTGGACGCTGATCTCGTTCTCGCTGCCCAGGCAGCCCGCCGCACTCACCGCACTGCTTCTGCTCATCCAGCCCATGACGACGGTCGCGCTGTCGGCCATGCTGCTCGGCGAGCACCCGTCGCCGTTCCAGCTCGCCGGGTGCGGGGTGATCGTGCTGGGAGTGCTGTACGGCTCGCGTCGTGCTCAGCCCGCCCGTACCGTGGCCGAACAGACGGAGCAGGTGCCGAACACCTCGACCGTGTGAGTGATCTCGGTGAAGCCGTGCTCCGAGCCGACCGTCTCCGCCCAGCGTTCGACGGTGGGACCGGCCACCTCGACCGTCCGGCCGCAGCGGCGGCACACCAGGTGGTGATGGTGGTCGCCGCTGGCGCACGCGCGGTAGACGGACTCGCCGTCGTCGGTGCGCAGCACGTCGACGAGGCCGCCGTCGGCCAGCGCCTGGAGCGCCCGATAGACCGTGGTCAGGCCGATCTTGGCGCCGTGGGCGCGCATCTCGGCGTAGACGTCCTGCGCGCTGCGGAAACCATCACTCTGGCGGAGAGTGTCGTGCACGGCGTCACGTCTTGTGGACATCATCGTGTGACCTCCTCGACGCGCATGCTGGATCGCTCGCTCACTGTGGACTCCCGGGGTCTGCCTCGCCGTACGAACTTACCGACACCGAGCGCCAGGACGAAGCCGCAGAGGGCAAGAAGCACGATCGCGGCGCCCGGCGGCACCCTGGCGGACAGCGTCGAGCCGAGCAGCCCGCCCACCGCCGCGATGACGCCGAACAGCATGGCCAACCCCATCGTCGAACGGAACCCTCTGGTGAGCTGCTGACTGGTCGCCACCGGGATCACCATCAGCGCGCTGACCAGCAGCAACCCGACCACGCGCATGGCGATGACCACGGTCAGCGCGGCCGTGACGGCGATCAGCAGGCTGAGGAAGCGTACCGGCAGACCACTGGCCCGGGCCATCTCCTCGTCCTGGCAGAGCACGAACAGCTCCCTGCCGAAGATCATAACCACCGCGATCACTGCGACGGCCAGCGCGCCGATGATCCAGATGTCCTGGGTGGTGACGCTGGCGATGGCGCCGAACAGGTACGAGTTCAGTTTGGCGTTGCTGCCACCCGGCGCGATGCCCATGAGCATGACGCCGCCCGCGATGCCGCCGTAGAACAGCAGCGCCAGAGCCACGTCGCCGCTGGTACGCCCGCGCGCCCGGACCAGTTCGATGGCCACGGCGCCGATGACGGCCACGGCCACGGCCGTGAGCACGGGCGCGGTGCCGGTCAGGAAGCCCAGCGCGACGCCGGTCAGCGCCACGTGCCCGATGCCGTCGCCGAGCAGGGCGAGCTTGCGCTGGACGATGAACGTGCCGACAGCGGGTGCGCAGAGCCCCACCAGCAGGGCCGCGATCAGCGCGAGCTGGAAGAACTGCTTGTCCAACAGCTCGATCATGACTCTCCCCGCCATCCGGAAAGGGGTCCCGAGGCCGTCTCGGCGGCGTGCGGGTGTACGTGTTCGTGTCCTGGCCGCGCGCAGTCGCCCTCGGGCCGGGGCGGCCTTCCGTCGTGCGCGATCCGGCCCTCGCGGACCACCACGCCGCGGGTGATGAGCGGCTCGAGCGGGCCGAGCTCGTGTGCGACGAGCACGATGGTCTTGCCGTTCAGCACCAGCGAGGCCAGCGTATCGGCGAGCAACTGCTGGGTGCCGGCGTCGACACCCGCGGTGGGTTCGTCCATCACGTACGTGTCGGGCTCGCCCGCCAGCGCGCGGGCGATCAGCACCCGCTGCTGCTGGCCGCCGGACAGTGACTGCACCGGGTCGCCCGCCCGGTCGGACAGCCCGACGGCCTCGAGCGCGCTCGCCGCCGCCGCCTTGTCCTCGGGGCTGGTACGGCGCAGCCGGCTCTGCCTGGCGATGCGGCCGGAGGTCACGACCTCGCGGACCGTGGCGGGCACCCCGCCGCCGACGGCCAGGCGCTGCGGCACGTAGCCGATGCGCCACCACTCGCGGAACTTCGCCGGCGGCGAGCCGTACACCAGGGTCTGGCCGCCCGAGAGCGGGGTGAGGCCCAGCAGGGTGCGGACCAGCGTGGACTTGCCGGAGCCGTTGGCGCCCATGACGGCGACGACCTCGCCGGGGCGGACCGTGAGGTCGATGCCGCGCAGGATGTCCCGCCGGTCCAGGCTCACCCGGCCGCCGGTCATGGAGAAGGCGCTGTCGGTCATGCCGTGCACCCCAATGCGCTCTGCAGGGTCTTCAGGTTGGCGCGCATGGCCGACAGGTAGTCGCCCGGCGGCTTGCTCTCCAGCGGGTCGAGCACCGCCGTCTTCGCGCCGATCTCCTTGGCGAGCACTTCGGCGACCTTGGGGCTGACCAGGGATTCGGTGAAGATCGTGGTCGCCTTCTCGTCCTTGGCCAGCTTGGCGACCTCGGCGATGCGGGCGGGGGAGGGCTCGGCCTCCGGGTCGAGGGTGATGCCGATCTGCTTGAGGTGATAGCGGTCGGCCAGGTAGCCGAACGCCTGGTGGCTGGTGACCAGGGTCTTGGTCCCGCAGGTGGTCAGGCTCTTGGCGTACTCCTGGTCGAGTGTCCCCAGCGCGCCCGCCGTCTTGACCGCGCGGTCCCGGTAGCCCTGGGCGTGCGCGGGGTCGACGGCGGCCAGCCGCTCGCCGAGCTTGGTGGCGACGGTGGCCAGGCGGGAGGGGTCCAGCCAGAGGTGCGGGTCGTACCCGATGTCGTGGCCTTCTTCGTGCTCACTCGCGGGGAGGGTCTTGACGGCGGTGGCGGCGTCGAAGCTCTTGTCCTGGGCGACCGCGTCGTCCACGGCGGGCTGGACGCCCTTGATGTAGACGGTCAGCGCCGCGTCCTCGAGCTGGGCCACCTGGTGCGCGCCGAGCTCCAGGTCGTGCGGTTCGACGCCGGGGGCGGTCAGCACCGACACGTTCACGTCCGAGCCCCCGACCTGCTCGGTGAGCCACTGGAGCGGGTAGAAGGCGGCGATCACGGCGGGCTTGCCGTCCTTCGCCGTGTCGGCGGCGCCGGAGCCGGAGCAGGCGGCGGACGTCAGGGTGATCGCGAGGATTGCAGCACTGATTCGGGGCGTTCGGGACATCACGCCACCGATTATGGGGAAAATGAAAATGATTGTCAAAATCTATGGCTAAAACACTCCGAAACGGTCGGCCGCAAGGACCAGCAGGAAGGCCAGCATCACGACCCGCAGTAGCCGCCCGCCGACACTCAGCGACGGCCAGGACAGGTACGCCAGCCAGCCCACGAACGCCAGCACCGGCAGCACCGCCACGCCGCCCAGCCAGTTGTTCACGGCGAACCCGGTCAGCAGGAGCACCACCAGCACGGCGGGCGCCGCCCACTTGGGCACCTGCGTGAACAGGAACGCCATCGGGGTCGCGCTGCGCTCCTCGACGGACTTGCGCAGGCCGGTCGCGCCGGGCGTGAAGAACTGCTCGCCGGCGGGAAGCGGTCGCCGGGGATTCTTGCGGCGGTTGTCTTTGGAGGCCACAGGCCGAGCCTAGCGCCGACGGGTCCTGCCGCCCGCGCGCCGGATTCGGCCGGGGGATCCCGCCGCCGCGCGCCGGATTCGGCCGGTGCGTGCGAGCAGGCCAGGGGCTGGAATCGCCCAGCGGTGTGTAATCGTCTGACATCCTGGTGTGCGTGCTCGCCGTAATCCGTTACACCGTCCCAGAGTCCCAGTCCCAAGACTTCGTCAAGCAAGGCCATGTCATCCTTCAGACGCTGGCCGACCAGCCCGGATTCCTGCGCGGCCGATTGGCCCGCTCGGTCGACGAGCCCAATCTGTGGGCGCTGGTCAGTGAGTGGGAGGGCGCCGGATTTTACCGGAGGGCCCTGTCCGCGGCGCGGATGGCGATGTATCCCCTGATGATCCTCATGGTCAACGAACCGAGTGCGTTCGAGGACGTTTACCTACAAGACGGAGAGTAGAAATACTCGCGCGCGAGGGCTCCCGGGCGTCCCCTAAGCTGGGAGCTCATCCAATTTCCCTCGCCGACCTCCAGCCGGAAAGAGACGCAACCAAATGGCACGACGCACAGACGTCATGGACACGATCGTCAGCCTCGCCAAACGCCGCGGGCTCGTTTACCCGTCGAGCGAGATCTACGGCGGACTGCGCGCGTCGTGGGACTACGGTCCCCTGGGCGTCGAGCTGAAGAACAATGTCAAGCGGCAGTGGTGGCTGTCGATGGTCCAGTCGCGCGACGACGTGGTGGGCCTCGACTCCTGCGTCATCCTGGCTCGCGAGGTCTGGCAGGCCAGCGGCCACGTGGAGACCTTCACCGACCCGCTGACCGAGTGCCAGTCGTGCCACAAGCGCTACCGCGCCGACCATCTCCTTGAGGCGTACGAGGAGAAGAACGGCAAGTCGCCCGAGAACGGCCTTGCCGACATCACCTGCCCCAACTGCGGCAACAAGGGCGCTTTCACCGACCCGAAGCAGTTCAGCGGCCTGCTCAAGACCTACCTCGGCCCGGTCGAGGACGAGTCCGGCCTGGCCTTCCTGCGCCCGGAGACCGCGCAGGGCATCTTCATCAACTACCTCAACGTGCAGCAGTCGGCGCGCAAGAAGATCCCGTTCGGCATCGGCCAGGTCGGCAAGTCCTTCCGCAACGAGATCACGCCGGGCAACTTCATCTTCCGCACCCGCGAGTTCGAGCAGATGGAGATGGAGTTCTTCGTCAAGCCGGGCAGCGACGAGGAGTGGCACCAATACTGGATCGACGAGCGCTTCCGCTGGTACTCCGATCTGGGCATCAACAAGGACAACCTCCGGCTCTACGAGCACCCCAAGGAGAAGCTGTCCCACTACTCCAAGCGCACGGTCGACGTCGAATACCGCTTCAACTTCGCGGGCGGCGAGTGGGGCGAGCTCGAAGGCATCGCCAACCGCACCGACTTCGACCTGACCGCCCACTCCAAGGCGTCGGGCGTCGACCTGAGCTTCTTCGAGCAGGACACGGGCGAGCGTTACGTGCCCTACGTCATCGAGCCGGCGGCGGGTGTCGACCGGGCCACGCTGACGTTCCTGCTCGACGCCTACACCGAGGACGAGGCGCCCAACGCCAAGGGCGTCATGGAGAAGCGCACGGTCATGCGGCTCGACCACCGGCTCGCCCCGGTCAAGGCCGCGGTGCTGCCGCTGTCGCGCAACGCCGACCTGTCGCCGAAGGCCCGCGACCTGGCCGCGCAGCTGCGCCGGCGGTGGAACGTCGAGTTCGACGACGCGGGCGCGATCGGCCGGCGCTACCGGCGCCAGGACGAGATCGGCACGCCGTTCTGCATCACGGTCGACTTCGACACCCTTGAGGACCAGGCGGTCACGATCCGCGAGCGCGACTCGATGGCTCAGGAGCGCATCTCCCTCGACGCCGTCGACTCCTATCTCCGTCAGCATCTGAACGACTAGTTCTCTGCTACGGCCAGCCAGCCGCTTTCTCTTTTCTGTTTTACGGCCGGCATGGGCCAGCCCCACCCGGTGCGCGGGGCTGGCGTCTGTCCAGGGGCACGCTCCTGAGGTTCACGGGGCTGGGCGCCGTGACGTGCGCACTCTTGACCCCGTTCGCGGTCTTTCGAGACCGTGGGCGGGGTCGCTGTCGTCATGCCTGAGGCGTCCCGTTCACCAGGGTGTCGCGGGGTCGTCTGCCAGGGTCAGGACAGGTGTTCGCCGAACCAGTCCAGGACTCGCTGGTAAGCCTGCGCGGCGACCTGCGCGTTGTAGCGCGGGCCCGTGTCGTTGAAGAAGGCGTGGTTCACGCCCGGGAAGGTCACGATCTCGTGGGGGAGCCCGGCCTTCTCCAGGGCGGCCTTGGCGGCGTCCCTGCTGGCGTTGACGCGGTTGTCCTGCTCCGCGTAGATGGCCAGGACGGCGGCCTTGGTGCCCGTGAAGTCGGCGTGGTCGGGCAGTGGGCCGTAGAACGGTGCGGCGGCGGACAGGCGCGGTTCGGCCGAGGACAGCAGGAGCCACGTCATGCCGCCGCCGAAGCAGAAGCCGATCATGCCCAGCTTCGCCCCGTTCGCGCGCTTGGCCAGCTCTCCCAGCCCCGCCTTCATGTCGGCGACGAAGCGTTCGGGTGCGATCTCGCCCAGCTTGGCGGTGGCCTGCGCGGTGTCGGCGAACGAGGCCGTGCCGCCCTCACGTGACAGCAGGTCGATCGCCAGGGCCGAATAGCCGCTCGCGGCGAGCCGGCCGGCCACCGAGCGGATGTGGTCGGTCAGGCCGCGGTTCTCGTGGATGACCAGGACAGCGCCCTTCGGATCGGCGGCGGCGGCCCAGGCGCCCTGCAGTGTCGTCCCTTCGGGGCCGGGAAAGGTGATGGCCCGCGTGGGCAGGGGCGACGGGCCGGCCGCGGAGGCGGACGCGGCCGGTGTGCCAGCGGGACCGGAGGAGACCGTCGGGGCGGCGGCACCCGACGAGGCCGCCGGAGTGGCGGCGCCGGACGAGGTCGCCGGTGTGCCGCGAGCCAGTTCCGGTGGCGCGCCACAGGCGGAGAGCAGGGCGCTGGCGGCGGGCAGGCCGATCCCGAGGAGACCCAGCCGGCGCAGCGCTTCGCGACGTGGGATGAGGCCGTCCGCGTGGTCGATGGCCACCTCTTCCGCGAGGTAGCGCTGGATAGGCGTCATGCCGGGAGATGTACCCCTCTTCACTGAAAGGCCGCGCAAAGGATTCGGCGGCGGCGCGGCTCCTGCACGCGGCCAGGGTGATGGCGTATCTCCACCGAAAGGTCGGTCTCCACCGCAAGGCCGGGCAAAGGATTCAGCGGCGGGCGCGACTCCTGCACACGGCCAGGGTGATGGCGTACACGATCGGGGGCAGGACGAAGATCGCGATGCGCAGGCCGTACACGATCCAGACGTAGGTCTCGTGCGGTGCCGTGAGGAGTGGCGTCGGCGCGTTCGGGTCCGGCGGGACCTCCGAGACCCACGTGCCGGCCCACAGCACCGTGAAGAACGTGATCACCGCCGCGCCGAGCGCGGTGCGGACGGGGGCGTGGGAGGGGCGGTCCAGCAGGTTGTGCACGCGGTGATCCTTGGTGAAGCGGCGTTCCAGGAACGGGTAAAGGAACAGGACCGTGAAGAAGGCCGCCAGGACCAGCATCGGGATCCAGAGGCCGATCTGCAGGGCGAAGCCGCCGACGGTGATCACCCACGGCGGCGTCAGGCGTAGCGCGCCTTCCAGAACGCCGAAATACCAGAACGGCTGGGCCGACGGCGGCCAGCCGCCGGGCTGGTACGGCCCGTGTTCCCACACCGGGTTGACCTGGACGAAAGTGGCCAGCAGCGCCACGACGGCCATCGTGAACATCGTGGTGGCGGCGTTCTTGACGGCGAAGTAGGGGAAGAACGGCCCGCCCGTGACCCGCTTCTCGTCCGACGTCGGGGTGCGGTGATCGGTGTGCTTCTGCCGCCAGGTCAGGACGATCCCGTGCAGCGGTATGAGCGCCAGCAGGATGCCCGGCACCAGCAGCACGTGCGTCACGAAGATGCGCGGGATGACCTGGCCGGGGAAGTCGCCGTTGAAGACGAGTGCCGACAGGTAGCCGCCGACGAGCGGGAACGACAGCAGCAGGCCCTGCGCCTGCCGCAGGCCGGTCATGGCGAGCTGGTCGGCGGGCAGCGAGACGCCCAGGAACGACTCGAACAGCGCCAGCCCGAACAGCACCACCCCGGTCATCCAGCTCAGCTCGCGCGGCTTGCGGAAGGCGGCGGTGAAGAAGACGCGGAACAGGTGGGCCACGATCGACAGCACGAAGATCGTCGCCGCCCAGTGGTGCATCTGGCGCACCAGCAGGCCGCCCCTGATGTCCAGGCTGATCTCGCGCACCGAGGTGAAGGCCACGTCGGGGTTGGGTTTGTAGAAGAGGGTCAGGAAGGTGCCCGTCAGGACGAGCAGGACGAACGAGTACAGGGCGAGCTCGCCGAGCAGGAACGACCAGTGGCTCGGGAAGAGCTTGCGCAGGTTCGGGCGGAGCCAGTGGGCCAGGCCGAGGCGCTCGTCCAGGAAACTCGCGGAGCCCTGCGCGGCTTTGGCCGATCCGGAGACCAGGCGGGCGGCGCGACGCTGTGGCTTGGTAGGAGTGGCCATCGGGCGCCTCCTGCTAGACGGTGAGCCGATTGTATCATCCGGATCTTTCAAAATTGGTTTATACCAATTGGTATAAACCAATTTCTGGCTCAACAGAATATTAATTGGATTAGACCGGTTATGTGCCCTTCACCAGGTGAAACGTTGACTTAACGGGTGAGTGCAGTTTCATCATGATTATCGCCGGTAGAGTCCGGGGCAGAGGCGTTGATTGGAGCTGTGGTGGCCAAGTACGTTTACGACTTCACCGAGGGCAACAAGGATCTCAAGGATCTTCTCGGAGGCAAGGGAGCAAACCTTGCCGAAATGACCAATCTCGGACTGCCCGTCCCTCCCGGGTTCACGATCACCTCCGAGGCGTGCCGCCACTACCTGGCCGAGGGCGCGGTCCCCGACGGCCTGGAGCGGGAGGTGTCCGAGCACTTGGGCGCGATGGAGAAGCGGATGGGCAAGGTGCTCGGCCAGGCCGACGACCCGCTGCTCGTCAGCGTCCGCTCCGGCGCCAAGTTCTCGATGCCCGGGATGATGGAGACCGTCCTCAACATCGGGCTGAACGACGAGTCCGTGCACGGCCTGGCCAAGCAGGCCGGTGGGAACGACCGCTTCGCCTGGGACTCCTACCGCAGGCTCATCCAGATGTTCGGCAAGACCGTGCTCGACATCGACGGCGAGCTGTTCGAGCACGCGCTCGACACGCTGAAGGCCGGCCGGCAGGACACCGACCTCGACGCGGCCGAGCTGCAGGGCCTGGTCGAGACGTTCAAGGGCATCGTGCGCGACCAGACCGGCAAGGACTTCCCCGCCGACCCGCGCGAGCAGATGCGGCTGGCCGTCATGGCCGTCTTCGACTCGTGGAACGCTCCGCGCGCCATCCTCTACCGCCGCCAGGAACGCATCCCGGCCGATCTCGGCACTGCGGTCAACATCGTGGCCATGGTCTTCGGCAACGTCGGCAACGACTCGGGCACCGGCGTCGCCTTCACCCGCGACCCCGGCTCCGGCCAGCAGGGCATCTACGGCGACTACCTGCAGAACGCCCAGGGCGAGGACGTCGTCGCCGGCATCCGCAACACGATCCCGCTCCAGGAGCTGGAACGCCTCGACAAGAGCTCCTACGACGAGCTCCTGCGGATCATGGAGACGCTGGAGAACCACTACCGCGACCTGTGCGACATCGAGTTCACGATCGAGCGCGGCAAGCTCTGGATGCTGCAGACCAGAGTCGGCAAGCGCACCGCGGGCGCGGCGTTCCGCATCGCCACCCAGCTTGTCGACCAGGGCCTCATCACGCTCGACGAGGCCGTCACGCGGGTGACGGGCGACCAGTTGGTGCAGCTGATGTTCCCGCGCTTCGACTCGGGCACCGAGAAGAAGAAGATCGCCAAGGGCATGAACGCCTCGCCGGGAGCCGCCGTCGGCAAGGTCGTGTTCTCCTCCGAGCGCGCCGTCGAGCTGGCCGACCAGGGCGAGGACGTCATCCTGGTGCGCCGCGAGACCAACCCGGACGACCTGTCCGGGATGATCGCCGCGCGCGGCATCCTGACCAGCCGCGGCGGCAAGACCTCGCACGCCGCCGTGGTCGCCCGCGGCATGGGCAAGACCTGCGTCTGCGGCGCTGAGGAGCTGGAGGTGTCGATCGCCGAGCGCAGGTTCACCGCGCCGGGCGGCGTCGTGGTGAAGGAGGGCGACGTCATCTCCATCGACGGCACGACCGGCGAGGTCTTCCTCGGTGAGGTGCCCGTGGTGGACTCGGCCGTGGTCGAGTACTTCGAGGGCCGGGAGCCCGACGACGACCTGGTCCGGGCCGTGGACCGGATCATGCGGCGGGCCGACGAGGTACGCCGGCTGGGCGTGCGGGCCAACGCCGACACCGCCGACGACGCGGCCAGGGCGCGCCGCTTCGGCGGCGAGGGGATCGGGCTGTGCCGTACCGAGCACATGTTCCTGGGCGAGCGCCGGCAGCTCGTCGAGGACCTGGTGCTGGCGTCGGGCGACGAGGAGCGTCAGGCGGCGCTGGACGCGCTGGAGCCGCTCCAGAAGGCGGACTTCGTCGAGATATTTCGGGCCATGGACGGTCAGCCGGTGACCGTGCGGCTCATCGACCCGCCCCTGCACGAGTTCCTGCCCGACATCGTGGACCTGTCGATCAAGGCCGCGACCGGCGAGACCTCGGAGAAGCAGCGCGACCTGCTGGCCGCCGTCAAGCGGCTGCACGAGGAGAACCCCATGCTCGGCCTGCGCGGCGTACGGCTCGGGCTGGTCATTCCCGGCCTGTTCGCCATGCAGGTACGCGCCATCGCCCAGGCGGCCAAGGAGGTGCCGGGAGCCAAGCCGGAGATCATGATCCCGCTCGTCGCCGCCGTACAGGAGCTGGAGGCCGTCCGCGAGGAGGCCGCCGGGATCCTCGCGGACCTCGGCGTCGAGGCCCTGGTCGGCACCATGATCGAGACGCCCAGGGCGGCGCTCACCGCGGGGCAGGTCGCCGAGGCCGCCCAGTTCTTCTCCTTCGGCACCAACGACCTGACCCAGATGACCTGGGGCTTCTCCCGCGACGACGTCGAGGCGGCGTTCTTCTCGCGCTACCTGGAGCTGGGCATCTTCGGTGTCTCCCCGTTCGAGACCCTCGACCGTGACGGCGTCGGCCGGCTGGTCAGGATCGCGGTCGAGGAGGGCCGCAAGGCGCGCCCGGATCTCAAGCTCGGCATCTGCGGCGAGCACGGCGGCGACCCCGACTCGGTGCACTTCTGCCACGAGGCCGGGCTCGACTACGTCTCCTGCTCGCCGTTCCGCATCCCGGTCGCCCGCCTGGAGGCCGGCCGCGCGGCCCTGGCGGAGTGCGACTCGGACACGCGCTGAGGAACACCCGCTGAGGGAACGCCCGCTGAAGAACGCCCGCTAGACGGCCGCCTCGGCCTGCTCCAGCGTGGCGGGCACGTAGTCGTGACGCATGCCCAGGTCGCCCAGCCACTTCCGGAGTCCGGGAACGGCGGACGGATTGGCCGCGACCTGGGCCGCGTACTCCGACAGCGCCACCTCCTCGCCGTCGTCGAACAGCAGCCGCGCCGGGCCCGCCCACGACAGCGTCCACCGGGCCTGGCCGTGCTGGATCAGCACCGCCTCCAGCGCCTGCCCGAGCACCCCGGCCAGCAGCGTCTCGGACGGGTTCCAGCCCAGCTCGCGCAGCTTCTCCTCCAGCTCGGGCCGCCGGTCTCTGGCGATCACCTCGAAGGCCGCGTCGAGGTAGGGCCGGGCGGCGCCCAGCACCCGCTGCCCGGCCAGCGCCAGGTCGTTGAGCGCCTCGGCGTTGCGGGCCGCGTACATGCCCTGGGAGATCAGCTCCTCCCACGACACCGGCCGCAGCCCCGTGAGCGCCTCCGGTGTCCACATCGACTGCTCGACCGCCTGCACCGCCGTGGTCGCGTCACGCAGCATGGTGAGGGCCGAGCGGGGGTCGGGCACGTGCTCCGGCTCGGGCAGCAGCTCGATGGCGGCCAGCCGCTCGCTCAGGCTCGGGTGCGAGTCGTAGAGGGAGGTCTCCTCGGGCTGCTCGCCGAGCTCGGCCACCTCGGCCTGCCTGGCCGGGTCGCTCATCAGCGCGTGGAACCCGCCGAACACGGCCGCGGGCCGGTTGCCGCCCGCGCCGGTCATCGACAGGTAGCCGGCGGCGTAGATGTCCCAGGCGGCCGCCGTGCCGTGGATCTTGCGCAGCGCCTCCGACATCGCCTGGCGACCGCCGATGCCCACCGCGAACTGGTCGGCCTCCAGCTCCTGCTTGCGCGACACGCCCTGGGAGACGAGCAGGTAGAGCTTGGCGTAGTACGTGAACAGGCGCTGGATGAACGGATGGTTGCCGAGCCCCTCAACGGTCGCGATCAGCGACACCCGGCCTCGGTAGACCGGCGCGCCCAGGCGGGTGTGGGCGCCGCTGTAGTGGCCCAGCTCGTGGCCGAGCACCGCGCGCATCTCGTCGACCGTGAGGGTCTGCAGCAGCGGCAGCCCGATGTACATGCGCCGCCTGGTGGCCTTCATGCCGAGGAAGCGGGTGTCCTCCGACACGGCCGCGTTGACCTCGGGCACCAGGCGGATCTCGTCGGGTGGCGCGGTACGGACGCGCTGGGACAGGTCTTCGACCACCTGCCAGAGCGCGGGCTCGTGCTCGCGGGTGACCAGCACGCCCGGCTGCTCGCCGTCCTTGCGGCGGCTGACCATGATCAGGGCGCGTACGAGCGCGCCCGCCGCCAGGGTCAGCACGACCGCGAACTTGAGCGTGTTGACATGGAAATCGACCAGCAGGAGCACGTCGAAGAAGACGGCCGCGGCCAGGATGAGGCCGACGAGCACGTAAAAACCGGCGAGCAGGCCGAAGGCCAGCACCGCCCGGAACGCAGTGGTCATGGAGGAGGGCTCCCGGGGAAGGGGGTTCTCGCGAGGGTTGACACTAGCGGAGACCGGAAACTGGATAAAATCACAGCTCTTATGGCCCGCTACGACGAGCACGACCAGGCCCGCTGGGTGCCGGAACCTCCCGGCAACCCGGAGCGAAGCGCGTTCGAGCGCGACCGCGCCAGAGTTCTGCACAGCTCCGCGCTGCGCAGACTGGCCGCCAAGACGCAGGTGGTGGGGCCCGGCGAGACCCTGGGGGGCGGCCAGCACATCCCGCGCACCCGGCTCACCCACTCGCTCGAATGCGCCCAGGTCGGCAGGGAGATGGGCGCGACGCTCGGCGTCGACCCCGACCTGGTGGAGACGGCCTGCCTGGCGCACGACCTGGGGCATCCGCCGTTCGGCCACAACGGCGAGGTGGCGCTCAACCAGTTGTCCACCTCGTGCGGCGGCTTCGAGGGCAACGCGCAGAGCCTGCGCCTGCTCACCCGGCTGGAGGCCAAGGTCCTCACCGTGGACGGCGGCAGCGCCGGGCTCAACCTCACCAGGGCCGCGCTCGACGCCTCCATCAAATACCCGTGGACCTGCGACAGGTCGCCGAAGTTCGGGGTCTACGACGACGACCTGCCGGTCTTCACGTGGATCAGGGACGGTGCGCCCGAAGGCCGGGTCAGCTTCGAGGCGCAGATCATGGACTGGGCCGACGACGTCGCCTACTCCGTCCACGACCTGGAGGACGCGCTGCACTCCGGCCACGTCACGCCCGAGGCGCTCCAGTCGGCCGCCGAGCGCCGCCAGGTCTGCGAGACCGCCCGCACCTGGTACGCGCCCGGCGCCGACCTCGCCGAGCTCGAGGCCATCTTCGCCGGGCTGCTGGCCACCCCGCTCTGGCCGCGCCGCTTCGAGGCCACCTTCGCCGACCTGGCCGGGCTCAAGGCGCTGACGAGCGGTCTCATCGGCCGTTTCTGCCGCTCCGCCCAGACCGCCACCAAGGACGCGTACGCCTCGCGGCACCGCGCCGAGCTCGTCGTGCCGACGGCCACGCGGCTGGAGTGCGCGCTGCTCAAGGGCATCACCGCCCACTACGTGATGACCACCGAAGACCACCACGCCAACCAGGCCCGGCAGCGCGACCTCATCTCCGAGCTGGCCTCCCTGATCACGCTCGGCGCGCCCGCCACCCTGGAGCCCGCCTTCAGGCCCTCCTACCTCGGCGCGCCCAACGACGCCGGTCGCGTCCGGGTGGTCATCGACCAGATCGCCTCCCTCACCGACACGTCGGCCATCGCCTGGCACAAGCGTCTTTCCCGATGACCCCCGTCGGGCGGATACTGCGCCCATGGCTACATATGTGATCGTCGGCGCGGGCCTGGCGGGGGCCAAGGCGGCGCAGACGTTGCGCGAAGAAGGCTCAGGCGACGAGATCGTCCTGATCGGCGCGGAGTCCGAACGCCCTTACGAGAGACCGCCCCTGTCGAAGGAATACCTGCTGGGCAAGAGCGAGCGGGAGAAGATCTTCGTCCACGGCGCCGGCTGGTACGCCGACAACGACGTGGATCTCAGGACCGGCCTGCGGGTCACGCGCGTCGAGCTCGACGAGCACGCGGTCAGGTTCGCCGACGGCTCGCGCCAGCCGTACGACAAGCTGCTGATCGCGACGGGGGCGATGCCGAGGCGGCTGCCCGGCCCCGCCCTCTACCTGCGCACGGTCGGGGACAGCGAGGCGCTCAAGGCCCGCTTCGCCGACGCCGGGCGGGTGATCGTCGTCGGCGCGGGCTGGATCGGCCTGGAGACCGCCGCGGCCGCCCGCAAGGCCGGCTGCGAGGTCACGATCGTCGAACCCGACCCCACGCCGCTGTACCGGCCGCTCGGGCCCGAACTCGGTGAGGTCTTCGCCCGGCTGCACCGGCGCAACGGCGTCGATCTGCGCACCGGTACCGGCGCCGCGGAGATCACCGAGACCGGCGTGCGGCTCAGCTCCGGCGAGCGCCTGGCCGCCGACCTGGTGGTCGTCGGCATCGGCGCGGCGCCCGAGGTCGGCCTGGCCCGCGACGCCGGGCTGGAGGTCGGCAGCGGCATCCTGACGGACGCCGCCCTGCGCACCTCGCACCCCGACGTGTTCGCCGCGGGCGACGTCGCCGAGGCGTTCCACCCGCTGTACGGCCGGCGCATACGGGTCGAGCACTGGGCCAACGCGCTCAACGGCGGCCCCGTCGCGGCCCGGTCCATGCTGGGCCAGGACGTCACCTACGACCGCCTGCCGTACTTCTACACCGACCAGTACGACCTGGGCATGGAGTTCACCGGCGACATCCAGGGCTACGACGAGGTCGTCTACCGGGGCTCGGTCACCGACCAGGAGTTCGTCGCCTACTGGCTGCGCGAGGGCAAGGTCGTCGCCGGCATGAACGTCAACGTCTGGGACGTCATCGGCGAGATCAAGGAGCTCATCCGCTCCGGTGTGACCGTGGACCCGAAGGAGCTCACGTCGAATCGGTGATGATGATCGGGGTCTGAGTCGGCTTGGCGCCGGTCTTCTTCTTCTTTTTCTTCTTGGTGGGGGTAGGTTCCGGCGCCTGCTTCGACGCGCACTGGACCGAGCAGGGCGGCGTCTCGCCCACCCGGCCGCGCAGCTTCAGCGTCTCCTCCTTCGGCGACAACGTCTTGTTGCCGGACTCCCAGGCCTCGAGGTAGCCCCAGGGGTTCACCATGCCCCGGCGCACCCACCAGTAGCCGGGCCCGGTCTTCCAGGAGATCGCGAAGTACAGGTTCGGGGCGGTGACGCCGGCGTTGCCGGAGTTGCCGACCTGGCCGAGCGTCTGCCCGACCTTCACCTTCACGCCCGGCTTGAGGCCGTCGGCCACGGTGTCGAGATGGCCGCCGAGGTAGCGGACGCCGTCTTCGCCGATGATCGTGACGTAGCGGCCCTCACGGGCGGCGCCCACGTCGGTGGCGGACGACCACCGGTTCAGGGTGTTGACCTCGTCGACCACGCCGTCGACGGGCGACACGAAGGCGCATCCCTTGGCCGCCCAGATCGTCGTCTTCGGGAGCACGAGGAGCTTGCGCTCGTAGGTCGTCTTGCAGCCCTGGACGGGGAAGGAGTAGGTGTACTTCGACACCTTCGGCGGCGGGATCTTGGTCGGATCCTCGCCCGTGGGCGATGTATCGGCCGACAGGGCGTCGGCCGACGGGATGGTGGCGGTGACGGACGGGCTGGCGCCTCCCGTGGGGGTGGCGGGTGACTGCGCGCTGACGCCCGCCACTCCGGTGGCCTGCGAGCACGCGCTCGCCAGAAGCGCGGCGCCCGCTAATGCCGCCCATCGTCCGAGATGCCCCGCTCGCATGATCTCCACCCGTGTCGACGTTTCCACCGCAAACATTTACCTTTGTAGCCGATCGGGGACGTGCAACCGACATATTTCCCCCTTTCGCGACTCGACGGTGACATCCCCTTACCGCCAGGTCACCAACACCTCACGGAGGGCAGTCATGGGCCCGGGTGGGGCCGGTTGTCGTAGCGCGGGAATAGACTCACCGGCGTGGCTGGCCGGATCCGTGACGTCGACATCGCGCTCGTTCGTGAGCGATCACCCATCGCCGATGTGATCGGCGAGCACATCCAGTTGCGCAACGCGGGGGGTGGCAACCTCAAGGGGTTGTGCCCGTTCCACGATGAGAAGAGCCCGTCCTTCAACGTGACGCCCGAGCGCGGCATGTACTTCTGCTTCGGCTGCAGCGAGGGCGGCGACGTCATCACGTTCGTCGAGAAGATCGAGCATCTGACGTTCGGCGAGGCGGTCGAGCGGCTGGCGCAGCGGGCCGGCATCCAGTTGCAGTACGAGCAGGGCGGCTACATGCCGCGGCGCGACCACGGCGAGCGGGCCCGGCTGATCGAGGCGCACAAGGCCGCCGCCGAGTTCTACGTCGACAAGCTGCTCGGCCCGGACGCCGCGCCCGGGCGGCGGTTCCTGTCGGAGCGGGGGTTCGAGCGGGCCGACGCGGAGATGTTCGGCGTGGGTTACGCGCCCAACGAGTGGGAGGTGCTGGCCCGGCATCTCATGGGGCGCGGCTTCACCGCCGAGGAGATCGTCAAGGGCGGGCTGGCCAAAGAGGGGCGGCGCGGGCCGATCGACCGGTTCCGCGGGCGGCTGATGTGGCCGATCCGTGATGCGACGGGCGACGTGATCGGGTTCGGGGCGCGCAAGCTGCTCGACTCCGATGACGGGCCGAAATATCTCAACACCCCTGATTCCCCGCTCTACAAGAAGAGCCAGGTGCTCTACGGCATCGACCTGGCCAAGCGGGAGATCTCCAAGCGGTCCCAGGCGGTGATCGTCGAGGGCTACACCGACGTCATGTCCTGCCACCTGGCGGGGGTGCCGACGGCGGTCGCCACCTGCGGCACGTCGTTCGGCGAGGAGCACATCAAGATCCTGCGGCGCTTCCTGCTCGACCAGGCGGAGTTCCGCGGCGAGGTGATCTTCACCTTCGACGGCGACGCGGCCGGGCAGAAGGCGGCGCTGCGGGCGTTCGCCGACGAGCAGAAGTTCGTCACCCAGACCTACGTGGCCGTGCAGCCCGACGGGCTCGACCCGTGCGACCTGCGCGTCAAGCAGGGCGACGCGGCCGTGCGCGACCTGATCGCCAGCCGCGAGCCGCTGTTCCAGTTCGCCATCCGCAGCACGATCGCCCGCTACGACCTGCGCAGCAACGAGGGCAAGATCGCCGCGCTCGACGCGGCGGCGCCGATCGTGGCCGGGATCAAGGACGTCGGCCTGCGCAAGCGCTACGCGATCGACCTCGACCGGTGGCTCGGCTTCATGGACGAGCGGTTCGTCATGCAGCGCATCGCCGAGGTCGGCGGGGCCCAGCAGGGCCGCCCGCGACGGGCGCCGAAGGCCGCGCCCGTCGATCCCAACGTGCGGGTCGAGGGCGAGCTGCTCAAACTGGCCATCCAGCGGCCCGCGCTGCTCGGCCCCCGCTTCGACGCGCTCGACCCGCGGGCGTTCACCGCGCCCGACCATGTCCTGGTGCACCAGGTGATCACCGCGGCGGGGGGCGCCGCGTCGGCCGGCCGTGGCGGCCGGGAGTGGGTCGACCGGCTCCTGGAGCACTGTCACGACGACGTGACGCGGGCGCTGGTGACCCGGTTCGCGGTCGAGGCGATCCGGGCCGACTCGCACGCCGAGGAGCGCTACGGGGCGGCCATGCTGGCGGCGATCGAGGCCATCGCGGTCGACCGGGCGATCGCTCAGGTCAAGTCGCGCATTCAGCGGCTCAACCCGGTGGAGGAGCAGCAGGACTACAACCGGCTGTTCGGCGAATTGGTGGCGCTGGAGCAGCAGCGCAGGGTTCTCCGGGACCGGGCCGCGGGCAGTTGAGGGGTTTCGGCGGGATGTGAGCACCCGCTTTGCCCACGGCGCCGGCGGAAGATGAGCCGCGAATGGGCCCTGTAACGGCTCGTTCAAGAGCTGCCGAGCAGAAGATGTCGGGAACTTGTTGAATCCAGCTGACCGTGGCGGAATCCTTCACCCGCCATGCCCGGACCTCGGAGTTAAGGGGCATCCGGGCAGGCTGCGCCATGCGACCGGCGACAACCCCGTGCCGGACACGTCTTACTCGACCGCGTAATGGACTTTACTTTCCTGATCAAAGTCCGGCTAAACCTTTAAGCGATCTCGTTTTGGTAAGGGTCACGCCCTTACCTTCGGTTACAAAAATGGGTCTGCCATTTTACGGAACCAATACTGCAGACTGTGTCCCGTGGGTGCATCGGTACTACCAAGTGGACCGCCATCCGTAGATCAAGTGGCGGACCTCGTCGCGAAGGGAAGGGAGCGCGGAAGCGTAACCGTCGATGACGTCGCAGCCGCGCTTGACCGCTCAGAGCTCCCGTCCGACGCGTTGGAACGCGTCGTGCGCATGCTCGCGGAGAACGGCGTGGAGGTTCTCGAACCCCAGGGAGAGGAAGAGACCACCCGCGCCGACGAGGAAGACGTAGGCAAGCGGGCGCCGACCAGCGATCTTGTCCGCATCTACCTGCGGGAGATCGGCCGGGTGCCGCTGCTCACAGCCGAAGAGGAGGTGGAGCTCGCCAAGTCGATCGAAGCCGGGCTGTTCGCCGAGGACAAGCTGGCCAGTGGAGTCTCACGTCTGGCCTTCCCTGAGTTCAGGGAGCTCGTCTGGCAGGGCACCCGGGCGAAACAGCGCCTCATCGAGGCGAATCTCAGACTCGTCGTCTCGATAGCCAAACGATATGTGGGCCGTGGAATGCTCTTCCTGGACCTCATCCAGGAAGGCAACCTCGGGCTCATCCGCGCGGTCGAGAAGTTCGACTACACCAAGGGATACAAGTTCTCCACTTACGCCACGTGGTGGATCCGGCAGGCGATCACGCGGGCGATAGCCGACCAGGCGCGCACCATTCGCATTCCGGTGCACATGGTGGAGACGATCAACAAGCTCGTCAGAGTGCAGCGGCAGCTCCACCAGGACCTGGGCCGTGAGCCCGCGCCCGAGGAGATCGCCAAGGAGATGGATCTCCCGGTCGATCGTGTGGTGGAGATCCAGCGCATCGCCCAGGAGCCGGTGTCACTGCAGTCGCCGATCGGTGAGGAAGACTCCGACCTCGGCGACTTCATCGAGGACGCCGACGCGGTCGTGCCCATGGAGGCGGCAGCCTTCATCATGCTGCAGGACCAGCTCGACGACATCCTGGCGACGCTGTCGGACCGTGAGCAGCGCATCATCCAGCTCCGCTTCGGCCTGGCCGACGGGCATCCGCGCACGCTGGAGGAGGTGGGCAGGGAGTTCGGCGTCACCAGGGAGCGCATCCGGCAGATCGAGTCGAAGACGCTGGCCAAGCTCCGCCACCCGACCAGGGCGCAGATGCTCCGCGACTATCTGGATTGACTCTCGCGGCGAAGAACGGCGGGCCCGGGGTTCTCCCCGGGCCCGCCGTTCTCATGCACGGCCTTCTTTTATGAACAGCCTTCGAACTGCGGGACCGCGATGGTGCTGAGGTTCAGACCGGCCTTGCCGAACCACTTGTGGAGCAGCTTCGAGGCCGTCCCGTCCTGGTACATGGTGGTGATCGCCCGGTTGACCGCCTCGCAGCCCGCGACGTCGCCCTTGTGCATGCCGACCCCGGTCCGCTGCTCGTTGAACTGGGCGTTGACCAGGCGCAGCCCGCTGCCGTCCTTGATGGCCAGCCCGGCCAGGATGACGTCGTTGGTGGTGATCGCGTCCACCCGGCGATCCTTGAGCGCCGCCAGGCAGGCCGCGTAGTCCCTCACCGGCACCACCTGCGCGGCCACCTTGCGCTCCTCCACGACCCGCTGCGCCGCGTTCGAGCCCTCCACCTGGCAGATCTTGCGGCCCTTGAGGTCGCGGACGTTTCCGATCGACGGCTCGTCCGGCCGTACCAGAATGTCCTGGTAGGAGATGTGGTACGGCCCGGCGAACAGGACCTTCGACTTGCGGTCCTGGCTGATCGTGTACGTGGCCAGCACGAGGTCGGCCTTGCCGTCGACCAGGACCTTCTCCCGGTCGGCCGCCAGGACCGGGATGAACTCGAAGTCCTTGCCGAGCTTCTGGGCGATGTAGCGGGCCACGTCCACGTCGAAGCCCTCGAAGGTGCCGTCGGGCTTGCGCGCGCCGATCGACGGCAGGTCGGTACGGACCCCGATGACGATCTTGTCCTTGGACTCGATCGACTCCGAGCCGCCCATGCCGCACCCCCCGGCGAGCAGTGCCGTCAGGGCCAGCACCGCGGGTAGCAGCCGCTTCATCGATACTCCTTGAGCCGTGGCCACACCCCGGCGATGACCAGCAGACCGAGGCCGCCGATCGCGAACGGGAGCAGCCGCCACAGGTTGTCGAGCGCGCTCTCGCCGGCGTCCGTGGCCTGCTTGAACACGGCCTCATGCTGCTCGGCGAGGTTCAGCAGCGCCTTGTCGTAGGCGTCGAAGGACTCGCGCACCGTCCCCAGCCTGGCCGAGACGGCCTCACTGGCCTGACCGCTGGCGGCCAGGGCGCGGAACTTGGCGTCGGCGTCCTGGAAGCGGGTGTACGCCTCGAGCGCCCGCTCGCCGTCGCTCCCGCCGAGTTCGGTGCCCAGCAGGCCGAGGAAGTGCTTGGCGCCCTGCGCCACCTTGGCCTGGTAGCCGTCGAGGTTGCCCGCCTCCAGGTAGATCACCGACTGCGACTTGTCGAGGAAGGTGTGCTCGTAGGTGTCGGCCCGGCCCTTGTCGAGCAGGAACCGGCTCTGGTCGCCGTGCAGGCTGTTGCTGATCGCGCGGGCCCTGGCCAGCGTGAGCACCGAGTCGAAGCCGTCGGCCTTGGCGGTGCGCAGCTCTCGCAGGTCCCGGCCGAGCACGTTCACCCCGGCGACCAGCGCGACGATGGTCACGACGGTCGCGGCCAGCAGCGCCGGCCCGAACACCCGCCGGAAGCGCCGCGCCAGGAAGACCTGCAGCCAGATCAGGCAGCCCAGCGCCAGCAGCCCGGCCACGATCACCGCGAACCGTACGGCCGGCACCATGACGCTCTTCTCGTCATAGGTGCGCCGCACGATCGTGCCGCTCTCCAGCGTCAGGTTGTAGGCCTGGGGGAGCAGGACCAGCCGCATCAGGTCGGTGGCCTGCCGGTACACCTCGACCACATTCTGCGGCGGCGGGCCGGCCGCGTGATCGGCCTGGGTGTCGAGCAGCAGCGCCTGCCCGGCCAGCCGTTCGTAGCGGCCGAGGCCGTCGAGCACGGACTGGACGGTCTGCCGCTCGGCGGGGTTGTCGCCGGACAGCTCGAACGCCTTCAGCAGCGCCTGGTTGGCCTCGGAGCGCCGCCGTTCGTACTGGGCGATGGCGGCCCGGCGCTGCTCGCCGTACTCCTTGCCCATCAGCAGCGCGTCGGCGACCTGCGCGTCCATGTCGCTCAGCCCGAGATACAGGCCGGCGGTGGCGACCACCTGCGGGCCCGCGTCGCGGCCGATCACCGTCAGCCCGTCGCGCGCGCTCGTGCTCCCGGCCGCCAGCGCGGCGAAGAGCAGCGCCAGGGAGGCCACGGTGATGCCGGAGATGACCCGGATCCGGCCCGGCACGCTCCGGCGCGCCGGGGCCGGGGTCCCCGGCGGGGCCTGCACGGTCTGGACGGCGGTCATGGTGTGCCCTCGCGGATCGTGATGACGGTCCACGCGCCGAGGTGGATGCGGTCGCCCGCGCCCACCCGGACCGGCACGTTGACCATGACCGGCTTGCCGTTCACCTGGGTGCCGTTGGCGGAGCCCGGGTCTACGAGCGTCCACGAGCCGTCGTGCTGGGCCAGCAGCACGGCGTGCAGGTGGGACACCCCGGGGTCCTCCGGCGGCCCGGTCAGGTCGATCTCCGGCCGCAGGTCGCGGCCCCGGCTGCGGCGGCCGATGCGTACCTGCTCGCCCGACAGCGCGAAGGACCGCTCGGGACAGTACGGCGGGAAGGCGACGACGTGGGCGTCGGGGCCGCCCTCGGCGATCACCTGGTCGTAGTAGCCGCGGTCGGCGGCGGTGACCGCCTCCCAGCGGGCGCCGGACACGGGCGCCAGCGAAGGCGCCGTGCCGGAGTAGTCGTGGCCGCACACCTCGCAGAACTGCCCGGCACGCGGCGTCTGGCAGACGGGACACCTCTCCACCGCTGCTCCGGCCCCGGAGGGCGCGGAGGAGGCGGCCGGGCCGGCGGCCGCGGCCGGTGCCGCGGAGCCGGCCATCTGGAGGCCGCAGACGTCGCAGTATTCGTCGTCACCCGACGCGTGGCCCTGTGGGCAGGTCGCCATCAGCTGCCCTCCCCGTCCTTGCGCAGCCTGCTGGTACGCACGGAGCCCGTGTCGAGCTCGATGGCGTCGGCCTTGTCGACGTTCCTGCGCAGCCGGGCGGTGCCGGAGGCCGGATCCACCTCGACGACCTTGTCGAGCAGCCTGGCCGTGTCCTCGCGCCCCGAATCGACGGCGAGCTGTTTGGCCTTGGCCAGCCGGGCCGTCGCCTTGTCGACGTCGCCGGCCGCGCGGGCGCTCAGCCCGTCCTGGATCAGCTCGTGCAGCTCGGCCTGGCCGGTGTAGTGGGCGACCTTGCCGTTGATCCGGGTGGACTGGGCGAGGTCGTCGGTCCACTGGGCGAGCACGTTGCCGCTGGCGAAGACCTCCTGGGTGTCGGGGCGGAGCAGCTTCACCCAGCCCGCGCGGATCTCACTGCCGATCTGGCCGGGCGGCACCTCGACGCA
Source organism: Nonomuraea sp. NPDC026600 (assembly GCF_040638335.1). Lineage (NCBI taxonomy): Bacteria > Bacillati > Actinomycetota > Actinomycetes > Streptosporangiales > Streptosporangiaceae > Nonomuraea > Nonomuraea sp. NPDC026600. The sequence continues at coordinate 29,066 of NZ_JBEZYD010000002.1, forward strand.
CAGGTGGTACTCGCGGTCCTCGGTGCCCCACGAGCCGGTCGGGTAGTCGCCGGTCAGCGGGTTCACGTCGGTGCGCTTGCCGGTCAGGTCGAGCAGCGTGGGCGAGACCTGCTTGACCCACTTGAGCGTCGCCGTCTGCGGCACCCACACCCGCATCACCAGCTCGGCCACGGTCTTGCTCATCGAGGTCTGGGTGAGCGTGCGGAAGAAGTCGGCCAGGTCGCCCTGGTTCCTGACGAAGTCGAACGTGCCCAGCAGCGCCTCGGCGACCTTGCGCAGCTCGGCGGGCACCCAGTCGTCGCCGACGCCGAGGCTGTCGCAGACGAACGCGCCCTCGCAGCGGGCCAGCGCGGCGGCGAACACGTCGGCGCGCTCGTTGTTCTGGCCGTCGGTCATCAGGATGGCGTGCCTGATCGCGTTCGGATGGGCCGACAGCATCTGGGCGGCCAGTTGCAGCCACTGGCCGATCGAGGTGCCGCCGCCGGCGGACAGCTGGCCGATGGCCCGCTGCGCCTCGGCCCGGGTGGCCGCGTTGGCCCTGACCAGCTCGGGGCCACGCGGGTAGACGGTCCTGGCCCGGTCGGTTCCGGCGATCACCGCGAAGAGGACGCCGTCGCGCAGCGTCTGCACGGCCGTCGCGGCCGCCTGCCTGGCCTCCCGGATCTTGCCGCCGCTCATCGACCCGGACGTGTCGATGATGATCACTTCCGCGGCCTCGGCCGGGGCGGCGGCCGTGGTGGTGGTCACCTCGCCGGTGGAGTTGATCGTGAGGATGGCGTGCACCTCGCGCCCGTCGATCGGGAGGTACTTGTTCTGGTCGATGTGGAGGGTGAAGGTGGGCTGGTCACCCATGTGCGTCTCCTAGAGGGATCAGGACGATGGTCACGTTGTCTTGCCCGCCGGAGTCGAGCGCGTGGCGCAGCATCGCGCGGGCCATGTCCAGAGGGCTGCCGGTGGAAGGGAAGGTGTAGCCGTCGAGGTAGCGCCACAGGCCGTCGCTGCACACCAGCAGCAGGCCCGGGTGCTCCGGCTCCAGCACGCGGACGTGCGGGCGGACGTCGCCGTAGTCGGCGCCGAGCCAGGCGGTGATCTCGCCCGTGGGCGCGGCGTCGTCCTCGGTCAACTGGATGCCGGTCAGCCGGACGCCTGGCGGCGGACCGGCCTGGGCGGGTCGGGTCCCGGCGGGCGGTTGTGCCCCGACCGGACGGGTGGTGGCGGTCGACTCGGCGTCGGCCGGTGGGGTGGCGGCTGCCGGGTCGGTGTTGACCGGTGGGGTGGCGGCGGTCAGGTCGGGGCCGGCCGGCCGGATGCCGGCGGTCGGGTCCGCGTTGACCGGTTGGGTGCCGACGGACGGATCTTTCGCGGCCGGTCGGACGCCGGGGGACAGCCAGTACGCGCGGGAGTCGCCCGCCCAGCCGAGCGTGATCCGGCCGCCTTCGACGACCGCCGAGACGTAGGTGCAGGCAGGGGCGTCGTCCACCGAGGTGGCCAGCTTGCCGACGGCCCGCCCGGCCAGGTCGAACGCCTCCTCGGCGGACATGCCCCTGGCCAGAGCGGCGCAGGCCGTCTCCACGGCGGCCGCCGACGCCTCGTCCGCGCGGGGCGAGCTGCCCACGCCGTCGCAGACCAGGACCACGGTCCGCGTGTCCGTGGACAGCAGCGCCATCGCGTCCTCGTTGCGGCTGCGGCGCAGTCCCTTGTCGGTCACGCCCGCCGTGCCGTTGTCGAGCGTGAGCTCGGTGTGGTCCCGGCCGGTGGGCTGACGCAGGCCGCACCGCTCGCAGTAGCCGTCCGCGTCCACGGCCGGCGCGCCGCAGGACGTACAGGAAGGCGCTCCGAGTGGATGACCGCATGCCTCGCAGAAGGCGTCGCCGGTGAGCACGGGGGCCTCGCAGACCGGGCAGCGCACGTCCGCCCGCGGGGCGGCGGTGTGGTCCATCACACCCACGTCCGGGGGCGGACGGCGTTGGCCTGGTCGACGAGGGCCTGGCGCTCCTGGCGGGAGCTCGCGGCCACGGCCAGGCGGCGGAAGATGCCTTCCAGCTGTTTGCGTACACCGGGTTCGGTGAACTCGGCGCCGGCCAGTTTCAGCCCGCCTGGCGGCTTGCCGGTGTCGAGCCAGGACAGCGCGCTCTCCAGCAGCTCGGCGATGAGCAGTTCGCGGCGGCGCGGGTCGAGGTGGGTGAGGTCGTCGAGGCGGTCGGCCGCGGCCGACAGCTCGTTCGGCTTGCCCGGGTCCGTGCCGGGCGCTCTGGCCACCGCGGCCACGACCGCGAGCTGCGCGGCCACCCGATGGCTCGAGGTGACGGGCACCTCGTCGAGCACCCCGATCCGGCCCGCCCTGGCCAACCCGAACGCGGCGCTCACGTAGGAGTGGTCGGTACGCCACACGCTCTCGTACCAGCGGACCGGGTTGTCGTTCACGCACTCCAGCGCGAACGCCAGCCCCAGCTTGGGCGCGCACTCGCCGGGCAGCAGCGAGAAGCACTCGTCGAAGATCTGCGCCGCCCGGCCGGCCTGCCGCGCGGCCAGCAGGTGAACGGCCCGGTACCAGGTCACCCGCCAGTCGCCGGGCAGCGCCCGCCCGGCCTCGTCCAGCGCCTGGATCGCCTGGTCCGTGCCCTGCTCGGCGAGGAGCCGGGCCTTGGTCAGCAGCGTCTCGGGCGTCTGCGCCATCCCCTCGACCTGGCTGACCAGTGCGTCGGGATCGCGGCCGACCAGGCCGGCCAGCGCGCCCGCCGCCGGGTCGGCGGGGTCGGCCAGCGGCACCGGCAGCGCGGCCGCCGCCTCCAGCGGGTCGAGCCCGTCGAACACCCGCCCGCGATCGGCGGCCAGCGCCGCCCCCGCCGCGAGCCGCTCGGGCCCGAACATCGGCGACTGCGCGGGGTACGGCACGCCGTCCGTCACCGCGCTGATCTCGCGCAGTACGCCGACGAGCTGTTCCTCCATCTCCTCCGCGCTCTGGAACCTGGCGGCGGGATCCGGCGCGGTCGCCCGGCGCAGCAGCCGCGCGAACGACTCGTTGCCGCAGTCGGCCGGCAGCGGGTTCTCCGCGCCGCCCTTGGCCGGGCTGAACGACGGGATGGTCAGCACCGCCAGCGTCCTGGCCACCGTGTAGAGGTCGGAGGCGACGGACGAGGGCCGGGTGTCGAGCTCGGGCGCGTGGTAGCCGACCGTGGCCCAGGACGTGCCCGGCGGCGAGCCGACACGCTGGACCGCGCCCAGGTCGATGAGCTTGAGCCGCCTGCCGACCCTGATCACGTTGGCCGGCTTGAGGTCGCAGTAGACCAGGCCCTGCTCGTGCAGGTAGCCGAACGCGCGCAGGATCTCCCGCCCGTACATCAGCGTCTCGCGCAGGGGCAGCGGACCCTGGCGGCGCAGTTCGTGCAGCGACTGGCCGCCGACGTACTCCATGACGATGTAGCCGAGGCCGGCGGAGCGCTGGAAGTTGATGATCTTGACGATGTTCGGGTGGTCGACGGTGGTGAGGAACTTGCGCTCGGCCTCCGCCGCCGCCAGCGCCTCTGCGTCGGCGGTGTTCAGCAGGCCCTTGAGCACCACCCAGCGGCCGTCGAGGTTCTCGTCGGCGGCCAGGTAGATCCAGCCGAGGCCGCCGTGGGCCAGGCAGCCCAGCACCCGGTACTGGCCCGCCACCAGGTCGTCCTGGCCCAGCTTGGGGGTGAAGGAGAACTGGGTACGGCAGTGCGGGCAGAACCCGTCGGGCAGCCCGGCGCGTCCCTGCCTGGAGCGGCCGACCGGCTCGCCGCACGCCGGGTTGGCGCAGTACCGCTTCTCCTCCGGCACCTCGGGATTGGCCATGATCGCGCCGGCCGGATCCCGGTAGGGCACCGACGGCAGGTCGGCCAGCTCGCCCAGCACGCCGGCCCGCGACCGGCCACTGCTCAGCGGGCCGGTCGTCGGCCGGCTCACCGGCCGGGTGTCAGGGGACGGCGTGGCGGCCGATGAGGGGGTGGACACGGGTGCGGCGGCTGTCGCCGCGTGCCCGCACAGGTCGCAGTAGCCATCTTCGATCGTGCCCGTACAGCCTGGCTGGGCGCATCGGGTCATCGGCCACCTCCGTGGATCGCACGCTGGTACAGGTCGACGGCTTGTGCCGCCTTCGTCAGATCGCAGGGAGCGCTCCACAGCAGCAGCCGCGCCCGGTCGTACAGCCCGGTGGCGGCCGGGTCCTCCGCCAGGCCCTTGCGCACCGCCATCGCCTGGCACGCGCCGAGCAGCCCGCGCAGTTCGTCCCGCCTGCCGATCAGCCCGAACAGTGCCTTCGCCGTGGCCTGCGCCTGCTGGGCGGCCTGTTCGGCGCCCTGCTCCAGCGCCGTCAACCGGCCGGACCTGTCGAGCCAGGTGCCGGTCGAGGCGTCGAGCGCGTCGAGCTCGCCGGCCAGCGCCTCCACCTTGCTACGCGGCTGTGCCTGCGGTGGCAGGGCGATCTTGGCGACGACCGTGCCGTGGGCCACTCTGGCACCGCTCTCGGCCGCCCGTACCCGATCCAGAGCGGCCACCAGCTCCTCGCGCCGCCTGCCGTACTCCTGGCTGACCCGCAGCGCCCGCTCCAGGTCCGCGCGGGCGCTCGCCAGGGCGCCGGTGACGCGGGCCAGCTCGTGCTCGGGTGGGGCCGAGCCGAGAGGGTCCTCCAGTACGGCGGCGCGCATCCGCTTCAGGTCGGTCTCCGCCTGGCTCAGGTCCAGGGTCTCGCCGAGCTGCCGCTGCAGGTCGCTCACCACGCGCAGCTCGGCGTCGGCGGCGTCGAGGCGGGGCAGCACCGCGGTCCAGACCGTGTCGATCTCGGTCAGCACGTCCGTGGCCAGCTGGAAGGCGGCATCCATCCTGGCGACGGTCTCGTCCAGGGTGAGCCGCTCGTCCGGCTGGGGGAGCAGGGACCGCTCCTCGACCGGTTTGGCGGCGGCCTTCAGGACCACCGAGCGGCCGACGAGCAGCTCGGTCAAGGTGATGAGCTGCTCCGCGCCGAGGCGGCCGCGGGGGCCCTTGACCTGTTCGGCCGTGCGTAATACGCCCCGGTAGGTGTCGTAAAGCGCCCACAACGTGGCGAGCGCGTTCTGTGCGGTGGCCCAGCGGGTCTGGGTCGGGCCGCGTAAGGAGGCGCCCTTGAGTAACTGATAGGTGGTGTGCGCTTCAAGATCGAGCAGGTCGCCGGAGATGCGGTCACGCTCGTCGGAACGAGCGCGCAGCGCGTACTCCGCGCCCTCCCTACTCATGGGTGGTCCGAGACTCATCACGCTCCCCGTGATACGGGCCCCCACGCCCCGTTGTCTACCGGCTAAACGGTGAAACCGACCGGTTGGTTCCGAAGGTAGGGAAGACCCTGACTTGTCCCTGATTCAACCCTGTCTCACCTGCAATTCGCTTAAAGGATCTCGTAGCGTCTTAGGCATGGGACGCATACTTCTCGGAATCCTGGCGATCATCGCCGTGTTCATCCTCATCGGCCCCCTCGTGGGCTTCGCCTTCACGCTGCTCAAGTGGGGCCTCATCATCGGTGCCGTGGCCTTCGGGATCATGCTCGTGTCCAAGTGGGTCCGGACGTAGCCACCTGGCTTCCTGCGGCTCGGCGGCGCATAGTGGGTTGATGGAGGCGCGGCCCGCGGTCGACGACGACGCGCTCGGGCGCGAGGCACTGTCCGTGCTCGAGGCTAACTGGACGGGAACCTCCACCGTTCCCGCCCCAGGTCTCTACCCGCACCAGTGGAGCTGGGACTCGGCGTTCGTGGTGATCGGCCTGGCCAGACACCGGCCTGACCGGGCCAGAGCCGAGCTGCTCAGCCTGCTGGCCGGGCAGTGGGCGACCGGCATGGTGCCGCACATCGTCTTCCACACTCCCGAGGCGTACTTCCCGGGCCCTTCGGTCTGGCGCTCGCAGGACCACGACGCCGCGCCGCGCGTACTCACCTCGGGCCTCACCTCACCACCGCTGCAGGGGCTGGCCCTGTGGTGGCTCTACCGGCACACCGGCGACGGCGACTTCGTCAGGCGGGCGTTTCCGGCGCTGGCCGCCCAGCACGCCTACCTGGCCGCCGCGCGCGACCTCGGCGGCTCGGGGCTGGCCGCGATCGTGCACCCCTGGGAGTCGGGCATGGACGACAGCCCGGCCTGGGACCAGGCGCTCGCCGCGCTGCCCGAGATCAGGTACGGCTACCGCAACGTCGAACTCGACGAGCGCCACCCCGACAGCGACCACGACCGCTACGTCTGGCTGGCCCTGCGATACCGCAACGCCGGCTATCGGTCCGAATACCTGCGCGACGAGCACCCGTTCGCCATCGAGGACCCGATGTTCAACGGGATCTGGCTCGCCTCCTGCCTGGCCTTGGCCGACCTGGCGCCGCTGGCCCACGCCGACCCGGTGCCCCACGCCGAGCAGGCCGAACGCATCAGACAGGCGCTCCTCGACCGCCTCTGGGACGGCTGCTTCTACGCCCGCGACCTGCGCGCCGACCGGCTCATCCGCGTCTGTACGGTCGGCGGCTTCGGCCCGCTGCTCGACCCCGGCCTGCCCAGCGACCGCGTCCGAGCGGCCATCGACGTGCTCGAATCGGCCAGGTTCATGGGCGCCACCGGCTACCCGGTGCCCAGCTGCGAGATCCGCGCGGCCCAGTTCGACCGCACCCGCTACTGGCGCGGCCCGTCCTGGGTGAACACCAACTGGCTGCTGCGCCGGGCCGCCGCCGTGCACGCGCTCGACTCGCTCAGCCAGCAGCTCACCAACGGCACGCTCCGCCTGGTCAGGCAGGCCGGGTTCCGCGAGTGCTTCGACCCGTTCGACGGCAGCGGCCGGGGGTGCAGGGACTTCTCCTGGAGTGCGGCGCTGACCCTCGACCTGCTCGCCGATAGCGTGAAGGAATGAGCTTCCTTCGCCGCCTGCCCGCCGACGTCCGCAAGGCCCTGGTCACCGAGCCGGGGGAGCGGGTGCTGACCTTCGCCGCCACCGGCGACGGGCACGTGGTGGCCACGAACCTGGCGCTGCACCTGCCCGGCGGGGTTCGCGTGCCGTACGAGACGATCGACCGGGCCGGCTGGGACGAGGAGGGGCTGAACGTCCTCACCATGTCCGGCGAGAGGCACCGCGTGCTGCTGCCGGAGCCGCGGCTGCTGCCCGAGACGGTGCGGGAGCGGGTCAACGCCACCATCGTGGTGAACAAGCACGTGGACCTGCCCGGGCGTGGCGGGGTACGGCTGGTGGCCAGGCGCCGGCCCGGCGGCGAGGTGCTGGGGTGGACCCTCGTCTTCGACGAAGGTCTCGACCCGGACGACCCGGGCGTGCGGGCACAGGCCGAACAGGCCCTTGAGGGCGTACGGCGCAGCATGGGCGTGTGAGTGGGGCCCCGGGCATGGGTCCCATGCCCGGGGCCGACCGTGTCAGTAAGGGATGCCGGTTTCGTTGGCCTTCTTCTCGGTGACCTGTTCTCCGGGCCAGCCGGTGCCGGTGTCGGCGTGGTCGTGCTTGTTGAGGAACGGGATCCGATGCTGGAGCGTGTCACCCACCTTCGACCTGGCCGCTCCGGCCGCCTTCGACACCTGCGCGCCGACCACCCCCGCGGTCTCCTGGAACCTGGGACTGTCGGCAACACGCTGGGCCGCCCGCTTGATCTGCTCATAGCGTTCGCGACCAGCCCGGCTTCCCAGGACGTAGCCGACAGCGAGCCCAATGACGAACGTCATCCGATAACGCATATTGCACCTCCGCTGTCTCCGGACTACCCCGCTGACGATGCGACACGCACTCCTGGAGTGCGCTAATCTATTCGTGCGCCCAAGGGAAGCGGACCGCAAGGCCAGCCGATCAGGGCACAACGTTCGATCCCGCGTAGCTCAACGGCAGAGCAGCCGGCTGTTAACCGGCAGGTTATAGGTTCGAGTCCTATCGCGGGAGCTTTGGTACACAGAGCTCAGGCCCCCTTCCTTGATCAAGGAAGGGGGCCTGAGTCGTTCCGGGAGCCGGCAAGGGAGCCACTCCACCCCGTGCACCTGAATTTGCTGGCCGGTACGACTCCCTCAGGGCAGCCCGTTTTCGAACCTGTGCACGTTCTGCCGCTCCCGGATGCTCGATACCGGATCATGGCCACGCCTGCCCTGGTTGCGGGCTGTGCTGCCGGTGACCTGGTTGAGGTGGACGAGCACGGTCGGTCTCAGGTCATCGAGCATGGTGGCAATCTGGCCATTCTGGCGTTCGTGGAGCACGAGGCGTTCGGCACTGACCAGGTTGATGCGCTGCGTCGGGCATTCGCGTCTGTTGGTGGCGTGGTCGAGGCTCCTGCCGACTGAAGATTTCTCGTCGTGACGGTCCCAGCTGAGATCGGGTTCCCTCGTGTCGAGTCGATCATGAGCAGCTGGTCCATGGCGACCGGCAACGGCTGGACATACGGCAACGTCTATGACGAGTCAGGTGCCCCACTCAACTGGTGGTGAGCCACCATGGCGTTCGAGGTCCGAGGTATCCCAACGTGCTCGGATCGACGCAATGGCGGCGCTGGAGCAGGGCGATCCGGGGATTCTCTGTCCGAATGATGCCTGTATCCGGTTCTGGGATGGAGAGACCGTCCAAGGCGGTCTGATGATGAACAGAGCCACCGTCATTCACGCTTTGTAGTCATAAGATCACTGGATTTTTGATTTGCCGGGACAAACGGCTATCGGACGGTGAAGGATGGCAGGAGCTGCGGGCACGTTGCGAAGGCGGTGTGGAGAGGGCGCCGCCTGCAAGGAGGTGTCGCCGACCCGGAATCGGCGGGGCGCTCCGTTGATGGAAAAGTGCTGGTTACTGCGTTGCGTACCTGGATCAGGTCCCTGCGTCCCTTCGATGCCATCGCCGTACAGACCCTCATCGAGCAAACGATCGACATCCGCGAGGCGGAGCGCTTCATCAGGCTCTTCCACGCCGAGAATCCCGGCGCCGGCGACGTGCACGCGCGTCTGCGTGAGGTCGCCAGGGACGTGGCCCGTCATGGGACCTATGTCCATACGTTCGAGGAGCTTCAGTTCGGGGCCAGGGTGGCCTGGCGCAACAGCAGCCGCTGCATCGGGCGGCTCTACTGGCGGTCGTTGAGGGTACGCGACCGCAGGCAGGTGAACAGTGCTGAAGGCGTGGCCATCGAGTGCGTGGCTCATCTGCGCGCCGCGACGGGTGATGGGCGGATTCGGCCGACGATCACCGTGTTCCCGCCGGACACGCCGGAGAGGCGCGGGCTCCGGGTGCTGAACGAGCAGCTCATCCGGTACGCCGGGCATCGCCTGCGGGACGGCTCGATCGTCGGGGATCCCCGCCATGTCGACTTCACCACGATGGTCAGGGGGCTCGGCTGGCGTGGCGGGGAGGGGAGGTTCGAGGTGCTGCCGCTGGTCATCCAGCCGGAGGCGGGGCGGCCGCTGCTGTGTAATCTGCCGGGCGACGCGGTTCTGGAGGTGCCCTTCACGCATCCGGAATATCCGTGGTTCGCCGAGCTGGGGCTGCGCTGGCATGCCGTGCCGGCCATTTCCAGCATGTGCCTGGAGATCGGCGGGTTGTGCTATCCGTGCGCGCCCTTCAACGGCTGGTACATGGGGGCGGAGATCGGCGCCCGCAACCTCGCCGACGTCGACCGATACGACCAACTGCCGGTGGTCGCCGAGCGTCTGGGGCTGAACACCGCCACCGATCGGTCACTGTGGCGCGACCACGCACTGGTTGAGCTGAACGTGGCCGTGCTGCACTCGTTCGAGCAGGCGGGGGTCACGATGACCGACCACCATACGGAGTCGAACCGGTTCCTTACGCACCTGGAGCGGGAGGAGAAGGCGGGGCGCGTCTGCCCGGCGGACTGGTCGTGGATCGTGCCGCCGATCTCCGGCGGCGCCACACGCGTTTTCCACCGCTACTACGACAACCCCACGCTGACTCCGGCGTTCGTCCACCACAGCGGCTGATCACCCGGCCCCAGGCGGCGGGGCCGGGGCGTGGAGCGGCCTCGGCCTTCTTGCGTTCCACCACTAGAATCTGATTCTGTTGCCCCATGGCGGAACTCGTTCTCTCCTCGGCGGATCAAGGCGTGCTCACACTGACCTTCAACCGCCCCGACAGGCTCAACGCCTGGACGGACGCGATGGGCCGGTGCTACTTCGACCTTCTCCAGGAGGCCGAGGAAGACCCGAACGTGCGGGCCATCGTGGTGACCGGCGCGGGTAAGGGCTTCTGCTCGGGCGCCGACTTCCAGACGCTCAGCGCCCTCCAGGCCGGCACCTACGACGAGACCCCGGATCCGCGCCCCAACACCTTCCCCACGACCATCGCCAAGCCGATCATCGCCGCCGTCAACGGCGCCTGCGCCGGTCTGGGCGTGGTCCACGCGCTGGCCTGCGACCTGATCTTCACGGCTGAGGACGCCAAATGGACCACGGCCTTCCCCCGCCGCGGCCTGATCGCGGAGTACGGCCTGTCCTGGATCCTCCCTCGCCTCATGGGCCAGCAGAGAGCCATGGACATCCTCCTGTCGGGCAGGGTCTTCACCGGCGCGGAAGCATACGAACTCGGCCTGGCGAACCGCTCGGTCCCAGGAGACGCGCTGCTCGCCACGGCCCAGGAGTACGCCAGAGAGCTCGCGATCCACAGCTCCCCGGCCTCCATGGCCATCATCAAGCGCCAGGTGTGGAACGACTGGAACGTCACCTTGGAAGAATCGGCCAAGACGGCGACCCAGGAGATGCTCGCCTCCTTCAACCGCCCGGACTTCGCCGAGGGCGTCGCAAGCTTCCTGGAACGCCGCCTGCCGAACTTCCCGCCCCTGTAGTCAGGAGAGAACCACCCAGACGGTGCCGGTGTGCACATAACGGCGGCAAGCGGTCAAGAAATGCGGCGAGCACCTGAGGATGGGGTGGCGGGGAGGAAGCGGGGGGGTTGCCAGCCGCGTTCCGCGTAGGCCCCGCTCACCGACTCCTTCACCGCCTCCAGGCGTTCGTCGGCCACCAGCGCGATCGCCGAGCCGCCGAAGCCGCCCCCCGTCATGCGGGCGCCCCGGGCGCCGCCGCGCAGGGACGCCTCCACGGCCAGGTCCAGCTCCGGCGACGACACCTCGTACTGGTCGCGCAGTGATAGGTGGGACGCGTTCAGCAGCGCCCCGATCTCCGTGATCGCCCCCGCCCGCAGCAGGCCGACGAGCGCCTCGACGCGGTGGTTCTCGGTGACGATGTGCATCGTGCGCTTGCGCTCGTCGCCCTGCAGCAGGTCGAGGGCCCCGGCCAGGTCCGTGACGTCGCGCAGCGCCGGGACGCCCAGCTTGCGGGCCGCCGACTCGCACTCCGCGCGGCGCTTGGCGTACTCGCCGCCCGCGTGCTCGTGGTGCACCCGCGTGTCGATGATGAGGATGGTCAGCCCGTGTGCGGCCAGGTCGAGCGGGATGTTGCGGGAGCCGAGCGAGCGGCAGTCGAGGAACAGCGCGTGCCCCTCGGCGCTCAGCGCGGACGCGGCCTGGTCCATGATGCCGCACGGCATGCCGACGAACTCGTTCTCCGCCCGCTGGCTGAGCAGGGCGCGTTCCATGGGCGTCATGCCCAGGTCGTAGAGGTCGTCGAGGGCCGAGGCGACGGCCACCTCCAGCGCGGCGCTCGAACTGAGCCCGGCGCCCGGGGGTATGTCGCCGTCGATGGCGATGTCGGCGCCGCGTACCCGGTCGCCCAGCATGGCCAGGACGCCGACCACGTAGCGGGTCCAGCCGCGGGACTCCTCGTGGCTGGAGATGACCACCGGGTCGCCGGGCGACTGCAGGGACAGCAGCCGGATCGTGCCGTCGTCGCGCGGGCTGACCGCCGCCGTGACGCCCCACGGCACCGCGAAGGGCAGGACGAAGCCGTCGTTGTAGTCGGTGTGCTCGCCGATCAGGTTGACCCGGCCGGGCGCGTGCCAGACGGTACGCGGGTCGGCACCGAAGGCGGCACGGAAAGCATCGGTAACGCGCATAATCCAACACTCCTCAACAAAGCTCCGACCGTAGACTAGCGCCATGGAGGAGCTGGTGGATCCGGCGCTCGCCTCTGTCCGGGTCTTTCTCGTCCGCGACGACAACAAGGCGCGCAAGCTCAAGTACAACCTGGGCCACCCGCGCGTGCTCACGTTCGGTGGCGCCTACTCCGGCCACATCAGGGCTGTCGCGGCGGCCGGGCGGCGGGATGGGTTCGAGACGATCGGGGTCATCCGCGGCGAGGAGCGGTTGCCGCTCAATTCGTCGCTGGCGTACGCGGCCTCCTGCGGCATGCGGCTCACGTACCTCGACCGGGGGACATACCGGCTCAAGCACACGCCAGAGGTACAGGCCGCGCTACGCGAGCGGTGGGGCGACGTGGCGATCCTGCCCGAGGGCGGCAGCAACGCGGCGGCCGTGCGCGGGTGCGCCGAGCTGCCCGGCGAGATCGGTGGCGACTACGACGTGATCTGCTGCGCGGTCGGCACGGGTGGCACCCTGGCCGGGATCGCGGCCGGGTTGCCGGAGGGGCGGCGGGCGATTGGGTTCGCGGTGCTGAAGGGGGCCGGGTTCCTCGACGGTGAGGTCGCGCGCCTGCAGCGCGAGGCTTACGGGCGCGTGTGGTCCAACTGGTCGGTCAACCTGGACTACCACTTCGGGGGCTACGCCCGCTCGACTCCGGTTCTCGACGACTTCATCGCGAAATATCGGGTCGAAGGGGTGTACGTCGGGAAGATGCTCTACGGCGTCTTCGACCTCGTACGACAGGGCGCCTTCCAGCCCGGCACCCGCATCGTCGCCGTCGTCACCGGCGAGCCCTGGAACTCGGCGACCGGTCAGGCGTGCTGTCAGCCGAGTTGATCGAGGATGGGCGCGACGAGCTGGTTCAGCTCGCGCACCAGCACCACCAGGACCCGCTCCGCGCTCTGCTCGACCTGGTCATGCGGCCCCTCGGGCTCCGACGGCAGGTCGTCGAGCGGCACCGGCACCTCGACCAGCAGCGTCGCCCGCAGGAACGGGCTCCTGGCCAGGTCCTGCTGCGTCGGCTCGACGTACTGGCCGAACGTCTCCTGCCAGCCCAGCCAGCCGCGGTCGCGCCACCACGTCCGCGAGCGGGTGAGCTCCTCGGGCAGCGGCGAGACCAGCCGGATCCGCGCGTTGAGAGTGCCGTCCCACGTGTTGCGGTCGCAGGTCGCCTCCAGGATGCGGCGGTCCCAGCGCACGTAGCCGGGGTTCAGTGACGGCGGCGTGGCCAGCCGCCAGGCCGCGCAGGCGAACCTGACCGGCGCGATGTCCCCCCACTCGAACTCTTCGAGGTTCTTGCGCACGTGTACGGCGTAGCGCCCGTCACGATCCCTGTCGAACTCCTGGTCGATCCAGAACGCTCTAGCCATGGGGACTACGCTACGGCGCTCCGAGCGGTGATGGCCCCAGGTCCGGAGATCCGGAGAATGTGCTGTAACCAAGCGACTACACATGTAGCTTTTTCACATTATTAGATGACTTGGGAGTACAGCATGGAGTCAGAACAGCTCGCCGCGGCGATGAGGTACTGGGAAGCGGGAGATCTCGGTGCGGCGGCGGTGCTGTTCAGGGAGAACGCGGCCACCGCGGATCCCGAGGCGTCCCATCTGCTGGCCTGCCTGCTGGAGGAGCAGGGCGACCTCGACGGGGCCGAGGCCGCGCACCGGTCGGTGATCCAGTCGGGCGACCCGGTCTTCGGGCAGCGGTCGGCCATCGCCATGAGCATGATGCTGATCGCCGCGCGGGAATGGCCCGCCGCTTACCGGGTGCTGATGATCGCCTCCGACGGCGCCGACTTCGAGGTGGCCGCGCTCGCCGAGACGGCGCTGGTCCTCGTACTGACCGAGATGGGCGACGCCCAGGGCGCGACGGAGGCGCTGGAACGGGCGCGCCGGTGCGACAGTCCCGCCGTGGCCGAGCTGGCCGCCCAGCTGGAGCTGCCCGACTTCGCCCCCCACGATCCCGGTACGGCCCGCGACCTGTACGAGCTGGCGGAGGACGAGGACGACTACCGGCAGTTGCTGACCTGCGGCGATCCCGAAGTGGTGTCGCTGTCGGCGTTCCGGCTCTTCCAGATGTACGCCGATGAGCAGGACTTCGGGGCCGCCCGCGAGGTGTGCGAGCACGCGATCGCCGTGGGGCACCCCGACCACCTGGCCACGGCCCACCGGTTGCGCGGCGCGGTCCTCGTCGATCTCGGCGAGTACGCCGAAGCGGTGGCCTCCTACGCCACGGCCGCCGAGGACCCCAGGCCCGAGGAGCGGCTGCCCGCGCTCATCGAGCAGGCCAAGGTGACCGCCCAGCTCGGCGACGTGGCGGCGACGGAGGCGATCTTCCACCGGGTGATCGCCAGCGGTCAGCGCGAGTACGCCGTCGAGGCCCAGGCGTGCCTGGCGCAGATGCACACCGAGGCCGGGGAGGTGGCCGAGGCGCTCGCGGCGCTGCGGGCCGTACTGGAGGCAGGGGAGTCGGAGTGGTCGTCGATCTGCCTCACGCTGCTCGGCCTGCTGCTCGACCGGCACCCGGACGAGCGGGAGAGCCTCATGGCGCTCGTACTCGACGCGGCCGAGCACGACGACCCCGACACGGCGTTCAAGGCCGCGCTGCTGATCGACCACGCGGCGCGGCAGCAGCCGCTCGCCGACCCGGTGGAGGAGCAGGCGCTCCTGGACGTCGACGAGGCCCTGCGCCACCTGCAGGCGGGTGACCTGGCCGGGGCGCGGCCGCTGCTGCGCCGGGCCATCGACTCCGGCGCGGCCACGCAGTCGGTCCGGGCCATGATGACGCTGGCCGAGCTGGAACTGGGCGAGGGCGACCGCGAGCAGGCCGACGAGCTGCTGTCGTACGTCGCCGAGGGCGACGACCTGCTGCAGGGCTTCAGCGCGGAGTTCTTCCTGCACCTGCTCCGCGAATCGGGCGACGAACCGCATCCCGTGCTGCGGGCGGTCATCGACCACCAGCGCCTGGGCAGGGAGCAGGGGCTGGTCCGCTACCGCCAGGCCATGGCGCACCCGAACCCGGTGACGGCCGCGATCGGCACCGCGGTGTTCGCGCAGGTGCTGGCGTCCATCGGGTATGACCTGTCGGACGCGGCCCAGTTGTTCCGCGCGGCGGCCGACTCCGGTGATCCGCTCGCGCTCTCGTATACGGCCACCATCTTCAAGGACGTCCTGGTGAACCAGGACCAGCCCGAGGAGGCGGTCGCACTGCTGCGCCGGGCCCGTGCCGATGGGCATCCCGGGTTGGCGCCGTGGGTGGCGTACGCGCTGGGTGAGCTGCTCTGCGAGCGCGCCGGCGAGGACTTGGGCGAGGACTTCGGCGCGGGTGAGCATGGGAGCGCGGGCGCCGGTGAGAGTGCGGGCGTGGTTGCGAGCGCGGGCGCTCGCGGGAGTGCGGGCGAGGCTGGGCGCGCGGGTGCGGGTGGGAGTGTTGTCGGCGTTTGGGGCGTGGGCGGAAGTACGCGGGAGCGTGACCTGGTCGAGGCGCGGGCCGCGTTCACCGCCGCGATGGAGACCGGCCACCGGGGGCTGCGGGTCGAGGCGATGGGCGCGCTGCTCGGGCTGTTCGAGCGCCAGGGCGATCTGCTGGCCGCGTGCCGCCTGCACGAGCGGCTCGTCGGCGAGGGCGACCCGGTTCAGGCGCCGCGCAATGCGTGGCTGCTCGGCCTCACCCGGGTACGGATCGACGACCTCGACGGCGCCCGCGCCGCGTTCGCCCGCATTCCGGAGACCCACCCGGAAGAGGGTGACACGGGGCGCTACGCCAGGTTCCTGCTCGACCGCGACTTCGGTGCGGCGGCTGCGGTCTTCGAGGCGATATCCGACGATGGCCGGTGCTGGATGGCGGCCATGCTCGCGATGCGGACCTCGCACGCCTGGCACCGGCAGGGCGAGACGGCCGCCGCCGACGGGGCGCTGTCCCTGGTGCTCGACGTGGGCGACCCGGACTTCCGGCAGGAGGCGGCCTGCTTCCTCGGCGCCCTGCGCCACGACGCCGACGACCCGCACGGCGCGATCACCGCCTGGCAACAGGCGTCGACCGGCCCCGACGAACGCCTGGCCACCATCGCGCACCGCGACCTCGCCCGGACCTGGCACACCCTCGGCGACCTCGACGCGGCGGCCGAGGCGTACCGGAAGGTAATGGCGGGGTATGGCGAGACGGCGAAGGCACACGATCGGTCGGGTGCGGGACACCAGGGGACAGCCGCGGCGAGCCCGGCGGAGGACCAGGGGACAGCCGCTGGGGCCGACAAGGCGCTCGCGTACCAGGGGACGGTGGCCGACGTCGATAGGGCGCACGTGGCAGGGGGAGGCCAGGGGATGGCGGCCGACGTCGATAGGGCGCACGCGGCAGGGGCGGGCCAGGGGATGGCGGCCGGGGTTGAAAAGGCGCACGCGGTAGGGGCGTACCGGGAGGTGGCGGTCGAGGCCGCGTTGCGGCTTGGGGAGATTCTGATTGCGACGGGCGCGACCCATGAGGCTCGCGAAGTGCTGCGGGTGGCGTTCGGGGATGCGGCGGCACCGTATCTGGCCCGGCTTCTGCGGGATGCCGGTGATCTGGAGGGGGCGCTGGCGGCTGCGGAGATCGCGGTGGGGATCGCGCCGGGCGCCGACACCGTGTGCCTGCTGGGTGGTCTCCTCGCGCGGACCGGCGATCTCGCGGGGGCGCGGGCGGCGTTCGAGCGGGCCGTGGCGGCCGATCCGGGGTCGGCGGGTGCCACGCTGGTGGAGGCGGGGCGGTGCCTGGAGGAGGCGGGTGACCAGGACGGCGCCCGTTCGGCCTACCAGCGTGCGGCGGTTCAGGACGTGGACCGGCAGGCTGCGGCTACGGCCCGGGTCCGGCTCGGCACGGCGTCGCCGGAGGAGCGGCCGTGGGTGCTGGCCGCCGAGGGCGACCGGCAGGGTGCGCGGGCGGCTCTGACCGAGCTGACCGGCTCGGCGTCGATGGCCCGGCTGCTGCTCGCGCTGGACGCGGGCGAGCCGCCCGAGATACGCCGCCTGCTGGCTGGCTCTCCTACCGGGTTCTCCATCGATGAGGCGTTCGCCGAGACGCTGGAGATGGCCAGGATGACCCGGGACGACGCCTTCGCCAGGGCGCTCTACCTGCTGGTCATTGAGCTGGGCGGGCCAAGGTGGGCCGCGTTGGCAAGGCGGGGGCTCGGCTCGGACCTGGCTCGCGACGGCCAGTACAGCCAGGCCGAGTTGTGCCTCCTGCCCGCGACGGAGAGCGACGACGCCGAGATCGCCCTCATGGCGTGGCGCGACGTCTCCGCCGTCCGCCGTCGGCGCGGCGATCTGGACGGAGCCGTCGAGGCGCTGCGGGCCGCGATGCCGTCGACCGCCGTTGAGCTGGCCGGGGTGTTGGAGGAGGGCGGCGATCTGGCGGGCGCCGGTGATGTGCTCGATCAGGGCGCCGCGGCCGGGGATCTCGCGAGTCTGCGCCATCTGCTCGTCAACCTGTTCCAGCGGCGGGAGTACGCGGCCGTCGCCGCGGAGGCCGAGCTGGCGGTCGGTACCGGCGATCCCGAGACGGTGGCCATGGGCTACTGGGTGTGGGGTGACGCGTGCAGGGCGACGGATGACCTGGCGGGCGCGGTCGGCATGTACCGCAAGGGGATCGACACCGGTCACCCGAGCGCGGGGATGCGGGTCGACCTCGCCGACGCCCTGCACGCGCTGGGTGACACGGCCGCCGCCGCCGGGGAGGCGCGGCTGGCCATCGAGTCGGGCGAGGCCGACGCCGTGGCCAGGGGCGGCCTTCAGCTCGGCTGCTGGCTGCACGAGGACGGCGACCCGCTTGGGGCGGCGGAGGCGTTCGCCGCCGCCGCGGGGACCGGCGCCGAGCTGGCTCACGAGTCGGCCCGCGAGGCCCATGAGCCAACCCACGAGCTGGCCCAGGCCGCCCTGAACAACCTGAGCACCCTGGCCTACCAGGCGTACGAGCAGGGCGAGCACGCGCTGGCCGTACAGGTGCTGTCGCATCTGGGGCCGCACGCCGGGGTCAAGGCCAGGGAGCTCGCGGAGCTCTGCGACGACCCCGACGCCGTCCACCTCTACTACGAGCTGGTCGGCTCCGACGCCTTCACCGAGCTGGGGGTCGCCGAGCGGCTCGCCGAGCTCGGCGAGACGGCGCGGGCGCGGGCCGTCTACGAGCGGCTGAACGAGCACGAGGACCCGGACGTGCGATTCGTCGCGGGCGGCAGGCTGCTGGCGCTCCTCGACACCGAGAACGACGTCGCCGCCTTCTATGACCTGGCCGAACGGCAGGCGGGTGACGTCGACAGCCCGGTCCGGTCGGTGTTCGGCAGCCTGCTCGGCATGCTCCAGGGCCGTCAGGGCGACACCGAGGCGTCGCTGCGCACGCTGCGGGAGGCGGCCGAGGGCGGCGAGCCCACCGCGCTGAGCGTGTTCGCGCAGGCCCTGGTCGGGAGCGGCGAGGTGGCCGAGGGCAGGGAGGTTTATCGGCGCGTGCTCAGCGCGGGCGATGCCGAGCTGGCGGCCAGGGCGATGGTCGCGCTCGGCCACAGCTACCACGACGAGGACGAGGACGAGGCCCGCCGGTGGTACGTCCGGGCGGTCGAGTTCGGCACCGGGCACGTCACCGCGCTCGGGGCGATGTACCTCGGGGCGCTGGCCAAGCGGGAGCGGGACTTCCCCGAGGCGCTCGGCTGGTACCAGCGGGTCATCGACTCGGGCGACTCGGAGTCGGGCATGGCGGCGGCGCATCTGGGGGAGCTCTGCTACTGGCTGAACGACCGTGACGGGGCCGTGCGCTACTACGAGCTCACGCTGGGGCTGACCGAGCAGTCCGACCTGGTCGCCGAGGCCGCCTTCCGCCTGGGGGAGATCCGGTACGCCCACGGCGACCTCACCGTGGCCAGGCGGATGCTCCGGCTCGCGGCCGGCACCGACGACTCGACCTTCGCGGCCGACGCCGAACAACTTCTGGCCAAGCTGGGCTGAACTTGTGCTTAATTAAATGACCAACTAGTCTCATCTAGTCAATCATTTGAGGTGAGACGGATGGCCAAGGTCGGCCGGCCCCCGCAGGATCCCGCGCGCCAGTTGGAACGGGCGCACCGGATCCTCGACGCCGCCGCCGAGCTGTGCCTGCGCTGGGGCTACGACAAGACGACCATCGACGACGTGGCCAGGCAGGCGGACGTCGCCAAGGGCACGATCTACCTGCACTGGAAGACGCGCGAGCTGCTCTTCGGCGCGCTGGTCCGCCGTGAGCGGGTCCGCTTGCTGGGCGAGGTCCGCGAGCGCGCGCCCGCGAACCTGCACGAGTTGCTCCGGGAGCTGGTCGGGGGGTTGCTGCGACGGCCGTTGATGAAGGCGCTGATCCTGGGCGACTCGGCGGTGTTCGGCAAGCTCAGCAGGCAGAAGAAGCGCAGTCCGGCCACGCTCGAGCAGGGCGCCGCGTTCGAGGCGTATCTCGGCGAGCTGGTCGGGCGGGGAGTGCTCCGCTCCGACCTGGCTCCCGCCGAGCTCCTCGCGATCCTCGCCTCGGTCGTCTACGGGTTCCTGCTCACGCAGAACATGTTTCCCGAGGAGATGCGGACGCCGGAGGACCGGCTCGCCGAGCTGGTCGCCGACACCGCCATCCGGGCCATGGGCGCGGACGGCGCGCCGCCGGACGACGACGCGCGGGCGGTCAGGCTGGCCACCCTCGGCTATCTCGACACCATCGAGGAGATCGCGCAGCGGAAACTCGCGCTCTCCCTAGGCGCTAAGGAGCGTGTCACGTGAGGGCCTTACTCCCTCTCGACGATGCCGCCGCCGACCTCGCGACAGCGGGGGGAAAGGGCGCTTCCCTGGCCAGGCTGACCAGGGCGGGACTGCCCGTTCCCCACGGGTTCCACATCACCACCGAGGCCTACCGCGCGTTCGTCGCGGACTTCCACGACCGGATCCTCGACGCGGCCGCCGCCGGCGACGCCGCCACGATCGCCGCCCTGTTCGCCGGGCACGACATGCCCGCCGCGATCGCCGCCGAGATCCGTGCGGCGTATGACGCGCTGGGCCACGACGTGGCCGTGGCCGTCCGCTCGTCCGCCACGGCCGAGGACCTGCCCGACATGTCGTTCGCCGGGCAGCAGGACACCTACCTCAACATCAGGGGCGACGCGCTGCTCGACGCCGTCAAGCGCTGCTGGGCGTCGCTCTGGAACGCCCGCGCCATCGCCTACCGCGAGCAGAACGGCGTGCCCCAGGACGACGTGGCGCTGGCCGTCGTCGTGCAGGAGCTCGTGGACGCCGACGCGGCCGGCGTCCTGTTCACCGCGAACCCGGTCAACGGCGCCCGCGACGAGATCGTGATCAACGCCTCCTGGGGCCTCGGCGAGGCGGTCGTCGGCGGCCAGGTCACCCCCGACACCGTTGTGGTCCGCGACGGAGCCGTCGCGGAGTCGCGGATCGGCGACAAGACGGTCATGACCGTGCGCACGCCGTCCGGCACGCGGGAGGAGCCCGTCCCCGATGACCTGCGGCGCCGGGCCGTCCTCGACCCGCCGCAGGCCGCCGAGCTGGCCGCGATCGGCTCGCGCATCGAGGAGCTGTACGGCACGCCGATGGACGTCGAATGGGCCAGGCGCGACGGCTCGTTCTTCATCGTCCAGGCCCGCCCGATCACCGGCATCAGGCAGCGGGTCGAGGAGTGGAACGACAGTCTCAAGGGCGTCAACCTCTGGACCGGCGGCAACCTCGGTGAGGCCATCCCGGACGTGATGACACCCGCGACCTGGTCGTTCGTCCGCATGTTCATCCATGAGGCGATGGCCGCCTCGGCGCTGCCCGGGTTCGACCTGGTCGGCAACATCGGCGGCCGGTTCTACATGAACCTGAGCGTCATGTACACGATGGCCATCTCGCTCGGCATGCGGAAACGGCTGAGCGCCGTCGAGCAGATCTTCGGCAAGCTGCCGCCCGGTCTCGACGTGCCGCTGCTGACGGTCTCCCGCTGGGAGCTCGTCAAGAAGGTCGTGCCGCTGGGCATCAACATCCAGAAGCGCGTCCGTACGAACCTCAAGGGCCTGCCCGCCTTCCTCGCCACCGCGCAGCAGCGTGCGGAGGACCTGCGCGCCCGGATCGCCACCACGGAGACCGGCCCCGAACTGGCCGCCCTGTGGAAGCGCGAGATCGAGCCGTACGTCGTCACGAGCTGCCGCATGCTGGAGGCCGCCGGCCGGCAGGGCGGGGCCACGCTCGTGTACACCCGCGACAAGCTGCGCAAGATGATGGGCGACGTCGACGCCGAAGCCATGCTCACCGGCGCCAACGCCGACGGCGAGCTGGCCAGTCTCGGCCCGGTCCTCGGGCTGGGCAAGCTGGCCAGGGGTGAGATCGACCGTGACACGTTCGCCCGCTTGTACGGGCATCGGGGCCCCCACGAGTTCGAGGTCTCCCTGCCGCGCCCCGGCGAGGATCCGGCCTGGATCGACGCCCAGCTCGCCGGGTTCCGCGACATGAGCGCCGACACCGAGGCCCTGCTCGCCCGCCAGAAGAAGGCGCGCGAGGAGGCGTGGGCGCGGTTCGCCCAGCGTTATCCCCGCCAGGAAGCCAAGACGCGGGACCGGGTCACCCGGTGGAACAAGGTCGTCCGCGACCGCGAGACCGCCAGGTCGGAGAACATGCGGGCGTTCTGGGTGCTGCGCGCCTTCATGCTGCGGGCCGGGCAGCTCACGGGGCACGGAGACGACCTGTTCTTCCTCTACCTGGAGGAGATCCTCGGCCTCCTGCACGGTGACGCGTCCTCGCTGGACCGGGTCCCGGTACGGCGGGCGACCTACGAACGCTACGCCTCGCTGCCGCCGTACCCGACGCTGATCGTCGGCCACTTCGACCCGGTGCGCTGGGCCGCCGACCCCGGCAGGCGCAGCGACATCTACGACGCGCGCGGCGGGAGCGCGCCGGTCAGCGACACCGTCACCGGGTTCCCCGGCGCGCCGGGCATCGTCGAGGGCGTCGCCCGGGTGATCTCCTCGCCCGAGGACGGCGAGCGGCTCAAGCCCGGTGAGATCCTCGTGACGACGCTGACCAACATCGGCTGGACCCCGATGTTCCCGCGCGCCGCCGCCGTCGTGACGGACATGGGGGCGCCGCTGTCGCACGCCTCGATCGTGGCCCGCGAGCTGGGCATCCCAGCGGTGGTCGGTACGGGCAACGCGACGATGCGGTTGCGCGACGGCGACCGCATCCGGGTGGACGGCGAACGGGGCACGGTCGAGTTGCTGGGCTGATGGTGCTTCGGGCCGTGATCGGGTAGGCCGGAGTCGTGCGCGAATCCGGCCGCCGCGCCTGGCACGAGCTCAGCCCAGGGAGGTGCCTCAGGCGGTGACGTGCCTCAGGTGGCGGATTTGCCGAGGAAGCCCGAGGTGCGGAGCCAGTCGGCGGAGACCTTGCTCGGCTCCTCGCCGTCGACGTCCACCTGGGCGTTGAGCTGCCGCATGGTCGTGTCGTCCAGCTTGGCGATCACCGGCTTGAGCACCTTCTCCAGGGCCGGGTACTTCTGGTAGGTCTCGTCCCGTACGGTGACGGCGGCGTTGTAGATCGGGAAGAAGTGCTTGTCGTCCTGCAGCACGGTCAGGCCGAGCGCGGCGATGCGGCCGTCGGTGGTGTACACCTCGCCGAAGTTGCAGGTCTGGCCCTTGTCGGTCTCGGTGTAGACGACGCCGGTGTCGAGCTGGCTGACCTTGTCCTTCGGGAGGTTCAGTCCGTACGCCTTGGACAGCCCCGGCAGCCCGTCGTCACGGGTCGAGAACTCCGACTCGACGCACAACGACACCTCGTCCGGCTTGGTCCTGGCCAGTTGCGCCACGTCGGAGAGCGTCTTGACGCCCAGTTCCTTGGCCTTCTCCGAGCGGATCGCCAGGGCGTAGGTGTTGTTCAGGGGCGTCGGCCCGACCCAGCGGATCTTGTTCTTCGCCAGGTCCTCGTCCGCGGTGGCCTTGAACTGCTTGGCCGCATCCGGGATGGGGGTGGCGTTCTTCAGGTGCTCGATCCAGCCGGTGCCCGAGTAGTCCCAGTACATGTCGATCGACTTGGACTCCAGGGCCTTGCGGTTGGGCACCGTGCCGCCGAGGTTGGTCTTGTCCTCGACCTCGGCCCCGTGCGCCTGGAGCAGTTGCACGGCGATCTGCCCGAGCATGATGTTCTCGGTGAAGTCCTTGGAGCCGATGACGAACTTGGCGCCGGACAGCTCGTTGCCCGCGCTGGCGGCCTCGACGGCGTCGCCCGAGCCACAGGCGCTCGTGGCGGTCAGGGTCAGGGCCGCAGCGGTGAGCAGGGTGAACGTCTTGCGGACATGCATGGAAAAAACACCTCTTGGAGCTGGACGAGCGTGTGGTCAGATGCCGCGGGGCTTGAGCAGGTCTTCGGCGAGCCCGCTCAGCCAGTCGATGAAGAAGGCGATGCACGCGGTCAGCACGGCGCCCACGATGGTCACGGGCATGCGGTTCAGCTTGAGCCCGTTGATGATCAATTCGCCGAAGCCGCCCGCGGCGACGAACGCGCCGAGCGTGGCGACACCGACGGTCAGGACGAGCGCGGTCCGCAGGCCGGCGAGGATCGCCGGCACGGCCAGCTTGAGCTCGACCCGGCGCAGCACCTGCCCCCTGGTCATCCCCATGCCGCGCGCGGCCTCGATGAGCGCCGGATCGACCTGCTGCACGCCGACCATCGTGTTGCGCAGCACGGGCAGCACCGCATAGGCGACCAGGCCGACCAGAGCGGTCTGGAAGCCCACCCCGAGCAGGAACGTGCAGAGCACGAGCAGCCCGATGCACGGGATCGCCTGGCCGAGGTTGGCCACGGTGAGGATGACGGGCGCGATCAGCCGGTTGCGGGCCCGTGAGGCGACGACGCCCAGGGGAATCGCGACGACCACCACGAGCGCGGTGGCCAGGAACGTCAACTGGACGTGCTCCACGGCCTTGGCCAGCAGGAACTCCCGGGTGAGGCTGCGGCTCTCGATCGAGTCCAGGTTCTGGGCGCTGATCCAGGCGTACAGGGCGAACAGTACGCCGCAGAGGACGACCGGGGTGATGACGTGCCGCAGACCTGACACCCGCCAGAACGGGCGGGTCCGGCCGGCGCGGAGTGTCGCGGTGGTCACCGGCGGACCGCCTCCTTGAGGGCGGCGGCCGGCCCGGCTCCCACCGGCTCCTTCCACGCGGCCGATGCCGGTCCGGTTCCCACCGCCTCGCACAGCGCGCCGTAGGTGAGCACGCCGGACGGCGAGCCGCAGCGGTCGGTGCCGTGCGCGAGCATGACGTCCAGAGCCTCGCGCAGGCTGGCGTCCGCGGCGATCTGCGGCATGTCCGCGCTTCCCTGCTGCTGCGCGCACCGCACGTCCGCCACGCGCAGCAGCGCGAGCCGCTTGAGCGTGGCGTCCTGGCCGATGAAGCCGGCGACGTAGTCGTCGGCGGGGTGGGCCAGGATGTTCGCGGGCGTGTCGTACTGCGCGATGTGCGATCGCTCCCGGAGTACGGCGATGCGGTCGCCGAGCTTGATGGCCTCCTCGAAGTCGTGCGTGACGAAGATGATCGTCTTGCGCAGCTGCTTCTGGAGCTTGACGAACTCGTTCTGCAGGTGCTCACGGGTGATGGGGTCGGTGGCGCCGAAGGGCTCGTCCATCAGCATCACGGGCGGGTCGGCCGCCAGCGCCCTGGCCACGCCCACCCGCTGCTGCTGCCCGCCGGAGAGCTGGCTGGGATAGCGGTCGTGGAACGCCGACGGCTCCAGGTTCACCAGGGTCAGCAGTTCCTCCACCCGGTCGGCCGTACGGGCGGCGGACCAGCCCAGCAGCTTCGGCACCAGGCCGATGTTCTGGCCGATGGTCAGATGCGGGAACAGTCCCACCTGCTGGATGGCATAGCCGATGTGCCTGCGCAGCTCGTCGGGATGCAGGCTCAGCACGTCCTGGCCGCCGATGCGGATCTCGCCCGACGTGGGCTCGACCAGGCGGTTGATCATCTTCATCGTGGTCGTCTTGCCGCAGCCCGACGGGCCGACGAAGACCACGAGTTCACCGGCGGGGATGTCGAGATCGACGTGGTCCACCGCCGGCGCGGGCTGCCCTGGGTAGTGCTTGGTCAGTGCCCGCAGCTCGATACGCGCGCCTCCGGTGTCACGGTCGAACACGAAGCCCCCTTGGGATGGTCAGTTGACGTACGGCGAAAAAGAACAGGTCGAACAGCACCGCGATGACCACGATGCCGAGCGTGCCGGCGAGTGTCGCGTTGAGCGCGTTCACCGAGCCCAGCCGGGACAGCCCTTCGAAGATCTGCGTGCCGAGGCCGGGCCCGTCGACGTAGGCGGCGATGGCCGCGATGCCGATGAGCATCTGCGTGGCGACGCGCACTCCGGTCAGGATCAGTGGCCAGGCCAGCGGCAGCCGCACCTTCAGCAGGACGCGGGCCCGGCTCATGCCCATCCCGCGCCCCGCCTCCACCATGGCGGCGTCGACGCCGCGCAGCCCGGCGACCGTGTTCCTGATGATCGGCAGGAACGCGTACACGGTCAGCGCGACCAGCGTGGATCCCCAGCCCAGCCCGGTGATCGGGATGAGCAGGGTGAGCAGCGCCAGGGAGGGTACCGTCAGGATCGCGGCGGAGACGGTCAGCGAGGCGCTCCGGGCCTTCGGTAGGTCGTGGGTGAGGAGCCCGATACCGATGCCGACGGCGGTGGAGACGCCGATGGCGATGCCCACGACCAGGGCGTGTTCGGCGGCGGCCAGCGAGAGGGTGTCCCAGCGTGAGACCACGTACTCGCCGAAAGTCATAGAGTGACCGCCTTTACTTAAGCTTGTAGGAATGCGTAAACGTATGTGACCAATTGCAGTCACCGCAAAACGGGTTGCGGTCAGCGCAACTGAGCAAGGGTGGGAATGAGCGAGAAGTCGCCGGTTTCGTCGGCCGGGCTCCGGCGGGACATGGACATCCTGGAAGTGCTGGCGGGCCATGGGGACGACCGCGACGTGGACGGGTTCGGCGTCAACTGGATCGCGCAGCGGCTGGGCAGGGAGAAGAGCCAGGTGTCGAGGGCGCTGCGCGCTCTGGAGGCCGAGGGCATGGTCGAGCGCGACCCGCTGACCAAGCGCTATCGCCTGGGCTGGCGGCTGTTCGCGCTCGCGGCGCGTACGCAGCAGTCGAGGCTGGTCCAGCTGGCCGTGCCCTTCCTGAGGCGGCTGGCCACGGTCTGCGACGAGGACACGCACCTGTGCGTGCAGCGCGGCGACATGGCGCTCACGCTGATGACGCTGCCCTCCTCACGGGCCTTCCACCGGATCTGGGAGGGCATCTCGATACCGGTGATCATGGCGGCCGCCGGCCGGTCGCTGCTGTCGGACTGGGACGACGCGCAGATCCGCGAAAGCCTGCGGGCTCCCCTGCCCGCCGGGCTGGGCTCCTCGGTCGACGACGAGAAGCAGTGGCTGGCCGACGTCGCCCACGTGCGCTCCTTCGGCTACGCGGTGACGGCGTTCGAGATGGACGACGGTGTGTTCGGGGTGTCGGCGCCGGTACGCGACCACCGAGGGGTGATCGCGGCCGCCGTCTCCGTGTCGGTCACTCGCGCGCCGGGTGAGTCACGCCTGCACGAGGTCGGCGGCATCGCCGCGGAGACGGCGCGCCAACTCTCGGTCGCCTTGGGTCTTCCACCGGGCGGCCGAGGCGTTCTGCCGTCCATGCCGCCGCGGGCACGGTGAACTGCGATGCGAGCGGATCGGCTCCTGCTGCTGCGCCTGCGGACCACGGGCAGAGTGACCGCACGGCAACTGGCCGAGGAACTTGGAGGTGTCGGTCCGCGCTGTCCACCGGGACCTCGACGCCCTCAGCGCCGCCGACGTGCCGACGTCCTGCAGGGGTCTTTGGCGGGTCAGCGGGTGCCGAGGAGGGAGAACCGCTGGGCGAAGGCGGACATCTCATCGCGCTGCTGTTCTGGTTCCGTCGTGGTGGGACTGACCACGATGCGGGTCACGCCTTGCGCGGCGAAGGCCTCGACCCGCTCGGCGGACATGTCGATCGACCCCCATCGCGTGTACTCCAAGGCGCCGGGGTCGCGGGTGACTCCGTGGGCTTCGGGTAGCTCGTCACCTTGTCGAAGCCGAAGAACTCGCCGTCGAAGCTGACGCCCTTGTCATCGCCTTCCCACAGCAGCCGCAACACCTCGATAGCCTCGTCGATACGGCGTCCGCGTGTGCTGAAGTCGACCCCCGTCGCCCTGGCTTCGCCGGGCAGGGTGCCCAATCCCACGGTGAGCGGCCGCATCCGTCCCTTGGACAGCACATCAATGGTCGCTCAAGGGCCGCTCAAGGGCACATCGACGTGCCGCGCCCAGATCGGTGGGTGATCGCCGAGGGCCTTGAGCAAGCCGCCAGCTTGTGCGGCCCTGTCGCGAGCTGTCACACCTTGCGGCTCGACCGAGCCCCGTCCACCCCCCACGAGATGATCATGCTGGGAGTGATCGTGATGATCTCCCGCGAGAAGTATGGTACCGGCGGCTCGTGGTCGGTCAGGGCCACCGCCGAGCCCCGGATCTCGATGCCGCGCACCACCCACGGATCCACCGAGGCCAGGTCGTCCACGACGAACGACACGGTGCTGCCCTGCTGGACGTTCCTGAACTTCTTGGACGCCCCCAGCGCGTGCCCGCCGATGGTGATCGTGCCCGAGGTGGCGTCCACGAAGAACCCCACCGGGTTGTTCTGGACGTGCCCGGCGGGAGAAACGGTGGCCAGGCGACCAAGGCGCTGTCCGGCCAGATAATCGAGTT
This sequence comes from Nonomuraea sp. NPDC026600, assembly GCF_040638335.1. NCBI lineage: Bacteria > Bacillati > Actinomycetota > Actinomycetes > Streptosporangiales > Streptosporangiaceae > Nonomuraea > Nonomuraea sp. NPDC026600. The sequence goes on from NZ_JBEZYD010000002.1 coordinate 56,829, forward strand.
CTGCCTGTGTGAAGGTCATGCGGCAAAGCATGCAACCTTGCCATTAACGTCAATCAAATCCGGCCCTCGGTCTCTCGGCTCTGGCCAAGCTGCGCCTGACCGGGCCGCTGTGACGACGAACGTGCGCAGATCCTCGATGTCTGCCTCCACACCACGAGCCGGCTCACTCCCAAGAGGAGCCGTCGCCGCCGAACACGACGGTGAGGAGTCCGGGACATCCCAGGTGATCAGGCCCTGCGCATCCGCCCGCGCCTGCAGCTCCCGCATGATCCGCGCTCAGGTCCCGTCTCGGAGTCCTGCCCGACTTCTTCTCCAAGGGCAACAGCGGCTCCAGCGCCGCCTACTGAGCGGTTGGCCGCCCGGATGTACCCGTGGACCACGGGCGACTTGTCCGAGGAGATGCTGGAAGTAGTGCAGATCTTCCAGCGGCCGCCCGGCGCGTACTGGCTGGCCGAACTGCTGCACGTACACCCGAACACGGTCGACTACCGCCTGCGCAGGGCCGTCAGCCTCACCGGCCTGGATCCCGTCGACCCCGCGCACCTCCAGCGCATCGGCGCGGCCACCACCGGCACTGACCCGGGCGGCCGGCCCGCTCGAGATCGGTTCGCCCGGACGGTGGTCGTTGGCCCTGGCGGACCGTGTGGTCAGACGCCGGAGAGGGCGCGTGACCACGGTGGCGAAGTTGCTGATGCCGAGGTGGGCATCTGTGACGCCTCACAAACCCGAGCTGGTCGCTCCTGGCCGCGCGGTCGTACTTTCGTCCCCGAGCCCCCCGCCCTTGTGCAGCCGGGCGATGGGCAGCAGCATCGCGGCGGTCAGGCCGCTCAGCAGGCCGAAGGCCAGGTGGAAGTCTCCCGTCGCGTCACGTAGCGCCCCCACCAGCAGGGGCGCCAGGGCGGCGCAGGCGTAGCCGACGAAGAACGCCATCGCGCTGATCCGCCCGGCCTCGGCGGCGTCGCGGCTGACCACCACGGGCAGCGTCAGGACGAGCGTGAACAGCCCGCCGTGGCCGACGCCCAAGGCGGCGATCCACAACCAGGTGACCGTCGCCGGCGCCGCCGCCAGCCCCGCGAACCCGATCGCCGTCAACACCGTCGTCAGGGCCAGCCCGGCGCGCCTGTCCCGCCCTTCACCCAGCAGCGCCGGTACGGCCAGCATGGCGACGACCTGGATGGAGATCATCACGGTCAGCAGCACGCCCGCGCCGGTGGCGCCACGCTGCCCGTCCTCGTGCAGCAGGGGGACGACCCAGGCCAGTTCGCAGTAGTACAGCGCGGAGTTGGCGGCGGACAGCACGGTGATGCGCCACGCCACACCGCTCCGCCACGGCAGCCCCTTGGTGACGGGGCCCGCTTGCCCGGCTCCGGCCGGACGTACCCCGGTCGCGGCTGCTCCGGTCCGGTCCGTACCCGCAAGGGCTGGGCCGCTGTCGAGGCCGAGGGAGGCGGCGGAGGCCGACCACATCGCCAGGCCCGCCACCGCGAGCACCGCCCAGGAGGCCAGCGCCCCCGGCCAGGAGCCGATGGCGTCGGCGAGTGGGGCGGTCACCCCGGCCGCGACCGCGCCGCCCAGGCCGAGGCCGGCCGTGTAGATGCCGGTCACCAGGCCGGCGCGGTCGGCGAAGCGGGTCTTGACCACGGCGGGCAGCAGCGTCTGCGCGATCGCGATCCCGGCCCCGACGGCCGCCGCGCAGGTCAGCTGTAACCAGGCGGAGCCGCCGAAGACGCGGGCCGCCGTCGCCAGGGCGATGACGGCGAGCCCGATCAGCACGCCGCGCCGCAGCCCGAACCTGCGGCCGACCACGGCCGCCAGAGGCGCACAGACCCCCATGGCCAGCGTCGGGATGGTCGTCAGCAGCGCCACTCCCGTGGCGGACAGGTCGAGGTCGGTTTGGATGCGGTCCACCAGAGGGGACACGGCGGCGATCGCCGGCCGCAGGTTCGCCGCGGCGACGAACAGCGCGACGGCGGCCGCGCCGAGGGCGGTACGCGTCATGAGAGCTCCCAGTTGATCTCGGATATTTTCCATCCGAGTTCTATCACGGACATTCCTTGTCCGGAATGGGTAGGGTGCTGACATGAAGATGTCCAACGGGGTGGAGTGGGCGCTGCACGGCTGCGTCACGCTCAGCCAGAGCGGGGACCCGGTGCCGGCGGCGCGGCTCGCGGAGCTGCACGGCACTCCTCCGGCGTACCTGGCCAAGCACCTCCAGGCGCTCTCCAGGGCGGGCATCGTACGCTCGACGGCCGGCCAGGTCGGCGGCTACCTCCTCACCAGGCCCGCCGCGGCGATCACCGTGCTGGAGGTGGTCCAGGCCGTCGACGGCACCTCACCCGCCTACCGGTGCACGGAGATCCGGCGACAGGGGCCGCTGGCCGTACCGGCCGAACGGTGTGACCGGCCGTGCGCGATCGCCCGCGCGATGGCCTCGGCGCAGGAGGCCTGGTACGGCGCGCTGGCGGGCATCACGATCGCGGACCTGGCGGCGGGCATCGACGCCGACAGCGAGGGTACGGCGATGGCCGACGTCCGCCGCTGGCTGACTTCTACGGCGTGACGTCCTTACTGGCGTCCTTAGGTGATCGAGCCCGCGAAGCTTGGTGACGTCCTTAGGGGATCAGCCCGCCAGAGCGACGGTCACCTCCAGCCCGCCTCCAGGCAGGGCGCGGGCCTCCAGCGTGCCGTGGTGGGCCTGGACGATGGCGGCGACGATCGACAGGCCCAGCCCCAGGCCGTCGCCGGTGGCTCTCCGGCCGGTCTCCAGACGCTGGAAGGGCTGCAGGAGCGTGGGGACCCGATCGGGCGGGATCACCGGGCCGCTGTTGGAGACCCTGAGGGTGGGCCGGCCGGACTCCACGGCGGTTGTCACCTTGATCCAGCCGTCGGGCACGTTGTGCCGCGCGGCGTTGTCCAGCAGGTTCGCGACCAGGCGTTCGAGCAGGGCGCGGTCGCCGGACGCGGGTGCCGGGCGCAGCGCGGGCTCGACGCGGACGCCCTGGTCGCCCCGCTGGCCGAGGGCCTGCCCGGCGAGCGCGGCCAGGTCGAGGGGTTGCCGGTGACGCAGGCCCTGCTGGCTGCGGGCCAGGGTGAGGAGGGCCTCGATGAGCCGTTCCTGGTGCTTTCCGTTGGCGAGCAGCCGTTCCAGAACGGCCCGCAACGCCCCGGCATCGGCCGCCGAGTCGGCGAGCGCGACCTCGACCATGGCCTGCTGCAGCGTGAGCGGAGTGCGCAGCTCGTGGGAGGCGTTGGCGACGAACCGCCGCTGCGCGGTGAACGCGGCCTCCAGCCGATCCAGGAGCTCGTCGAAAGTGTCGGCCAGTTCCTTGAGCTCATCGTCCGCCCCGGACGCGGCCAGCCGCCGGTCGAGCCGGTCGGCCGTGATGCGCCGGACGGTGGCCGTCATGTCGCCCAGCGGTCGTAGGACGCGCCCGGCCATGAGCCGCCCCAGCAGTACCGACGCGAACGCCATGACCGCCAGCGCGACCAGGGAGTTGACCAGCAGCCGGCGCAGGCTCTCGGCCTGCTGCCCCTTCACCTGCGGCTCAGGTACGGGCAGGCCGAGCCCCCCGGGCGCCGTGGGAGCGGTCGGCGGCCCCGGGAAGGGCGAGTACACGACCAGGAAGTAGATGAGGGTGACCAGCACCACCGCGGCCAGCAGGAACAGCCCGCTGTACAGGAGGTACGGTCGAGCGCGGCGTCGCCGTCCAGCACCACATCGACGGCCATGCCCTCGCGGCGCAGCCCCGCGGCCACTGTCTGGGCCAGTTCCTCGTGGTCTTCGACCATCAGCACCCTCATGATCCAGCCAGGATGCCCAGCCGCCGGTTACAGCGGGGTAACCGCCGCCGTTCCCGTCCCGTAACCGGTCCTCGGCTTTGCTGGGTTCACCGAACAGACGCGACAGGAACGGAGGAGCCATCATGCTCGGCTCAACGATCAGGAACGTGGTCCTCGCCGCCGCGGTCGTCACCGCGGGAGTGGTCGGGGGCGCGAGTGTGATGTCCGCCCCGGACGGCCCCAGTGGGGACGCCAAGGCGTTCACCGACTGCATGCGTTCGAAGGGACTGCCGGACTTTCCCGAGGTCGCGGTCTCGTCGGACGGGCTGATCAACCTCGAGATCAAGGGTGAACGCGTCGACGTCCTCTCCGCCAAGTACGGGGCGGCGGTGAAGGCGTGCGAGCCGCTGCTGCCCGCCGGCGCCCAACTGCCGGGCGCGCCCTCAGCACCCGCGGCCCCGGTGATCGCGCGGCACCCGTAGCGCCTGGGGTGCCGGTGATGCTCCTGTCCGGAGGGAGCCGGGCCGGTTCGAGGTCAGAAATGGCAGTCGATGGCCACGGCCAGCCGGTCCCCGTGCTCGTCGAGCAGGGAGACCAACTCGTCGCGCCAGGCCCGAATCGGCTTGCCCTCGGAGCTGAGCCATCGGCCGTCCGGGGTGACGACCGCGTGCGGAAGCGTGTACGGGTCGAGGACGACCTGTGAGGCGGGCCGCATATTGTTCTCGGGCCTGACCACGTCGAATCCATATCTCCGCTGGAATGCGTCCGGCGAGAGACTGTATTCCGGCTCCTGACCCCAGATGACGCCGTCATAGCGGCCGCCGACCGTGAAGCCGTCGCATTTCACATTCGGCGATTCCTGCCCCGTTTCCTCGTCGAAGGGATCACGGGCCCAGAACGGGGTCATCAATTGCTGGGCCCGGTCAATTGGGTTCGGGTCGGCCGGGTCGACGAGGACGAGAGCGAGAAAGTGGGACACGGCCAATAGCATGGCAGCGGGACCACTCGCGGGTGACCGTATCCAGTATTGTCGAGGCGATCGGTCGGTTGCCTGGTGGGAGAGGATCAGCGAATGCCCCATGCGGCCAGACCCACGGTCACCTTGCACGATGTGGCCGCGGCGGCCGGGGTCTCGGTGGCGACCGCGTCCCGGGTGCTGGGCGGCAGTTCCCGTACGGTCGCGCCCGAATACGAGCGGCGGGTGCTCGCCGCGGCGGCCGAGCTGCGTTACACCGCGGACCTGTCGGCCAGGGCGATGCGCAGGGCCAGCGACGCGATCACGCTGGTCGTGGACGACCTCACCACCCCGTCGATGGGGATCGTCGTGGCGGCGATGGAGCGGCGGGCCCGTGCGTCCGGGGCGTTCGTCACGGTCTCGTCCACGCGGGCGACGCCCGAACGGCAGCTCGAAACCGTCCGCCTGCTCCGTGCCCTGCGCCCGCGGGCGCTCGTGCTCACCTCCAACCGGCTGGAGACGAACGCGCTCGAAGGCCGTCTGTTCAAGGAACTGCAGGCGTACGAGCGGGAAGGCGGGCGGGTCGTGATCGTCGGCGTCACCGAGGAGTCCTTCGACTCGATCGGGTTCGACAATCGCGGTGCCGCTCGAACGCTCGGCGCGTTCGTCGCGGAGTCGGGGCATCGGCGGGTGGTGATATTCGCCGGGGCCGGTGGTTGGGTCAACCTGTCCGCGCGGGTTTCGGGATTCGTCGAGGGATTGACCGGCGGTGGGGTCGAGGACCGGCACATTCGGATCGTGGACTGCGCGGTCAGCCGCCAGGGCGGGTTCGACGCGGCGCGGCGGCTGGTCGCCGAGGGGCTGGGGGAGACGGACGCGGTTCTCGCCGTCAACGACGTGGTGGCGATCGGGGCGATGTCGGCTTTCCGGGCCGCCGGGGTAAGGGTGCCTGCTGACGTCTCGGTAACGGGGATCGACGATATTCAACTGGCCGTTGACGTGACGCCTCGATTGACGACCGTGGCGCTTCCGCTGGCGCATGTGGGTGCCGAGTCGATCCGCCTGGCACTGGCCGGACGTACGACGCCCGCGCATTTGACCGTGCAGGGGAAACTTGTCGTCCGGGAAAGCACGATGGAACGCGGTTCCGCGAATGGCGGGAAATAAGCCGGTCGAATTCCGATAAACCACTGAAGCGCGCGGGATCGGCATTGCGCGGGTGCGCCTCGGGGCCGCCTCGCGCTTGCGACTGAACGCCTCTGACGCCTCTCGGCGCTCGTGACCGAGCGACCCCCGAGCGCCCTCGCCTGCCACGAAACCCGCTCTTGACGCCCGCGTAACCGGCATGCAAACTGCGGAATACGTTTTCCCGGACCCCACGTGAAACCCGCCAGGAGGCCATCCATGACCGCGTCGAGGAGGGCCGCATGAGTGCGCTCGGCGAGCTCCAGCGGCTCCGCGGCGCCGCCCCCGCCACCCCGCGCAAACGGGACAACAAGGCCGCCTACCTGTTCCTGCTGCCCTGGTTCGCCGGCCTGCTGCTGTTCACCGCGGGGCCGATCGCGGCGTCCCTCGCGCTCGGCTTCACCGACTACAACCTGATCCAGGCGCCGACGTTCAACGGGCTGGACAACTTCATCCGCATGCTGGGCGACGAGCGGTTGCACCACGCGCTCGGCGTGACCTTCTTCTACGTGGTCGTCTCGGTCCCCCTGCAACTGGCCTGCGCGCTCGCGCTCGCCCTGCTGCTGGACAGGGGGCTGCGCGGGCTCGCGTTCTATCGCTCGGTGTTCTACCTGCCGTCGCTGCTCGGGTCGAGCGTCGCCATCGCGGTGCTGTGGCGGCAGATCTTCGGTGCCGAGGGCCTGGTCAACCAGCTTCTCGCGACCTTCGGCATCGCCGGTAAGGGCTGGATCTCCGATCCGAGCACCGCCCTGGGCACGCTGGTCGTCCTCAACGTGTGGACCTTCGGCGCACCCATGGTCATCTTCCTGGCCGGACTGCGCCAGATCCCGGCGATGTACTACGAGGCCGCCGCCACGGACGGGGCCGGCAAGGGGGTCCAGTTCTGGCGGATCACGCTGCCGCTGCTGTCACCGATCATCTTCTTCAACCTGGTGCTGCAGATCATCCACGCCTTCCAGTCGTTCACGCAGGCGTTCGTGGTGTCGGGCGGCAGCGGCGGGCCCTCGGACTCCACGCTCTTCTACACGCTGTACCTCTACCAGCGCGGATTCGGCAACTTCGACATGGGGTACGCCTCGGCGCTCGCCTGGCTGCTGCTGGTGATCATCGCCGGTTTCACCGCGATCAATTTCTGGGCCGCCAAGTTCTGGGTCACATACGATGACTAGACGCGTCCTGAAGCACCTCGGGCTCAGCCTGCTCGCGCTGATCATGCTCTATCCGGTGCTGTGGCTGGTCGTCAGCTCCCTGCGGCCCAACAACGAGATCTTCCGGAAGCCCGGCCTGATCCTCGGCAGCCTGCACACCCAGAACTACACCGAGGGCTGGACCGCGCTGGCCGACCCCTTCGGGCACTACCTGGCCAACTCGGCGATCCTCGTGCTCGGCTGCATCGTCGGGAACCTGGTCTCGTGCTCGATGGCGGCCTACGCCTTCGCCCGGCTGGAGTTCACCGGCAAACGGCTCTGGTTCGCGATCATGCTCGGCACCATCATGCTGCCGATCCACGTGATCATCGTGCCGCAGTACATCATGTTCTCCCAGCTCGGCTGGGTGAACACGTTCCTGCCGCTGATGGTGCCCAAGCTGCTGGCGACCGACGCGTTCTTCGTCTTCCTCATGGTGCAGTTCATCCGCGGCCTGCCCCGCGAGCTGGACGAGGCGGCCAGGATCGACGGCTGCGGGCACCCGAGGATCTTCCTGCGGATCATCCTGCCGCTGATGACACCGGCCCTCGCCACGACGGTGATCTTCACCTTCATCTGGACCTGGAACGACTTCTTCAGCCAGCTCATCTACCTGACGGACCCGGAGATGTACACGGTCCCGGTCGCCCTGCGCTCGTTCGTCGACTCCACGGTCTCCACCTCGTGGGGATCGATGTTCGCGATGAGCGTCGTGTCGCTGGCACCGGTCTTCCTGGCCTTCCTCATCGGCCAGCGCTACCTGATCAAGGGCATCGCCACCACAGGCGGCAAATAACCCCCCGAACAAGGAACCACCATGCCTAACCTCAAAAGCCTCACCCGGGCGGTCCTCCTGGCGTCACTCCTGCTCACCGGCTGCTCCCAGGGCGCCGGGGCGAACCAGGAACTGTCCGACAAACCCGTCACCATCCGCTTCACCTGGTGGGGGTCGGACGAACGGCACAAGCGCACCCAGCAGGTGATCGAGCTGTTCCACAAGAAGCATCCGAACATCACCGTCAAGGGTGAGTTCAAGGAGTGGAACGGCTACTGGGAGAGCCTGGCCACCACCGTGGCCGCCAACGACGCGCCGGACATCATCCAGATGGACGAGCTGTACCTCGCCTCGTACGCCGAACGCGGCGCCCTGCTCGACCTCGGCACCGCGAAGAAGTACCTCACCACCGGCGACTTCGACCAGAACGCCCTGGCGACCGGCGTGGTCGGCGGCAAGCAGTACGCCCTGCCCGTCGGTCTGGGGGCCTACTCGATGGTGCTCAACACCGACCTCCTGAAGCAGTACGGGATCCCGGAGCCCGACGACAAGACGTGGACCTGGGCGGACTTCCAGGAACTCGGCGCCAAGGTGTCGAAGGCGTCCGGCGGCAAGGTGTCGGGCGTCCAGTCCCTGGGCCTCGACGTCGGCGGGGTCAACGTCTGGGTCCGCCAGAACGGCGCCAAACTCTTCGACGACAAGGGCAAGGTCGTCGCCCCGCCCGCCGTGCTGGCGAGCTACTGGTCCTACATCCGCGACCTGTCGAAGGCGGGTGTCTCGCCCGCACCGTCAGTGATCATCGAGAAGGGGACCGGCGCGCTCGACCAGTCCGGTACGGCGACCAACACCGCCGCCCTCGCCACCTGGTGGAACACCCAGCTCACCGCGCTGACCGCGGCGAGCGGGGCGAACCTGAAGCTGCTCGATCTGCCGGGGGAGTCGAAGACCGCGGGCGCCTATTACAAGCCGTCGATGTTCTGGTCGGTCTCGTCCCGGTCCAAGCATCCGGCCGAGGCGGCGCTGTTCGTGGACTTCCTCGCCAACAGCCAGGAGGCCGGCGACGTGCTGCTCACCGACCGCGGCGTCCCGGCCAACAAGAAGATCCGCTCGGCGATCACCGCCAAGCTCACAGGCACCGACAAGGCGGCGATCGACTACCTCGACCAGCTCAAGGTCAGCGAGGCGCCGAGGGTGACGCCGAACGGTGCCAGCAACCTGGAGACGATCCTGCGCCGCCACACCGAGGACGTGCTGTTCGGCCGGGCCACACCGGACCAGGCGGCCACGGCGTTCATCCGCGAACTGCAGGCGGAGATCGACGCGGCCTGACAGCCGAGCAAGCGAGAAGAGTAAGCGAGAAAGGTACCCATGTCCCGACGTAGTTACCGGACCGCCATCGTCGGCACCGGAGGGATCGCCACCGCACACGCGGCGGCCGTGCGGGCGTCCGGCGGCCGGGCCGGCCTGGTCGCCACGGCCGACGTGGACCTCGACCGGGCCAAGGCGTTCGCCGAGACCTGGGACGTGCCCCGGGCGTACGCGAGCCTGGCAGAGCTGCTGGGCGAGGAGCAGGTGGACCTGGTCTGCCTGTGCACCCCGCCCGAGCAGCACGCGCCGCTGGCGGCGCGCTGCCTGGAGGCCGGTGTCACGGCGCTGGTGGAGAAGCCGCCCACGCTCTCGCTCGCGGAGTTCGCCCAGCTCCGCGAGGCGGAGAGCCGCTCGACGGCGCACGTCGCGACCGTCTTCCAGCACCGCTTCGGCCCGGCCGCCGTCCGGCTGCGCCGGCTCGTGGCGGCCGGCGAGCTCGGCCGGCCGCTGCTGGCGACCTGCGCCACCCAGTGGTACCGCGACGAGGCCTACTTCGCGGCGCCCTGGCGCGGCACCTGGGAGAACGAGGGCGGCGGGCCGACGATGGGCCACGGCATCCACCAGTTCGACCTGCTGCTGTCGGTGCTCGGACCCTGGCAGGAGGTCACCGCGCTGGCCGCCCGCCAGGCCCGTTCCACCGACACCGAGGACGTGTCGATGGCGCTGGTGAGGTTCGAGAGCGGCGCGCTGGCCTCGGTGGTGAACTCGGTGGTCTCGCCGAGGCAGACCTCCGAGCTCCGGTTCGACTTCGAGCGCGCCACGGTCGAGGTGGCGCACCTGTACGGCTACACCGACGACGACTGGACGCTGACCCCGGCCCCCGGCCACGAGGACATCGCCTGGGCACCTGGGCCCGTCAGCGCCCCGAGCGGTCACGGGGACCAGCTCACGGCGGTGCTCGACGCGCTCGACCAGGGCGAGCCACCACCGGTGACCCTTCAGGACGCCGGCCGGACGATGGAGTTCATCGCCGCGCTGTACGCCTCCGCCTTCACCGGCGAGCGCGTGCAAGCAGGCCAGATCGCCGCTGACAGCCCGTTCTGGCAGCGCATGGATGGAAGCGGTACCCCATGGGAGAAAGCGCGATGACGCTGCAGGTCTGCCACATGCTCGACCGGTCGATCGCCGTCTCGGCGGGGGATGTCGAGCTGTTCACCTACACCTACCGGCCCGACACTCCCACGCTGGAGTCGCCCAAGCCGTACCTGCACCCGATCAGAACCCTGGCCGGCGAGGTGGTGTCGCTGTTCAGGCCGCACGACCACGTCTGGCACAAGGGGATCGCCTGGTCGCTGCCGCACGTGGGCGAGCACAACTTCTGGGGCGGCCCCACGTACGTTCACGGCAGCTTCTACGTGCAGCTCGACAACAACGGCAGCGCCGTGCACCAGGAGCTGACCACGCTGTCGGCCGAGGGCGAGAGCGCCGAGATCGGGCACCGGCTCGCCTGGCGCTCCCAGGCCGGGCAGCCGGTCATCGACGAGCGGCGCAGGCTGACGGCCCGGGTGCTGGACGAGTCGACCTGGGTGCTGGTGTTCGAGACGGACATGACCAACGTGTCGGGGGCCGCGCTCGACATCGGCTCACCGACCACCAAGGGCCGCGAGAACGCCGGGTACGGCGGCCTGTTCTGGCGCGGCCCGCGATCGTTCACCCAGGGCATCGTCCAGTCCCCGACCGGCGCCGGTGCCGGAGGCGACCTGCGCGGGATGCGGGCGGAGTGGTTCGGCTTCCGCGGCCGGCACGATGAGAGCGGCGACTGGTCGACGATCGTCATGGTCGATGACGCCGCCAACCCCCAGCACCCGCCGCAGTGGTTCGCCCGCAGCGAGGAGTTCGCCTGCCTGTGCCCGGCGCCGTTCTTCAGCGAGGAGGTGCCGGTCGCGGACGGGGAGACGATCAGCTTCCGGTACGCGGTCGTGGTGGCCGCCGGAGACCATGGCGAGGAAGGCACCCGGCACCTGGCCGACCAGGGCCGTTCCGCGCTGGGGGTGCGGCCATGACGTTCCCCGGCGGGACCTCCGTCACCCGGCTGTCGGTCTACTCCGGTACGTGCCAGGACGGCCTCGAAGGCGGTACCCCGCACCTGCACACGGCCTCCACCGAGGCGTATGTGGTCATCGGTGGCAGCGGCGCGTTGCAGACGCTGGACGTGCACGGTTTCCGGGAGACGCCGTTGAGCGCCGGTTCGACGGTGTGGTTCACGCCCGGGACGATCCATCGGGCGATCAACCGGGGTGGCCTGGAGGTGGTGGTGGTCATGCAGAACGCCGGTCTGCCGGAGGCCGGTGATGCGGTCATGACGTTCCCGCCGGAGATCGTGGCCGACGCGGCCCGCTACCGGGAAGCGGCCACCCTACCGGCCGGCGAGGGAGCCGAGTTGCCCTGGGCCTCCAGCGACCAGGGCAACTCGGCCACCCCGCCGACCGGCGAAGGGGTGGAGGACGCTGTCCGGCGCCGTCGTGAGCTGGCCGTGGAGGGGTTCCTGCGGCTGGCCAAGAGCCTGTCCGACGGCGACCCGGGACCTCTGCGGGCGTTCTATGACAGCGCGGTCGCGCTGGTGCGCCCCGCCGTCGCGGGCTGGCGCCGTACCTGGGAGGACACCGTCGCCCGGGAGACCCGACACACCGCCGAGGTGCTCGACGCGCTGGAGCGCGGCGACGGGACGCACCTCCACAGCGCCACCCTCCTCGAAGCGCCACCCGAAGCCCGCTGGGGCATGTGCGGCCGACTCCGCACCCACGACGTCGCGCACCCGCAGGTGCGCTCACCCCGTCCCTAAGCTCCCGCTCCCCCCTAAGCTCCCCCTCCCCAAAGGAGCGCACTCATGTCGCGCCTGATAGCCGCCTTACTCCTGTCCTGCGGCGTGCTGGTGTGCCAGCCCGCCGCACCGGCCGCCGCCCAGGCCGGGACGACCTACTACGTCGACGCGTCCGGCGGTGACGACACGGCCTCCGGCCTGGACGAGGCACACGCGTGGCGGAGCCTCGGCAAGGTCAACGCGACGACGTTCGGCCCCGGGGACCGCGTCCTGCTGCGGGCCGGGCAGCGGTGGAGTGGCCAGCTCTGGCCCAAGGGGTCGGGGGAGAGCGGCGCCCCGATCACCATCGACAGGTACGGCGCGGGCGGCAAGCCGCGCGTGGACGGTGAGGGCCAGGTCGGCGACGCCGTCCGGCTCTTCAATCAGGAGTTCTGGACCATCAGGAACCTGGAGGTGACCAACCAGGTGCCGGCGACCGGCACGCCGGGGGAGAACCTGCGCGACCTGCGCGGCGTGCACGTCGGCGGCGACAACGGCCAGACCCTCGACGGCTTCGTGATCGACGCCGTGGCCGTGCACGACGTGACCGGCGAGGTCAACTGGATCAGCGGCAGCACCGACGGCAACGCCCCCGGCATCCACTTCAAGACCGGCTGGGACGGCTCGAAGAAGACCGGCGGCATCGTGTTCGACACGACCGTGCCCGACATCCAGCACCCGCCATCGGCGCCGACGCTGCTCAACGACGTGGTGATCGAGAACTCCACCGTCGCCAACACCTCGTTCGCCGGCATCGTCGTCAAGCAGTACACCGGGGACGGCAAGAACGCCGCGGGCGAGACGATCGCCACCCCCACCGGCTGGGGCACGCGGGAGGGGCCGGACGACCCCAAGTTCCGGCCGCACACGAACATCGTGATCCGTAACAACTACGTCACCCAGGCCGACACCGCGTACGGCTGCAACGGCATGTACATCACCAACGTCCGCGGCGCCGTCATCGAGCACAACGTCGTCCACAGAACCGGGACCTCCGGCATCGAGGCGTACTTCGCCGACGACATCACCTTCCAGTTCAACGAGGTGTACGGGACCGAGAAGAAGGCGGGCGGCGCCGACTCCAACGGCATCGACCCGGACAAGGGCACGACCCGGCAGGTCGTCCAGTACAACTACCTCCACGGCAACGGCGACGGCATCCTGCTGTGCCAGTTCGCCTTCGGCGATGTCATCGTGCGGAACAACGTGATCGCGAGCAACTCGCGCTACCAGATCTACCTGCACTCCGACCGCGCCGCCAACGCCAAGATCTACAACAACACGCTCTACAACGACGGCAGTGACTACCTCGTCTACGGCTACGGCAGCTCCCTGGCGGCGGGCTACGAGCTCACCAATAACGTGTTCTACTCCACCCGGGCGGGCGCGAGCCTGACGACCAGCCCCACCATCCACTACGACCACAACGTCTACGGCGGCGCCACGCTCCCGGTGCCAGAGGACGAAGCGCACGCGATCATCGCCGATCCGCTGTTCACGGACGCTCCGCTCGACGGCCCGTACGGCACGGCGGAGACGGGTCCCCAGTTGGAGACCGCGTACGGCCTGCGGGTCGGGTCCGGGTCGCCGGCGATCGACACGGGGATCGCCATCGACGGCAACGGCGGCCGCGACTACGCCGGGACGCCGCTCTACAACGGCAAGCCCGACGTGGGCGCCTTCGAGTACGTCACCCCGCAGGGCGCGACCACCGAGACGGTCGCGGGAACCGTACGGGACACGGGCGGGCACCCGCTGCCCGGCGTCGCCGTGACCGTGGACGCGGCATCGGTCACGACCGGGAGCGACGGCCGGTTCGTGGTCAAGGACGTGCCCTTCGCCGACGGCCGCACGCTGACCGCGTCGAAGGCCGGGTACACGACCGTGACGCGGAAGATCGACGTGCGGCACGGGAACCAGACCACGGTCGAGCTGGAGCTGGCCTCGGCCAGCGTCGTGGGCTCCATCTCCGGCCGGGTGCTCGACCAGACCGCCCGGCCCGTGGCCGGCGCGCGCGTCACGGTCAAGGGCGCCGGCAGCGCCACGAGCTCGGCGGACGGCGCCTTCACGGTCGCCGACGTGCCGGTGGGGAAGGGGTACGAGGTACGGGCCGAGGCGGACGGCTACCTGGCGGCGACCCGGACGGGGCTGACCGTGGTCGCCGCGACGGTGACGGACGCGGGCGCGTTCCTCCTGGCCAAGTCGGTGCCGGACTACGTCGCCACGCACGGCTTCGACGACCTGGCGACCGGGACCCTGCCCACCGGCACCGACGGCCTCACCGTGAGCGGCAGCGGCGGGCGGGTCGAGGTGAGCGAGACCCCGAGCGCGAGCGACAAGAGCGTGAAACTCACCCGGACCGCGAACAGCGGCAGCACGAGCGTCTCCCAGACGTTCAGCCCGGCGCTCAAGGGCCTGGTGACCGTCGAGGCGGACATCATGCGCGAGGAGGCGTACACCTCGGGCAACGACTGGTTCGGCGTCCCGTACATCCGCGGGTCGAACGGCCAGAACGCGATCAGCCTCGCCGTCACCAAGAACACCATCCTCGCCTACTCGGGCACGAGCACGGTGACGGTGGGCGCGTACGAGCCACGCCGCTGGTACCGGCTCTCGGCCGTGATCGACACCGTCAACCAGCGGTTCGACCTGCTCCTCGACGGCCGCAAGGTGCTCGACGACGCCGCCTTCAGGACCACCATGGACGGCGTCGCGCAGATCGACTACTACGCCAACAGCTCGAACTACGGCAGCGTGCACATCGACGACGTCCGGGTCTCACAGGGCCTCGGCCTCGGCACGGACGACGCGACCGAGCCACCCGGCAAGGGCGTGCTCTCCACGACGAGCGGCTGGGCGAACGGCCTGCACGACGGGGCGTACGACGTCGCCATGAACCTGTGGTGGGGCGTCAACGCGAGCGCCTACGTCCTCTACGAGAACGGCATCGAGATCGCCCGGCGCGACCTCAGCTCGGCGAGCCCGTCGGCCCAGCAGGCGACCGTCGCCGTCAGCGGCAGGAGCAACGGCACCTACACCTACACGGCCGAGCTGCTGAACCAGGCCGGCGTCACCGCCACCGCGCCGGTGACGGTCGTGGTCACCGACGCCAACCCCGCCAAGGCCGTACTCTCCTCCGACAACTGGGACGGCGACGGCGGCTACACGGTACGGGCGGACCTGTGGTGGGGCACCAACGCCACCGAATACCGGCTGTACGAGGACGGCGTGCTCATCGACACGCGGTCGCTGACCGCGGCGACGCCCGCCGCGCAGCGCGCCGCCACCGTGCTCGCCGCCCGGCCGCCCGGCAGCCACACCTACGTCGCCGAGCTGCGTAACGCCGCCGGGGCGACGAAGACCGATCCGTTGGTGGTCACCGTGACCCACTGAGACAATGTCCGGCATGGTCGAAGCCTCGCCTGAAGGGCGCCCGTCACCGGCGACCCTGCACGACGTCGCCCGGGAGGCGGGCGTCTCCGTCGCCACGGCGTCGCGCGCGCTCAACGGCAGCACGCGCAACGTCCGCACGGAAAACGTCTCCCGGGTGCTGGCGGCGGCGGCCAAGCTCGACTACGAGCCGCACCTGTCGGCCCAGGCGATCGCGAAAGGCTCGACCCGCACCGCCGCGCTGGTGGTGGGCGACGTGGCCGACCCCTACTTCTCCTCCATCGCCGCCGGGGTCACCCGGGCGGCGGAGGCGGCCGGGCTCATCGTCACGATGGCCGTCGCCGACCGGTCGCCCGAACGCGAACTCGAGATCGTCAGGACGCTACGCGGCCAGCGCCCGCGCGTCATCATCATCGCGGGCAGCCGCGTCGACGACGCGGGCACGCGTGACGCGCTGGTCGAGGAGCTGGCGCACTACCGTACGGCCGGCGGCCGGGTCGTGCTGATCAGCCAGCAGGACCTGCCGTTCGCCACCGTCACCATCGACAACCGCGGCGGGGCCGGGCAGCTCGCCCGCGCGCTGGCCGGGGCGGGTTACCGGCGGTTCGCGGTCATCCGCGCCCCCGAGCGGGTCCGCACGTCCCGCGAGCGGGTCGACGGCTTCACCGAGGGGCTGCGGGAGTCGGGCGTCAGCCTGGACGACCGGTTCGTGGTGGAGACCGAGTTCACCCGCGCGGGCGGCTACGCGGCGGCCCGCGAGCTGGCCGGGCGTGGGCTCGACGGGATCGAGGTCGTCTTCGCGGTCAACGACGTGATGGCGATCGGCGCGATGACGGCCTTCCGCGACGCCGGGCTCGTGCCGGGCGAGGACATCGCGGTCGCCGGGTTCGACGACATCGGCTCGGCGGTGGACGTCGTGCCCGCGCTCACCTCCGTGGCGGTGCCGCTGGAGGAGGCCGGGGCGAGCGCGATGCGGCTCGCGCTCGCCGAGGGCTCGGAGACCGTGCGGATCGAGACACGCGTGATCCTGCGCGAGAGCACTCCTCCCCGCTGAGCGGTCAGGCGGCGTCCGGGCGCGTCTCCGCTGAGCGGTCAGGCGACCTCCGGGCATGTCTCCGCTGAGCGGTCAGGGGATGTTCGGGCGGACCGAGTCGCGGACGACGATGTGCGTGCCCAGCAGGACGTGCTCGGCGGCGCCCGCCCTGCCGCGCTCGCGTTCGAGCGCCAGCCGTACGGCGGTGCGGCCGAGCTCCTCGTGCGGTACGTGCACGGTGGTCAGGTCGATGTCGGCGGCGGGCGGCAGGTCGTCGAAGCCGACCATGGACACGTCGTCGGGGATGCGCAGGCCCCGCTCCCGGAGCGCCTGGCGGGCGCCCGCGGCGATCAGGTCGTTGCCGGCGAAGATGGCGGTGAAGTCGCGCGGCCCCGCGTCGAGCCGTTCGCGCACCATGCGGTGGCCCTCATGGCGCTCCATCGTGCCGTCCACCTCCAGCGCCGGGTCGTGAGGCACGCGGTAGGCGGCCAGCGCCGCCCGGTAGCCGGCGATGCGGCTCTCCGGAGTGCTGTAGCCCTCCCGCCGCCCGAGGAACAGGATGCGCTGGTGGCCCGCCGAGAGCAGGTGGCTGGTGACGGCGTACGCGCCACCGGTGTTGTCGTATTCGACCACGATGGCCGGTACCTCGGGCCCCAGCGGGGGGCGCCCGCACAGCACGAGCTGTGAGCCCGCGAGGGCCAGCGCGCGGGCGTACTCGCCCATCCGCTCGCGGTAGGCGTCGTCGGCCACCACGTTGCCGACCAGGATCACCGCGTCGGCGTGCTCCTCGCGCATGAGCCGGATCGTCGCCAGTTCCCGCTCCGGATCGCCTCCGGTGGTGCCGACGATGCACAACCGGCCTTCCAGGGCGGCCTGGGTCTGCACACCCTGGGCGACGGCGGCGTAGTGGGGGGAGATGACCGAGTTGACGATGATGGCGACGCTGCTGCTGCTCGCCCCGGCCAGCCCCCGGGCGTGGGCGTTGGCCACGTAGTCGAGCTCGCGGACCGCCCGCATGACCTTGGCGCGCGTGGCGGGCGCGCTGGGATAGGTGCCGGACAGGATCCGGGACACCGTGGCGACGGATACGCCGGCGTGTTTCGCCACGTCACGGATGGTCGACGGTCGCGGCCCGCCGTCGTCGGACGCCGTCCGCCGGGCCATGCGACCTCCCAATGTTAAAACGGTTACTCTCGATACGTCATTTTAGCCGGAAAAGCCCAGTTAAAATGGCGTAGTATCCGCTTTATGCACCTCCCATCTGCTGATGCCGAGCTGTCCGCCTATACCGGCTGGACCCGGGCGCACTGGGAGGCCGTGGCGGATCACCTGCTGGCGTCCGTGGTGCCGTACGCCACCGGCGACTTCGCCCAGTACCGCCTGCCGGGCAGGCAGAGCCGCTCGGGGCTGGTGAGCGATGGGCTGGAGGGGTACGCCCGCACGTTCATGCTGGCCGCGTTCCGGATCGCCGGGGCGGGTGGCGCGGTGCCGCCCGCGCTCCTGGAGCGGTACGCCCAGGGGCTGGTCGCGGGGACCGACCCGGCGCACCCGTACGCCTGGCCGCCCCTGACCGACATGTCCCAGCCGCTGGTGGAGGCGGCCTCGATCGCGCTGGCCCTGCACGAGACCCGGCCCTGGCTGTACGACCGGCTGTCCCCGGCCCAGCAGGAGCGGGTGGTGGCGTGGCTGGCGGGCTTCGTCGGCAGGCGAACCCCGGACAACAACTGGGTGCTGTTCCGGGTGGTCGTCGAGCAGTTCCTGGCCGAGGTGGGCGGACCGTACGAGGCCGCCGAGATCACCGACGGGCTGGAGCGGATCGAGGAGTGGTACGTCGGGGACGGCTGGTACTCCGACGGCGCGGGCAAGAACTTCGACTACTACGCGGGCTGGGCCATGCACCTCTACCCGGTGCTGTGGGCCAGGATGGCCGGGGACACCGCCCGCCTGGAGCGTTACGGCGAGCGGTTGCGGCTCTTCCTCGGCCAGTACCAGCACCTGTTCGCCGCCGACGGCGGGCCCGTGCACCAGGGGCGCTCGCTGACCTACCGGTTCGCCACGGCCGCGCCGCTCTGGCTGGGCGCGCTGACCGGCTCCTCGCCGCTGCCGCCCGGCCGGACCCGGCGGATCGCCAGCGGCGTGCTGCGCCACTTCACCGAGCGCGGCGTGCCGGACGAGCGCGGCCTGCTGACACTCGGCTGGTACGACACGTTCCTGCCGGTCACGCAGAGCTACTCCGGGCCGGGCTCGCCCTACTGGGCCAGCAAGGCGTTCCTCGGGCTGCTGCTGCCGCCCGAGCATCCGGTCTGGACGGACGCCGAGGTCCCGGCGCCGATCGACCTCGCGGATCAGGCGGTGGCGCTGCGCGCGCCGGGCTGGCTGCTGCACGCCACCCGCGAGGACGGCGTGGTCCGGCTGGTCAACCACGGCAGCGACCGGGACCGGATCCAGGACCCGTCCGGGCCTCCGGATCCGCACTACCTCAAGCTCGCCTACACCAGCCACACCGGGCCGGACCTGGGCGCGGCGGCCGGTGTCGACGGGGAACTCGTCGTCGTCGCGCCGGATGGGGCCGTCTCCCGCCGGCGGCGGATCGAGCCCCTCACGACGCAGGACCGGTTCGCCGCCTCCGCCTACCGCGATGACCTGCCGGCCGGGCCGGTCCACGTGGTGACGGCCTCGGTGGTGGACGGGCCGGCCGAGGTGCGGATCCATCAGGTCACCGCGCCGGCCGGACACCAGGTCAGGGACGGCGGGTACGCCCTCGCGGGCGAGGCGCCGCTCACGTGGCAAAGCGGCGACGGGAGCGACGACGCGAGCGGCGATGTGAGCGGCGGGAGCGGCGGGAGCGGCGATGTGAGCGGTGTGGGCGGCGTCTGGGCGGCGGCGCGGCGCCCGGACGGGCTGGTCAGCGTGGTGCGCGGGCTACACGGGTACACGGGCGCGGGGGTGGCGACGGCGGAGGACGCCAACGCCTTCGGGCGGCACTCGGCCACCCCGTACGTGATCGCCGACGCGCACCCGGGCGGGACCGCCGTGTACGTCAGCCTCGTCCTGCTAACCGGCGCGGACGAGGCGCTCCGGCCCGCCGTGGTGCGGGTCGAGGGCGACCAGGTCACCCTGGAATTGCCGGGCGGCGACTCGGCGACGATCCGCCTCACCGGTTCCCCGACCTGCGCGCGGGTCGTCAACGGCGGCGACCTTCCCTGACGTGGGGGTCGTCGCGAGTGGCGGGCGACCTTTCCTGACGTGAGGGTCGGCGGCCTTCGCTGAGGTCCGGGTCCGCCGCGGAACCGTTCACCTACCCAAGGAGCTCTCTATGGCACGGCGACCCGTAGCGGTCTTCGCGATCGCGCCCTGGGCCTTCCACGACGTCTTCCCCGCCGACCTCGTCACCCGGTTGCGGCAGTCGGTGGACGTAGACACGACGGTGACCTTCACCTCCTTCGACGGCGAGCAGGCGGCCCGCGCGCTGGCCACGGCGGAGATCCTGCTGACCGGGTGGGACTGCCCGCGGATCGACGCCGGGGTGATGGAGGCGGCGCCGGGGCTGCGGGCCCTCGTCCACGCCGCCGGCACCGTCAAGGCCATCGTCGATCCCGTCGTGTTCGAGCGCGGCCTCGTCGTGTCGTCCGCGGCGGAGGCGAACGCCGTGCCCGTCGCCGAGTACACCATCGCCATGCTCGTCCTCGGCGCGAAACGGGTCTTCGGGCGGGCCAGCCACTACGCGGCCGGCGCCGACCGGTCGGCCTGGCAGCCGGGCGCGGGCACCGGGCTGCACCACTGCACCGTCGGCGTGATCGGGGCCTCCCGGGTCGGCCGTCACGTGCTGCGGCGGCTACGCGACTTCGACGTGGACATCCTGCTGGCCGACCCCTACGTCTCCGCGGAGGAGGCGTCCCGGCTGGAGGTCGAGCTGGTGGACGTGGACGAACTGTGCCGGCGCAGCGACCTGGTCACCGTGCACGCCCCGGCCCTCGCCGAGACCCGCCACCTGCTGGACGAGCGGCGCCTGGCCCTCCTGCCCGACCAGGCCGTCGTGATCAACACCGCCCGCGGCTCGCTGATCGACACCGAGGCGCTCACCCGGGTGTGCGCGACCGGTCGCGTCTCGGCCGTGCTCGACGTGACCGACCCCGAGCCGCTGCCGCTGGAGCATCCGCTGTTCCGGATGCCCAATGTGCTCGTCACCCCGCATCTGGCGGGCGCGCAGGGGCGTGAGTTGCGGCGGCTGGGTGAGTTCGCGGTCGGCGAGCTTGAACGTTTCCTGAGCGGGCGCCCGCTGCGCGGCCGGGTGGAGGCCGCGCAGCTCGGCCACCTCGCCTGACGGCTCCCCGAAAGCCTTTTCGCTCCACCGCGCGCGGAAGTGGCAGGGGATAGGCCGCCATCCTGATTGACAGGTCCGGAAGATCGGTCTACGTTTCCGAAAACCTTTCATTAAGGAGATTCGACAGAAGGGATTGTTAGCGCTACCACAACCAAGCGCTAGGTTCGATCATTCCCCCCACGCGCTCGATCGGATCGGATCAATCAGGCATGAGAAGAATCATCACGGCCCTGCTGCTCATCGCCGGGTCATTCGCCTTAGGCGTTCCCGCGCAGGCCGCCCAGACCATCGGATACCCCACCTTCGCCGGCCCGTCGATCCCGGCCGCGCCCGGTACGTACACGACCGGCAACATGATGCAGGCCATCTACGACGCGGAGAGCTCGGGCACGGACTTCTGGATGGACCGGCTGCTCGCCCGCCCCGGCAATGACCCGGCCGGAACCTGGCTCATGTCACGGGGACGCGCCCTGTTCATGAAGACCCACACCCCGGGCACGCTCGGTTTCGCCGGCCAGGTGGCGTACTGGGAGAGCATCAGCAACAACAACGCCTACACCGTGGCCATCACCCCGGGCACCTTCACCGAGCAGGTGAACTCCCGCTGGCAGGCGCCCAGCTACTGGAAGAGCGTGCACACCAGCGGCTCCGTCACGGTGAATCAGACGAAGTTCATCACGAACAACAACGTCGCGGTGACGAACCTGTCGATCACGAACGGCGGCTCCAGCTCGACCACGCTGCAACTGCGGGCGACCTCGCCGTACGCCACTTCCGGGTCCGGCAGCGAGCTGACCGGGCAGGCCAACGCCTACAACAACCTCACCACGCTCTATCCCCGGCTGACCGGTGACGGTTTCACCGTCTCCAGCGGCGGCCTGAACCGGTCCGTGACGATCGCGGCGGGCGCGACCGTGACCGCCAAGGTGGTCATGGGCTTCGTCACCAACGAGATCCCCGAGTCGCGGACCGAGTACGACGCGTACGCGGGCTACACCAACGCCACCGCCTTCGCCACCCACGTACGGGCCTACAACCTGTGGTGGGCGCAGAACGTGCCCTACATCGACGTGCCCGAGGCGGCCATCAAGAAGAACATCTACTACCGCTGGTGGCTGATGCGCTTCAACAACCTCGACGCCGACATCCCGGGGCAGACGTTCCAGTTCCCCACCTCGACCGAAGGCGTGCTGGGCTACAACAACGCCATCGCGCTGACCCAGCCCATGCACATCGACGACCTGAAATACCTGCGCAACCCGATCTACTCCTACGGCGACTGGCTGAGCGTCGGCCAGATCTCGAAGAACGGCCGCTTCCTCGACAATCCGGGCGATCCCGAGAACTGGTCCAACAGCTACACCCAGTACATCGGCGAGGCGGCGTGGAAGAGCTACCAGATCCACGGCGGCCAGCCGGCGATCGCCGCCAACCTGGCGCGCTACGCCGAGGGGGACGTCAAGGGTCAGCTCTCCTATTACGACCATGACAACAACAAGCTCATCGAGTACGACTGGGGCGCCCTGACCGGCAACGACGCCGACGCCGTCTCCTTCCACTGGAAGAGCGGCAACATGGACCGCGCCGAGTCGGCCTACCAGTACAGCGGCGCGCTGGCCGCGGCGCAGGCGTACGAGGCGGTCGGCAACACCGCCAAGGCCACCGAGATGCGCACGCTCGCGACGCAGATCCAGAACGCCATCGTCAACGTGCTGTGGAACCCCAGCCGGCAGTTGTTCGAGCACCGGCTGAAGTCCACCAACGAGTGGGTGCCGTGGAAGGAGATCAACAACTACTACCCGTTCGCCGTCGGCGCCATCCCCAACACCGCGACCTACAAGCAGGCCCTGCGCCTGTTCGACGATCCGGCGCAGTATCCGATCTTCCCCTTCTACACCGCCAACCAGGCCGACAAGGCGGCCTCGGGCACGGGCAGCAACAACTTCTCCACGATCAACTCCACCGTGCAGTTCCGCCTGCTCTCCTCGGTGCTGCGGAACTACTCCAACTCGTGGATCGACGCGACCTGGTATAAGAAGCTCCTGTACTGGAACGCCTGGGCCCAGTACGTCAACGGCAACACCCAGTGGCCCGACGCCAACGAGTTCTGGGCCGACTGGAACGGCTCCGCGATCACCTACCGCTCCTGGATCCACCACAACATCCTGGGCAGCAGCAACTGGACCGTGATCGAGGACGTGGCGGGGCTGCGCCCGCGCAACGACGCGAAGGTGGAGCTCTCGCCGATCAACATCGGCTGGACCCACTTCACCGTCAACAACCTGCGTTACCGCAACGCCGACCTGACCATCGTCTGGGACGACCCGTCGGATGGCGTGGTCCGCTACCCGGGCGTGCCCGAGGGCTACTCCATCTTCATCAACGGCAGCAGGGTCGCCACGGTCGGCTCGCTGGTGCCGTTCACCTGGGACCCGGCCACCGGTGACGTCACCACGAGCGGCACGGTCAGCTACCACGTGGCCTCGCCGGGGCTGCAGGCCCCCGCGCAGGTGACGCAGACCGGCGCGCGGATGGTGGACATGCTGGCCAAGGCCGGGGTCGACCTGACCGCCGACCTGACCAACCTCGCCTCGGGAGCCAGCGTCTCCGTCTCCTCCACCGCCTCGGGCAGCACCGCCGCGGGCGCGGTCGACGGCTTCCCGATCAACGAGCCGTTCTGGGGCGGCACGGGTGCCAGCCAGGACTGGTACGAGGTGAACTTCGGGGCCGCCCGCACGCTCAACGAGGTGCGGCTCTACTTCAAGGACAGCCGCCCGGCCAGCGCCACCTACCGGGCTCCCGCCTCGTACGACATCCAGTACTACAACGGCAGCGCCTGGGTCGGCGTGCCGAGCCAGGCCAAGAGCCCGTCGGCGCCGCGGGCCAACTACAACGTGGTGCAGTTCCCGGCGATCAGCGCCCAGCGGGTACGGGTGCTGGCCACCAACGCCTCGGGGGCCAAGACCGGGCTCACCGAGATCAAGATCTACAATCGCGGCGGCACCCAGCAGCCGCCGAGCGGCAACCTGGCCGCCTCGGCGACCCCGTCCGCGTCGAACACCTCCTCCTGGGAGAGCGTCGCCGCCGTCAACGACGGGATCGACCCGCCCTCCTCCAACGACACCGTGAACCCGCGCTGGGGCTGCTGGCCGGAGACCGGGCAGCAGTGGGTGGACCTGACCTGGTCGTCGGCCAAGACCCTGAACAGGGCCGAGGTGTACTTCTTCGACGACGACGAGGGCATCGACATGCCCGCCTCGTGGAAGCTCCAGTACTGGAACGGCACCGCCTACGTCGACATGCCCAACGCCGGCGCGTACGGGCTGGCGAAGAACCAGTACAACACCGTCAACTTCACCGCCACGAGCACCACCCGCCTGCGGGTGCTGCTGACCGGTAACGGCACCAGCTCCGTCGGCCTCCTGGAGGTCAAGGCCTACGGACCGTGACGGCCGGGGGCGTGCCTTCAGGGGCACGCCCCCTTCACCGACCCGGCCGCGCGGCCGTTTCTTGCAAGACCGGAGCCCGGCGACAGAGTCATCATGAACACATGAACGTTGATCTTTCCGCTGCCACCGCTTTCATGGCCACGCACGCACGGGTCCTGGACCGCCGCCGCTTCGAGGTCCTCATGGGAGAAGGCGATCCGGCCGGCGCGCTGGCCGCGCTGGACGGCTACCGCAACCCCGACGGCGGCTACGGCTGGGGCCTGGAGCCCGACCTGCGCTCGCCCGAGAGTCAGCCCGGCGCCGCGCTGCACGCCTTCGAGGTGTTCGAGGACACCGCCCCGGCCGCCACCACGCGGGGGGCCGAGTTGTGCGACTGGCTGGCGTCGGCCTCGCTGCCCGACGGCGGCCTGCCGTTCGCGCTGCCCCGCGCCTCCGACGCCGGCAACGCGCCCTGGTGGGCCGGCGCCGACACCACGGTGTCCTCGTTGCAGATCACCTCCGTCACCGCGGCCACCGCGCACCGCGTCGCCGCCCACCTGCCCGGCGTGGCCGCGCACCCCTGGCTGGAACGGGCCACCCGTTACTGCCTGGACACGATCGCCGCCCTCGACCGGCGGCCGCACGCGTACGTGCTGGCCTTCGCGCTGCGGTTCCTGGACGCCGTGTACGACACCCAGCCGGAGGCCGCCGGGCTCCTCGCCGGGTTGGGCACGTACCTCCCGGCCACCGGCCAGGTGCACGTCGAAGGCGGCACCGAGCACGAGATGCTCCGCCCGCTGGACTTCGCGCCGCTCCCGGACCGCCCGGTGCGGGCCCTGTTCGCCCCGGAGCTGATCGAAGCCGACCTCGACCGTCTGGCCGGGATGCAGCAGGACGACGGCGGATGGACCGTCGACTACGCCCAGATCTCACCCGTGGGCGTCCTGGACTGGCGCGGCCACACGACCGTGAACACTCTCGGCCTCCTGCGCCGCAACGCGCGGATCTGACGCCGTCAGGCGGATGATCCCCGGGACGGGGAAGAGCATGAGGTAGAGGTTCGGTATCCACCAGGCGAGTGAGAAGTCCCCGCGCAGGGTCCAGAACGCGATCGCCATCAGCCCGGACGCCATCGTCAGCACCAGCGAGACCAGCATCAGCGGCGAGCCGCTGGGCGAGCCCCGGCGCAGGAGGAACAGGCTGGTCAGGCCGGTGGCGCTGGCCAGGAGATCGATCCAGAGGAAAGACCAGTTCCAGTCGGCCATCAAGGGATCGGCGTAGTCGGCGAACGCCCACTCCGGCGGGATCAGGCCAAGGCCGGTCACGGTGAAGTAGACGACGAAGCCCACGTCCGTGACCAGCATCAACGCCTTAGTGGTGCGCGGCACGATCGATCGCCTCCATGAGATAGTCGCGGGTCCCCTCGTGCAGCCCCGGCCCTGGTTCACTCAGTCCGAGCAGCCTGACCGCCCACCATCCGTCGACCGCGAGCCGTACGGCCGTCGCCGCGGCCGGGTCGATGCCGTCATCGGTGAGTCGTGCCTGCCAGGCGGCGAATCGCTCACGCAGCGGCGCCAGTCCGGCCGGATCGACCAGGACCCCGGCCAGCAGCGCGGCAGTCACCCGGTCGGCCGGGGCGGTGGTGGTGTGCCGTTCGGGAATTGTCGCCCGCACGTAGGCGCGCACGAAGTCGCCCGGTCTGTCGCCCGCTTGGGCGAGCGCGTCGTCGAAGGCTTTCGTCAGGCGCTCGATCATGGCGGCGGCCAGCGCTTGCTTGGTGGGGAAGTGATAGAAGAGGCCGCCTTTGGAGACGCCTGCCCGCTTGGCGACGGCTTCCAGCGTGAGCGACTCCGCACCGTCGGACAGCAGCACATCGGCGGCGGCGTCCAGCAGCCGGTCTTTCGCGCTTGGTCTGGGCATATCCGTATGTATACCGGCCAGCCGGTACACTTTCAACGTTAGCCCGCTCGCTGTTCGTGATCGCCGATAGGCTGACCGCACCGATGGCGAGGCTTCTGCTGTGCAATCTTGCGCTTAAATCCCATCGTTCGAGCAGGTCCGAGCTCTTGACAGAAGCGTTCGTGCTCGATTTACTCCGATGAACGCCGGTATCGAGGATCCGGCGCCAGAGGTACGCCTAGCCGGTAGATGGCCACCACCATGAGCCCGGACTAAGTCGCCAGGATCGCTGTCAGCGTCCGAGGCGGGGACGTACCCCCGATCGTCTGGAGTGCGACGATGAGCCCCACCCCTAAATCTTTAGGCGCTGCGGTGGCCCTTGCGGCCGCGTTGGCCGCCACGCCGTCGACCGCCTCGGCGGCCGCGTTCACCCTGCCCCCGGCACATGCCGGGTTCGATTACCAGATCGGCGGCGCCTACACGCCGCCGGCAGGGGTCACCGTGGTCAGCAGGGACAGGTCCGCGGCCCCCGCAGCGGGGCTGTACAACATCTGCTACGTCAACGCCTTCCAGGTCCAGCCCGGCGAGGAGAAGGACTGGGACGCCGACCTGCTGCTGCGTGACGCCAACGGCAAGGTCGTCATCGACGAGGACTGGGGCGAGGCGCTGCTGGACCTGCGTACGAACGCCAAGCGCCAGCGGGTCGCCGCCAAGGTGAACTCCTGGATCACCGGCTGCAAGACCAAGGGCTACCAGGCCATCGAGCCCGACAACTACGACAGCTACACCCGTTCGAAGAACCTGCTGACGGCGTCGAACGCCGAGGCGTACATCCGGCTGCTCAGCAGCCACGCCCACAGCCAGGGCCTGGCCATCGCGCAGAAGAACACGGTGGAGCTGGCCGGCTCGCGCACGGCGAACGGGCTCGACTTCGCGGTCGCGGAGGAGTGCGGCCAGTACAAGGAGTGCGGCGACTACACCGCGGCGTTCGGCAACAACGTGATCGTCATCGAGTACACCGCCACCGGTCTGTCGAGGGCGTGCTCTGGCTGGGGTACCAAGCTGAGCATCGTCCGGCGCGACGTGGACGTCTCACCCAAGGGCAGCAGCGGATATGTCCGCAAGACCTGCTGACCGGTCTTCCGACCACGGTTTCTGGAGGTAAAGATGGAGCGCGTTGCCCCACTGCCCTCCCGCCGAGACGTCCTGCGCGGCGGGTACGCCCTGGCGCTCACGGCGGTGGCGGGAACGGCGCTGGCCGGGTGCGCGAAAGGCGCCGGCGACGGTGTCGGCGCCGACGGGCGGGTCACGATCGAGCTCTGGCACGGTCAGGTCGACACCGCCAAAGAGGCCATGGCGCGGCTGGTGGCCGACTTCGAGCGCGCGCATCCCGACATCCGGGTGGACATGGGCGGGGGAGTGCTGGCCGACGCGATGCTGCAGAAGATCACCGCGTCGCTCGCGTCGGGCTCCTACCCCGACATCGCCTATATCTTCGGATCGGACCTGGCGAACGTCGCGCTCAGCCCGCAGGTGGTGGATCTGACCAGCATGGTCGAGTCCGGTCCCACGCCGTGGAACGACTACTGGGCGCCGGCGCGGGCCGCCGTCACGATCAACGGCCAGGTCCGCGCGGCCCCCGCGCTGCTCGACTCGCTCGCCGTGGTCTGCAACAAGAAGGTGTTCCGCGACGCGGGGGTGCCCCTGCCCCAGGCGGGCTGGAAATGGCCGGAGTTCATCGAGACGGCCAAGCGGCTGACCGACGCGGGCAAGGGCCAGTTCGGCACGGGCTGGCCGGGCGCGGGGGACGAGGACACGGTCTGGCGGATGTGGCCGCTGATCTGGGACCTGGGCGGCGACGTGGTCGCCAAGGACGGGCGCGGCATCGGGTTCGCCGACACGGGCACACAGGCGTTGCAGGTGGTGGAGACGCTCGCGAAGGACGCGAGCGTCTACATCGACCCCAAGCCCGGCAGCGAGCAGATGTACCAGGTGTTCCTGGGCGGCCGGATGGGGATGGTCGTCACGGGCCCGTGGCAACTGCCCGACATCCTGGGCGCCAAGATCGACTATGAGGTCGTGCCCCTGCCCAGCTTCAGCGGGCGGCCGATGACGATCTCGGGTCCCGACACCTGGACCATGTTCGACAACGGCGAGGCCCGCGTACGGGCCAGCCGTACCTTCCTGACCTGGCTCATGCAGCCCGCCCAGGACGTGCGCTGGGACGTGGAGGCGGGCAGCATGCCGCTGAGCCGCTCCACCCAGCAGCTGCCCGCCTGGAAGAAGCAGGAAGCGGAGACGGAGGGCCTGCCGGTGTTCGTCAAGTCGCTGGAGACGGCCCGGGTCCGCCCCGCGCACCCCGCCTACCCGCAGATATCCCAGGCGCTCGGGCAGGCCGTCGTCGCCGTCCTGCTCGGCCAGAGCACCCCCGCCGAAGCGCTGCGCGACTGTGCCGACGCGGCCAACGCCGCCCTGCTCATTCCGCGTTGAGGAGCGTCGCATGTCGCCTCTGCCCACACCCATCACCATCTCCGGCCACGAGCTGCGGCAACGGGCCCGGCGCCAGGCCCGCCGCCGGGAGTCGGCGACCGCCTGGTCGTTCATCTCCCCGGCCGTCCTGATCATCCTCGGACTCAGCATCGTGCCCACGGTCTGGTCCTTCCTGCTGTCCTTCCGGGCCGACAACCTGGTCACGCCCAGCCGCTGGGTGGGACTGGACAACTACCACGCGCTGACCAAGGACCCGCACTTCGGTGAGGCCGTCCGCAACACGCTGGTCTACACGGCGTTGTACGTCCCGCTCAGCATCGTGCTGGGACTGGGGCTCGCGCTGGTGCTGAACCGGCGGATCAGGCTGGTCGGCCTGTATCGCACACTGTTCGTCGTGCCGTTCGTCATCTCGGCCACCGCCCAGGGGACGCTGTTCTCGTTCATCCTCGACCCGCAGTTCGGGGCGGCCAACGCGGTGCTGCACTGGTTCGGCGTCTCGCCCCAGAAGTTCTTCACCGACCCGGCCCAGGCCCTGCTCGTGCTGGTCGCCATCAGTCTGTGGAGCGGACTCGGGTTCTGCGTGGTGGTGTATCTCGCGGCCCTCCAGGACGTACCGCAGCACCTGATCGAGGCGGCGCGGCTGGACGGCGCCGGGCGATGGCACCTGCTGCGCCACGTCACCCTGCCCACGCTCACGCCGGTCAGCGTGTTCCTGGTGCTGTGGCAGACCATCAACGCCTTGCAGGTCTTCGACCTGGTGTACGTGACGACCAAGGGCGGCCCGCTCGGCGCCACCACGGTGATCGTCTACTTCATCTGGGAGCAGGCGTTCAAGAACTTCACGGCCGGTTACGGAGCCGCCGCCGCTTATGTCCTCGCCGTGGCCCTGTTCGTGATCGCCGCCGGGTTGCGCGTGGTCCGGGGCCGCGAGCGCAATCGCCTCGAAGGAGCCACCCGATGACGGCGACCGCCACCACCCAGCATCGGGCCGCGCACACGGGCGTGAGCCGGAAGAGCCGCGTGCGGCTGCCGTTCAGCGCCTGGCACCTGCTGCTGGCGCCGCTCGCGCTGATCTTCGCGATCCCGCTGGTCTGGCTGGTGCTCAGCTCCGTGATGAGCAACGCGGAGATCAACCGGTTCCCGCCCGCGCTGTGGCCCTCGGGGATCAACCTGGGCGGTTTCCGGTACGTGCTCAACAACGCCCTGTTCCCGCGCTGGTTCCTCAACTCGCTGATCGTCTCCGGTGTCGCGGTCGTGTCCAACCTGGTGTTCGGCTCGCTCGGCGGCTACGCGTTCGCCCGCATGCGCTTCTTCGGCTCCCGCACCCTGCTGGTGCTGATGCTGGCCACGATGGCGATCCCGTTCCAGCTGACGATGATCCCGACGTTCCTGGTCATGAAGAGCCTCGGGCTCATCGACTCGCTGGGCGCGTTGATCGTGCCGTCACTGGTCACGCCGTTCGCGGTGTTCCTGCTGCGGCAGTTCTTCCTCTCGCTGCCCAGAGAGCTGGAGGAGGCCGCCTGGATGGACGGGTGCACGAGGCTGCGGGTGCTGTTCCGCATCGTGCTGCCGCTGTCGCGGCCCGCGCTGAGCACCGTGGCGATCCTGACGTTCCTCGCCACCTGGAACGATCTGACCTGGCCGCTGATCGCCATCAACCACGACACCCAGTACACCCTGCAACTGGGACTGGCCAACTTCCAGGGCCGGCACCACACCCAGTGGGCGGCGGTCATGGCCGGGAACCTCATCACGGTCCTGCCGGTGCTGCTCGCCTTCATCGGCGCGCAGAAGTCGTTCATCCGGTCCATCACCTCCAGCGGCCTCAAGGGCTGAAACCCACCTCGATCTACAGGAAACCGATGTTCGACCTGCTCGTTGCCGGGGACGCCAACCCCGATGTCATCCTCGGCCCGCTGGACGCGCCGCTCGCCTTCGAGCAGCGCGAACAGCTCGTCGGCGGCGGTGCGCTCACCCTGGGCGGCTCCGCGGCGATCATGGCCTGCGGCGCCGCGCGGCTGGGCCTGCGCGTCGCGTTCGCCGGGCGCGTCGGCGACGACGACGCCGGCCGCTACGTCCGCGCCGCCCTGAACTCCCGCGGGGTCGACACCGAGGCGCTGCGGGTGGACCCGGAGCTGTCCACCCCGCTCACCGTCGTGCTGACCCGCGACGGCGACCGCGCGATCCTGACCGCTCCCGGCACCCTCGCCGCCACCGGTGGCGACGACGTCCCCGAGTCACTGCTCGCCGCCACCAGGCACGTGCACTTCGCCTCCTACTTCCTGATGCCGGGGCTCGCGAAGGCGCTGCCCGGCCTGCTGCGCACCGCCCGGGCCCACGGCGCCACGACCTCGCTCGACACCAACGACGACCCCGCCGGACTGTGGGATCCGGCCGGGCTGGCCGCCGTACTCGCGGAGATCGACATCCTGTTGCCCAACGCGCACGAGGCGCGCCACCTCGCGGGTCACGCCGCGGGCCCCCTGGAGGCGGTCGCCGCCGCGCTCGCCGCGCGCGGGCCGCTGGTGGCCGTCAAGAACGGCGCGGACGGCGCCCTCTGCCACGACGGGGACACGCTCGTCACCACCGGCGGCATCACCGTGACGCCCATGGACGCCGTGGGCGCGGGCGACAGCTTCGACGCCGGCTTCATCGCCGCGACCCTGAACGGCCTGCTCCCCGGCCGCGCCCTGGAGTTCGCCGCCGTCTGCGGCGCCCTGTCCACCCGCGCCCCCGGCGGCACCACGGCCCAGCCCACCTGGGATGAGGCCGTCGCCCACGTCACCAGCAAGGAAAACAAGCCGACATGAGCACTCCGAAGATCGCATTCATCGGCGCGGGAAGCGTCGTCTTCACCCAGGGCCTGCTCGCGGACCTCTTCGCGTTCCCCGAGCTGAAGGACGCCCACATCGCCCTGCACGACATCGACGCCGAGCGCCTGGGCACCGCGGAGGCCGCCGCCCGGCACATCGCCGCCGAACGCGGCGCCCGCCCGCGGATCACCGCGCACGCCGACCGGCGGGAAGCCCTCGCCGGCGCGGACTTCGTCATCAACATCGTCCAGGTCGGCATGGGCGAGGCGACCCGCACCGACTTCGAGATCCCCGCCCGGTACGGCCTGCGCCAGACCATCGGCGACACCCTCGGCGTCGGCGGCATCTTCCGTGCCCTGCGCACGTTCCCGCTGCTGAAGGCCCTGGGCGAGGACATCGCCGCCGTCTGTCCCGATGCGTGGCTGCTCAACTACACCAACCCGATGGCGATGAACGTCCAGTACCTCACCGAGGCCACCGGGCTGACCCGTGTGGTGGGGCTGTGCCATTCGGTCTACTGGACGATGCGCGACCTGTCCGACCTGCTGGGCGTGCCGTTCGAGGAGGTGACCTACCGGGCCGCGGGCGTCAACCACCAGGCGTGGGTGCTGCGGTTCGAGCGCGACGGCGAGGACCTGTACCCCCGCCTCGACGCGCTGATCGCCGGCGACGAGCAGTTGCGCCGCCGCGTCCGCGTCGACATGTACCGGCGGCTGGGCTACTACCCGACCGAGACCAGCGAGCACTCCTCCGAGTACGTGCCCTGGTACCTGGGCCACGACAGCGAGATCGAGCGGCTGCGCCTGCCCATCGGCGCCTACCTGGACATCGTCGACGAGAACGTGGCGACGTACGAGAAAACCCGTGACGCCCTGGCCGCCGGAGCCCCGCTACAGGTCGAGGGGACCATGGAGTACGCCCCGCAGATCATCCACAGCATCACCACGGGCACGCCTCGCACCATCTACGGGAACGTTCCCAACCACGGCCTGATCGAGAACCTCCCCGCCCGGGGCACGGTCGAGGTGCCCTGCCTGGTCGACGCGATGGGCGTGCAGCCCACCCGCGCCGGCGAACTGCCCCCGCAACTGGCCGCGCTCAACCGCGCCTACCTCAGCATGAACGACCTGGTCGTACGGGCCGCGCTGGAGGACGATCCCCGCCACATCCGGCACGCCGCCATGATGGACCCGGCGACCGCCGGGGCCCTGCCCGTCGAGCGGATCTGGCAGCTCTGCGATGACATGGTCGCGGCCCACGCCGACCGCCTGCAGCCCGGCCTCCGTGCGAACCTGGGGTAAACGCTGGGAAGGATGGGCCGCATGGGCGAGAAGCTGAGGCGCAAACCGTACGAGAAGGAGCTCTTCCGCCTGCAGGGAGAGCTGGTGAAGCTGCAGGAGTGGGTGCGGACCGAGGGCCGGCGGGTGGTGGTGATCTTCGAGGGCCGCGACGCCGCCGGGAAGGGCAGCACGATCAAGCGGGTGTCGGAATACCTCAACCCACGCGTGGCCAGGATCGTCGCACTGCCGGCGCCCACCGAGCGGGAACGCAGCCAGTGGTACTTCCAGCGCTACATCGAGCATCTGCCCGCCGCGGGACAGATCGTGCTCTTCGATCGGAGCTGGTACAACCGGGCCGGGGTCGAGCGGGTGATGGGCTTCTGCACGCAGGAGGAGTACACCCGGTTCCTCCACCAGTGCCCGATCTTCGAGCGGCTGCTGGTGGAGGACGGGATTCTGCTGCGCAAATACTGGTTCTCGGTGAGCGACGACGAGCAGGAGCGGCGCTTCCACGACCGGTTGGAGGATCCCATGCGGCAGTGGAAGCTGTCGGAGATGGACCTGGAGTCGATCACGCGTTGGGAGGAGTACTCCCGGGCCAAGGACCAGATGCTGATCCACACCCACATCCCCGAGGCGCCCTGGTATGACGTGGAGAGCGAGGACAAGCGGCGGGCCAGGATCAACATGATCTCCCACCTGCTGTCGAGCATCCCCTACCAGGAGGTCCGGCGGGTTCCGCTGAAGATCCCGGTCCGGCCTCCCGGGACCGGATACCGCCGGCCGCCCAGGTTGGAGACGCACGTGCCCGACGCGGCGGCGAAGCTCGCCGGGCATTGATCCCGCCGCCGGGACGACCGCCTCTAAACAGGTGGGACCTTCGGCCCTGACCGCCGCCTCCGGTCGGTGATGGGCTGGGTTCAGCACCTCTGGAGGTGGAGTCATGAGCACTCGTACGGCAACGCGGGCGCAGGCGATCGAGTCGGCTTTGGCGGCCGCCCGCTGGGCACCGTCCGTGCACAACACCCAGCCGTGGTCCTTCGCCGTCTCCGGCGAGGAGATCGGCCTGCGGGCCGACGCCGACCGGAAACTGCGCGTCAGCGACACGGCGGGCAGGCAACTGCTGATCAGCTGTGGCGCGGCGCTGTTCACCCTGCGTACGGCGTTGTCCGGCGAGGGATATGAGCCGGTGGTCCGGGTCCTGCCCGATCCCGACCGCCCGTCGCTGCTGGCCACGGTGCGGCTCGGCGCGACGATCGAGGCCGACGAGCACACCCGGCTGCTCAGGGGCGAGATCGAGCGACGCCGTACGCACCGCGCGGGCTTCACCAGCCTGCCCGTTCCCCCGCAACTGGTCGAGCAGTTGGTCAAGGAGGCGTCGATGGAGCAGGCCAGGCTCACGCCGGTCATCTCCCCGGACGCCGTGCGGGTCATCGCCGCGCTCACCCAGGCGGCGCAGGGCGTACAGGCCCAGGACCGGCTGTTCAGCCTGGAGGTGATCCGCTGGGCCCGCCCGCCGGGCAGCAGGCGTACCGACGGCGTGCCCGCCGAGGGCTACCCGCGTGAGGCGGTACGGACCGACCCGGACTTCCCGCAGCGCGACTACGCCTGGCGGCACGACTGGGGCAGCCAGGCCGACCAGGGCGCGTCGGGTACGACCGGCGTCGTGGCCCTGCTCACCACGCCCGGCGACACCCGCGAGGAGTGGATCGCCACCGGCCAGGCGCTGCAGCGCGTCCTGCTGCACGCCTCCGCCCACGGGGTCAGCGCCGCCTTCCACACCCAGGCGCTGGAGATGCCCCATCTGCGGGAGTTCCTGCGGGAGTCGCTCTGCTCTGGCGAGCAGCCCCAGATGATCATGCGGTTGGGGATCACCTTCGACCAGACGGCCGCGATCCGCCGGCCCATGTCCGAAGTGGCCGAGTGATTGACCGGGGATGTGTGTCCCCGCTGCTGGGGTGGGAAACTGCCCTTATGACGGACATGGGGCCGCACCCGTTGCTGCCGGGTATGCGCCTGGACGAGCTGCTGGCGGAGCTGCAGGTCCGGCTGAACGCCGTACTGGCCACCCGCGACCGGGTGCACGCGCTGCTGGAAGCCGTCGTGTCGGTGGGTAGCGACCTGGATCTGGAGACGGTGCTGCGCCGGATCGTGGAGACCGCGACCAACCTGGTGGACGCCAGTTATGGCGCGTTGGGCGTGGTCGGGGAGGAGAGCACACTCGTCCAGTTCATCCCGGTCGGGCTGAGCGAGGAGGAGATCGCCCGCATCGAGCACTGGCCGCACGGGCTGGGCCTGCTCGGGCTGCTGATCAAGGACGCCCGGCCGCTGCGGCTGGCGCGGATCTGCGACCATCCCGAGTCCTACGGGTTCCCGCCGGGCCACCCGCCGATGGGCAGTTTCCTGGGTGTCCCGATCCGGGTGCGTGATGCGGTCTTCGGCAACCTCTACCTGACCGAGAAGCGCGGCGGGGCGGAGTTCGACGAGGAGGACGAGGCCATCGTCATCGCGCTGGCCGCCGCCGCCGGCGTCGCCGTGGAGAACGCCCGCCTGTATGAGGAGACCCGGCGGCGCGAGACCTGGCTCCAGGCCTCCTCGGAGGTCACCACGAGGCTGCTGTCCGGCGCGGACCCGGGTGAGGTGCTGACCATGATGGCCCAGCGGGCCAGGGAGATGACCGGCGCCGACCTGGTCAAGGTCCTGCTGCCGCTCGACGGGGTGCTGGCGGCGGAGATCGTGGACGGCGAGCAGGCCGGCGAGGTGGCCGGCATCACCTTCGACCTCGATGCCAGCGCGGCCGGCCGGGTGTTCGCCCGTGGCGAGCCGCTCAGCCATGACGACCTGCAGGACGCCGATTCGCCGCTGCGCCCCCTCGGGTTCGGTCCCGAGCTGCTGCTGCCGCTGGGCGCGGGCCGGGCCGTACGCGGCGTCCTGGCACTGGCCAAGCGCTCGGGACGGATGCCGTTCACCGCGGCCGACCTGCGGATGCTGGAGTCGTTCGCCGCCCAGGCCGCGATCGCGCTGGAACTGGCCGAGGCCCGCAAGGACGCCGAACGCCTCAACCTGCTGGAAGACCGTGACCGGATCGCCAAGGACCTGCACGACGTGGTCATCCAACGGTTGTTCGCCACCGCGATGACGCTGATGAGCACGGTCAAGCTGGTGGAACGCCCGGAGGCGGCCGGCCGCGTGCAGCACGCCATCGACGAGCTCGACGAGACCATCCGCCAGATCCGCTCGACCATCTTCGCGCTGCAGAGCCCGCGCGAGAACACCGAGCCGAGCCTACGCGCGCAGATCGTCGGCCTGGTCGAAGCCGCCCGCGGCCATCTGGGGTTCATGCCGGGGCTGCGGATGGAGGGCCCGCTCGACAACCAGGTTCCGGACGCGGTGGCCGAGCACCTGCTCGCCGTGCTGCGCGAAGCGCTGTCCAACGTGGTGCGTCACGCCAAGGCGTCCAGGGCCGACGTGGCGGTGGAGGTCGCGGAGGACCAGCTCACGCTCATCGTTCAGGACAACGGCGCGGGCCTGCCCGCCGACGGCAGGCGCAGCGGCCTGCGCAATCTCGAAGACCGTGCCACCGGTCTGGGCGGGGCCCTGGAGATCACCTCTCCGGATCTCGGCGGGGCCCGTCTGTGCTGGCGGGTGCCTCTGTGATCCGGCGGCCCGAGATCTGCTCCGCGCGTACCACGATGTAGTGGTCCCTGCTCCCCGGCGCCCAGGGTTCGAGCGGCAGCGCGGCCAGCCGCGCGAGCTCGGTGGGATCGCGTACGGCCCGCGCGTGTCCCACGGTCGTCACCGACCACCCCGTGCGCATCTCCGGATCGAACTCGTCGGCCTCGAACGCCACCACGGCCTGCCGGGTGGCGGCGGCCAGCTTCGAGCCGATCGCGGTACGGATGACGATGCTGTCGCCGTCGAGACAGAAGTTGACCGGTTGCACGGCGGGCAGGGCGCGGTCGGTGAACACGATCCGCCCGATCGCGGCCGAGGCCAGCAGATGGAAACACTCCTCACGGGAGAGCACCACCAGGCCGGACGAGTCCAATTGCATGCTGTTTAGGGTCTCTTATCGGATCTACTCATGATTAGGGGCGAAAGTCCCATCATTGCCGGTTAGCGGCCCGCAACCGCGCCGGCCAGGGGCGGCTTCAGAAGGTGAAGCCGCCCGGCCGTCCGTTACGGTCGGCGAGCAGGCCGGCCAGGGTGGCGATGGCGATCTCCGGTGGCGTGCGCGAGCCGATGTTGAGCCCGATCGGCCGGTGCACCCGGGCGATGTCCTCGTCCCGCGCGCCGAGCTCGGCCAGCGCCTGGAGATACGGCGCCGGATGGCGCGGGCTGCCCATCACCCCTATCCACCGGCACTTGTGCGCGAGCAACTCGTGCAGCACGGTGGCGAGCTCCGGGCGGTGGTGGTCGGTGAGCACGATGTCCGCGGTGCCGTCCAGGTCCGCCGGGGGCGCGGTGACGACTTCGAACCCCACCGGCGCCGTGCTCCGATGCGGGTCCGGCTCGAAGAGGATCCCGCGGAATCCCAGGTCGGCGCCGTAGCGCAGCAGGTAGTCGGCGACAGGCGAGGCGAACACGGCGACGAGCGTGCGACCACCGTCTCCGGCCGCCGCCTCGCCATGGGCGACGTCACAGAGCGCGTCCGCGTCATGCGAATGGGCGTCATGCGTATGGGCCATACCAGCAGTCTTACTTACCCGACAGCACCGCCGCTCTCATACCCGTGCCTCCCACCGCACCTCGCCGGACTGCCACTGGTCGGTGGGGTGCAGCCCGGCGGAGGCGGCGACGGCGGCCGAGGCGGCGTGATCGGGGTGGATGTGCGCGACGATCGTGTCGATCTCCTGGTCCGCGATCCAGCCGACCAGCGCCTTGGCGGCCTCGCCGGCCAGGCCGCGGCCCTGCCAGGGAGTGCCGACCACCCAGGCGATCTCGGCGCTGCGGCCGTCGATCGTGGCCTGTACGTACCCCACCAGACTGTCGTCCTCGCGCAGCCGGATCACCCAGTTGCGCCAGCCGGGCGGCCCGGCGACCAGGCGCTCGTAGCGACTGCGCAGCTCGTACGCGGTCGCGGGCGTACCGCCGATGAAAGCGTGCAGGGCGGGATCGGAGAGCACTACGGCCATCTCGTCCGCGTGCTCGACCCGCAGGGGGAGCAGGACGAGCCGAGGGGCCTCGATGATGTCCACGTGGCCAACGATATCGAGGTCGTTCGCCGGGCCTACGTGGCGGCTCGCTGGGGGAGCAGCGCCTCGGCGAGCTGCCGCCATCGCGGCATGGCCGACCGGCCGGGCTCGATGCCGAGAACCTGGATGCCGACGTGGTCGGCGCCGGCCTCGAGGTGGTCGTGCAGCTTGCGGACGATCGTGTCGAGGTCGCCCCAGAACACCAGGTCGTCGACGAGCCGGTCGCTGCCCCGGCCGCCGTCGATGTCCGCTTCGGTGTAGCCCAGGCGAAGGAACTTGGCGATGTTGTACTTCGTCGTGAAGTACACGTGCAGATGCTCGCGCGCGATCTCACGCGCCTTGCCCGGGTCGGTCTCGAAGAGCACCGCGTGCTCGACGCCGAGGAACAGGCCGTCGCCCAGCACCTCCCGCGCCTGCGCCGTGTGCCCCACCGTCACGTGGTAGGTATGAGCGCCTTCGGACCGATCGCGGGCCAGCTCGAGCATCTTCGGTCCGTACGCGGCCAGCAGGCGTCGCATCGGCGCCCGCGGCAGGGGGTTGGCGCTCGTCGCCGCGTCCATCTCATCCAGGTACTCGCTCATCGCCTGAAGCGGCTTGGCCCCGGGCCGCCCGGCCCCGAAGCCGAGCCCGAGCAGGTGGCGATTCGGATAGGCGTCGGCCAGGAGCAGCGCCGCGCCCTGGGTCCATCGTGGCTCGCGGGACCAGATCCGCGCGATGCCGTTGATGACGTTGATGCGCTCGGTGCTGGACAGCAGGAACCCGGCGTGCGTCATCGCCTCGCGCCCGTCCCGCTCCGGGATCCAGAACGCCGGCCAGCCGAGCTCTTCGAGCTCCTGGATGGACTCTCGCATCATGCTCGCCGGCTGGTCTTCGAAGTCGAACGTCCAGACCCCGAAGCGCCCCACATCCATGCCATCGATCGCGCCCATGGTTCCTCCTCGCCTCAGTCAGTACGGATCGAAGTATCGCAGAAAGTCGATATGAGGCCAAATGCCGCAGTTTGCGCGGAGTCCCGCGTGGCGAACGCTAGAGCGAGCGGCCGAGCACGTCGACGAGCTGGGCGATGCGTTCCTCGTCGCGCCGGTAGTGCGTCCACTTCCCCACGCGAGTGGAGCGGACCAGTCCGGCACGCTGCAGCGAGGCCATGTAGGCGGAGACGGTCGACTGCGCGAGCCCGGTCTTGGCCTGAATGTGGCTCACGCACACGCCGACCTCATGCGGGTCCGCGATCGGCTCGAAGCTGGCTGCCGGGAAGTGGCGCTCGGGATCGCGCAGCCACTGGAGCACCTGGAGCCGCACGGGATTGGCGAGCGCCTTGAACACGTCAAGCAGCTTCGCGGAGGCGTCCAGTGAGGATTTGGTGTGTGTTGTCATGGGTCGTCGAGACGAGTATAGGTTCATCCCACCGTCTGCCGGGGCTGTGGCGGGTGAAAGGATCGGAGCCTTGACGCCGGATGCCGCCGCTGGCCCGGCGCGGAAAGGTACGTGAGATGGCTCCGAGTGTCGCGACCGCCCGCCGTGTCGAACTGCCCGAACTCCTGGATTTCCTCCGTCCCCGGCATCACGGCCTGCTGTCGACCACCCGTGCCGACGGGCGGCCCCAGCTCTCGCCGGTCTCCTGCGGGGTCGACGAGGGCGGCCGGATCGTGGTGTCCACCTATCCCGAGCGGGCCAAGACGCGCAACGCCCGCCGCGACGAGCGGGCGTCGATCTGCGTGCTGTCCGACGACTGGGACGGCCCGTACGTCCAGGTCGACGGGCGTGCCGAGGTGCTGGACATGCCCGAGGCGCTCGACGCGCTCGTGGAGTACTACCGGTGCATCTCGGGCGAGCATCCCGATTGGGCGGACTATCGCGCGGCCATGCAGCGACAGGGGAAGTCCCTCATCCGCCTGCACATCGACCGCTGGAGCCCGATCGCGACCGGCGGGTTCCCCGCCCGGCTCGCGCGGTAGCGGCGCGACCGGTTCGCGGGTGAATGACGTAAAACCCGCCTGACCTGGGGCTTGTTCTTCCCGGCGCTTGATGGCATTCTGGCCCGACTGAAGGTGACACGTGTAGACCTCGGTCAGAAGGAGCTAGGGGATGAAGTTCTACAGGGTGATCGTCGCGGCAACCCTGGCCGGCGCCCTGGCCGCCTGCGGGTCAGGCGGGTCAGGTGGACCGGGCGGGTCGGACGGCGCGAGCCAGGCCGCCGACGCGGCGGGCCCGATCCAGTTCGTCGGCCCCGAGGATCCCAAGACCTTCGCCCCGGTCATCGCCGGGTTCGAGGCCAAGAACCCGGGGCTCAAGGTGACCTACACCCAGGTCCCCTTCGACCAGCTCAACAGCGTGCTCCAGCAGCGCCTCGCGGCCAAGGACGACTCGATCGACGTCTACACGGTCGACCAGCCGCGCGTCGCCGCGCTCGCCACCCGCGGCTTCCTCACCGACCTGACCGCCCTGACGGACAAGGTGAAGAGCGCCGTGCTCCCCGGCCAGTACGAGGTCAACGTCTTCCGGGACAAGCTGTGGGCGCTGCCCATCTGGACCTCCGACCAGTTCCTCTTCTACAACACCGAGCTGCTGGAGAAGGCGGGCGTCGAGCCGCCGTCGAGCGACCCGGCCAAGCGGTGGACGTGGGAGCAGACGGTCGAGGCCGGCAAGAAGGCGCAGGAGAAGGCCGGCGCCCAATGGGCGGTCATCCCCGAGCAGATCGAGCAGTTCTACCAGTTGCAGAGCCTCGCCGAGTCGCTCGGCGGCGGATCCGGGATCACCGGCCCCGAGATGCTGACGCCCGCCATCACGACCGACGGCTGGGTCAAGGCGATGACCTGGTACCACGGCCTGTTCGCGAACAAGCTGGCCCCGCGCGGCGTCGGCTCCTTCCAGACCTCGCCGCTGTTCACCGAGGGCAAGGTGGCCTTCTTCGCCGGTGGCCCGTGGGACGTGGGCACGTTCGCCGCGGCCAAGGGCCTGAAGTGGGGCGTCGCGCCGTACCCGTACTTCCAGGGCGGCAAGCCGGTGACCCCGACCGGCTCGTGGTCGTGGGGCGTCAACCCGGCCTCCAAGAAGCAGACGGCGGCGCGGAAGTTCATCGAGTACGCGGCGCTCGACCCCGAAGGCAACCTCCAGACCACGCAGAACACCACGATCATCCCGTCCGCCAAGGCGGCGTTCGAGAAGTACGTACCCCTGCTCGACGCGAAGGCGAAGGGCGTCGGCGAGATCATGAAGGACGACGCCGAGCACACGGCGGTGGCGCGGCCCAGGTCGGTCGGCTACATCCAGTTCGAGGACATCATGACCAAGGCGTTCGCCGACATCCGCAACGGCGCCGACCCCAAGGCCCGGCTCGACCAGGCGACCCAGGAGATCACCACCGCCTGGAAGCAGCTTCGATGAAGGTCGCGCTGGCCTTCCTGGCGCCCGCGCTGGTGGCCCTGCTGGCGCTCCGGCTGATCCCCGCGGCCATCGCCGTCGGCAGCAGCCTGCGGCACACCAGCCTGGTCACCGGCGAGACGTCCTTCGTCGGGCTCGGCAATTACGCGACGCTGTTCGACGATCCGACGTTCCTGCAGAGCGTCAAGGTCACGCTGGTGTTCAGCCTGATCGTGAACCCGCTGCAGATCGCGGTGGCGCTGGCGCTGGCGGTCCTGTACACCCAGAAGTTCGCCGGGGTGCGCTTCCTGCGCTCCCTGGTGATCCTGCCGATCGCGGTGCCGCCCGCGGTGTCGGCCGCCATCTGGAGCGTGGCCTACCGGCCCGACGGGATGCTCAACGCCGTGCTGCACGTGCTCGGCATCCCGCAGCAGCCGTTCCTGACCTCGCCGCAGCAGGCGTTGTGGTGCCTGATCGTGTTGCTGTCGTGGATCGGGGTCGGCTACTGGATGATGTTCCTGATCGCCGGCATGCAGGACATCCCGCGCGAGCTGTATGAGGCGGCGGGCATCGACGGCGCCTCCTCCTGGGCCAGGTTCTGGCATGTGACGCTGCCCCTGCTGCGCAGGCCGCTGGCGTTCGTGCTGGTGGCCGACACGGTGTCGAACTTCCTGGTCTTCGCCCCGGTCCAGATGCTGACCAACGGCGGCCCGCAGGGGTCCACGAACGTCACCATGTTCGACATCTTCACCCGCGCCTACAGCGTCGGCGACCTCAACCTGGCCCAGGCCGAGGTCATGCTGCTCGTCCTGGTCGTGCTCGCGGTGGTCATCGTCCAGTTCCGCCTGCTGCGCGCCAAGGACTGAGCATGCTCAGAAGAACACTCGCCGCGCTCGTCGGCCTCGCTTTCGCGCTGCCTCTGCTGTGGGCGCTCAGCAGCTCGCTGCGCGGCACGGGCAACCTCGGCAACTCGCTGATCCCCGCCGACCCGACGCTCGCCAACTACCTGGCGCTGCTCACGGGCGGCTTCGGCCGGGCCATCGCCAACTCGCTGCTCGTCGCGCTCGCCACGGTCCTGATCGGCCTGGCCATCTCCGCGGCGGCGGCGTTCGGCCTGTCGGCCATCAGGTTCAAGGGCCAGGGCGTGCTCTTCGGCCTCGTCGTGCTGAGCTTCCTCATCCCGTTCGACGCGATCGCGATCCCGC
Source organism: Nonomuraea sp. NPDC026600 (assembly GCF_040638335.1). Taxonomy (NCBI): domain Bacteria; kingdom Bacillati; phylum Actinomycetota; class Actinomycetes; order Streptosporangiales; family Streptosporangiaceae; genus Nonomuraea; species Nonomuraea sp. NPDC026600. The sequence goes on from NZ_JBEZYD010000002.1 coordinate 99,296, forward strand.
TGGCCACGCTGTTCCGCGACTGGAACCTGCAGAACACCTACGCCGGCCTCATCCTGCCCGGCCTCGGCCACGGCCTGGCCATCTTCCTGCTGCGCCAGTTCTTCCTGGCCGTCCCGGCCGAGCTGGTGGAGGCGGCGCGGATCGACGGGCTGGGCTGGTTCGGCGTGTTCGCCAGGCTCTACCTGCCGCTTTCACGTCCCGCCCTCGTCAGCGCGGGCCTGACACTGTTCATCTTCCAGTGGCAGGCCTACGTCTGGCCGCTGCTCATCGGCACCGACACCGCCCATCAACTCGGGCCGATCGCCCTGGCCAACATGCGCGGGCAGTTCACCATCGACTACGGGCAGCTGTTCGCCGGCTCGGTCGTGCTGACCGTGATCCCGCTGGCCATCATCCTGCGCTTCCAGCGCCAGTTCACCCAGTCCATCGCGACGACCGGGCTCAAGTAGCCGCATCAGAGAAAGGCCACCATGGCTGACCGTCAGATCATTCTCGACACCGACCTCGGCTCCGACGTGGACGACGCGCTCGCGCTGGCCGTCCTGCTCGGGTCCCCGGAGGTGGACCTGCTGGCCTGCGTCACCGTCTACGGTGACACGGCGCTGCGGGCGCGGCTGGCCAAGCGGCTGGTACGGCTGGCGGGCCGTACCCTGACCGTGGTGCCCGGCGCGGAGAAGACGCTCACCGACCGCGAGATCTGGTGGGCGGGCCACGAGGGCAAGCTCTTCGCCGATCTCGACACCGAGCAGGTCTCCCATGAGCCGGACGCCACCACCTACCTCACCGAGCGGGTGCGCCGGGCGCCGGGCGAGATCGACGTCGTCGCGATCGGCCCGCTGACCAACATCGCGAACGCCATCGAGGCCGACCCGTCGTTCGCGGCGAACGTCCGGCACCTGTGGATCATGGGCGGCCGCTTCGACTCCCCGGAGCCCGAGCACAACTTCAGGTGCGACCCCGAGGCCGCGAAGATCGTGTTCGACTCCGGCGCCCCGATCACCGTGACCGGCCTGGAGGTCACCACGACCGTGCGGCTGGGGGCCGGCGACGTGGCCAGGATCGCCGAGGCGGGCGAGTTCGGGCAGGCGCTGAAGGCGGAGATCGAGCAGTGGTGGCGATTCTGGAACGAGGAGTGGAACAGCCCGCACGACCCGATCACGGTGCTGACGCTGCTGGCGCCCGACCTGTTCGGGTTCACCGGGGAAGGCCATGTGGCGATCGACGCCACGGGCGGCAGTGTGTTCACCGAGGGCGCGGGCCGTACCAGGATCACGGTGGCGGCCCGTGCGGACGAGGTGGCCGCGCAGATCGTCGCCAGGACCGTCGCGGGACCCCGCTAGGGAGTGCGCGGGTCCTGGCAGCCGCATGAGCCGCGGCGGACGAGCTCGGCGGGGAAGATCCGGGTGACCGGCTCGGTCTCGCCCTGCTCGATGGCGGCGATCAGCGTCTCGGTGGCGAAGCGGGCCATCTCGTCGATCGGCTGCCTGATCGTCGTCAGGCCCGGCACGGTGAACGCCGACTCGCGTGCCCCGTCGAACCCGACGATCGCCAGGTCGGCGGGCACCCGCAGGCCCAGGTCGGCGGCGGCGCGCATGGCGCCGATCGCCTGGTGGTCGGTGGTGGCGAACAGCGCCGTCGGGCGCTCGGCCAGCAGCTCGGTGGCTGCCGAGTAACCGCCCTCCAGGCTGATCGCGGCGTTCGCGACCAGCGAGCTGTCGAGGCCCTTCTCGGCCAGCCCTTTGCGCCATCCCGCCAGCCGCAGCTCGACCGCCGTGATGTCCAGCGGCCCGCCGACGAACGCGAGCCGGGTGTGCCCGTGCCCGGCCAGGTGCTTGGCGGCGAGATAACCGCCTTCCTCGTCGTCGACGGCCAGCCTGGAGAAGAACGGTGGCGCCTCGTGGTCGATCGTCACGACCGGGGTGCGCCCCTCCAGCTCCTTGACCTGCTGGGCCGACGGGCGTACGCGCATCAGCACCAGCCCGTCGACCTGCCGCTCCAGGAACGACCGCACGTAGCCCTCGGCGCGTACGGGCTGCTCGGCCGAGTTGCCGAGCAGGACGGAGTAGCCGCGCTCCCAGGCGACGTCCTCGCACGACCTGGTGAACTCGCCGAAGAACGGGCTCTTGCCGCCCGCGCTGTCAGAGGCGATGACGCCGATCGTCCATGTCCGCCGCGCACGCAACGACCTGGCCACGGCGTTGGGACGGTAGCCCAGCTCCTCGACGGCGGCCAGCACCCGGCTCTTGGTCGCCGCGGACACCGGCTTGGGACCGTTGTTCATCACATAACTGACCACGGCGGGCGAGGTCCCGGCCAAGCGCGCCACGTCATTACGGGTAACCACGATCACACCACTTTACCTGCGAATCAGCACCGTTGGACGGGCGCGCCCCCAGGAGGGGGGCCGCCTGCGACGATCGCGTCGCGGCGGCCCGGGGCACGTCTGTCAGGCGCGGTCGGCGGCGATGAGGAGGTACTGGAAGCTGCCGTTCTTGTAGGCGTCGAGGAAGGGTTGCTCGATGCCGGTGGCGAGGGTGCTCTTGGCGCGTAGTTCCCAGTAGGGGATCGTCGCGGGCGTGAGGTCCACGACGCTGATGGGGACAAGGCGGTTGGCCGCCATTTCCTTGAAGTACGTGCTGCGCGGGTGGATGTCGCAGATGTAGTGCGCGTTGATCTGGCTGATGGCCCGGGACGGCAGGCCGTACGCGTCGTTGTAACAGCCGGTGATGCACACGTATCGGCCACCGCGGTTCAGCAGCCGGGCGTGCTCGGCGAACAGCAGCGAGAGCTCGACGTACATCGTGCTCTCGTTGTTCCAGATCGCTTGGAACGTTCCAGTCTCGAAGCGGGTGTCGAGCATGTTGCGGAAGTGGAAGCGGACCTTGTCGTCCACGCCGCGCTGCCTGGCCTGCTCGTTGGCGAAGGCGACCTGGGACTCGGAGATGGATACGCCGTCCACCTGACAGCCGAAACGCAGGTTGGCGACGATGCTGGAGCCGCCTCTGCCCGAGCCGGCGTCCATGACCCTGTGGTGGGGTTCGAGCGGACCGAGCCGGCTCATGAGGAAGTCGGCCTGCGCTGATTCGAGCCGGTGGAGCTCCCTGATCATGCGTTCGTCCCGGGTCTCCGCGGAGCCGTCCAGCACGGTCCAGTCGACGTCGCCGATGCCGTAGTGATGGTGGTAGATGCCGTCCACTTCGCCCAGCCGGAGGTTGACCGGGTTCTTCTCGGTGTTCCAGTAGTCGGCGACGGATCGCTGGTAGAGGCTGTTGAGGACGGTGGAGTCCTGCGTAGCGGTCACCTGAGGGATTCCCTTCTTCGCGAACTGACGGGGAGTGGGGTCAAGACTGGTAGCGGCTGGTGGAGCCGTGCCATTCGAGGCATCCGGCCATCCATCCCTGCGCTCCGCGCAGGAACCGGTGGAGTTCGGCTGACGGGACGGCGGTGAGCTCGCGCCGGCTGGATTCGAAGTCCCTGACGAGATCGTTGTGGAGGGCGACCGCGCGTTCGGTAGCCTCGCGGGTCGAACACTTCTCCTCGGCCGCGATGAGCAGGATCACGTTGGAGTCCGGGAGTTCGTCGGCGGCCTCCTTCTCCACGGAATACAGGTCGTTGACGAGGACGCTGGCGGTGCCCGCCTGCATGAGCGCGGTGTGGAAGCGCCGCTCGAAGAAGAGGTCGGCGGGGAGCTGGTAACCGCCCACGATGTCGATCAGCGTCATGGAGGTGTAGAAGCTGTCGTGCTGACGTGCCGCGAGATAACGCCAGACCGGCGGCGGCGTCTCCAGATAGCGCCAAGCCGCGTAGGCGGCCCAGCTCACGTACATCTGAGAGGTGATGTTGCAGACGCGCCCGATCTGTGACGGGGTGGCGTGCCGGGAGATGTGGCTGATGCTCGACCTCAGCGAGACCAGGACGGGGTCGGCCTGGATCACGTCCTCGAGCTGGCAGGTGTAGTCGCCCACGGGCGGGGGCGGGTCCATGGCGGACGTCACCAGGGCCAGCCGCGGCGGCAGCTCGGTCGGCGTCGCGCCCAGCTCGGTCTCGTCGGCGTAGTAGTCGTCGGCCGCCCACCAGGCGGCGTTCATCTGCGCCGCGACCAGCAGCATGTCGGGGTCGTCGGTGTCGGGGTGCGTGAGCATGGCCAGCCGGCCGTAGCCCGTGTCGCCGAACTCCTTCAGCCGGCCCTCGTGGATCCCGACCCGCTCCGCCCATGCCACCAGCCGCCGGTTGACCTCGCCGGCCAGGTCCTCGTCGATGCGTACGGTATCGGGGCAGTACAGCGGCGGATAGGACCCGTCGCCCCACTCCCGCTCCTGGTAGGCGAGGGGCGCGAGGCTGTGCTTGCGTACGGCGTCCGGAGGGGTCGGCAGCGGCAGCGGGGGTTCGTGCCCGTCGTGCTCGCAGGGCCTGGGCGCGGGCCGCCGGTCGGGGAGCGGGACGCGCAGCGCCGAGGTGCCCAGGCCGGTGGGACCTGGCAGCGTGACGGCGGCGGGAGGTCCTGTGGTGTCGTCTGCGGACATGACGCCCTCTTCCTACGATGGTGATCGGTCAGGATCGAGGGGCGGCGATGTTGGCGTTCTCCAGGATCCCGATCGCGTCGGGGACCAGGATCGCCGTCGAGTAGTAGGCGCTGACCAGGTAGGACATCACCGCCTGGTCGCTGGTCTCCATGAAGCGGACGTTCAGGCCGGGCTCGTACTCCTCGGGGATGCCGACCTGGTGGAGGCCGACCACCCCCTGGTCCTCCTCGCCCGTGCGCATGGCCAGGATCGAGGTGGTGTGCCCGTCGGTGATCGGGATCTTGCCGCAGGGGAAGATCGGGATTCCCCGCCAGGCCGGGATCTCGTGGCCGTTGACGTTGGCGCTGCCCACGGCCAGACCACGCTTGTTGCATTCGCGGAAGAAGGCCGCGATCGCCTTGGGATGCGCGAGCAGCAGGCGGGTCTTGCGGCGCATGCTGATCAGGTCGTCCAGGTCGTCCGGGGTCGGGGGGCCTGACCAGGTGTTGATCCGCTGTCCGTAATCGGCGTTGTGCAGCAGCCCGAACTCGCGGTTGTTGAGCATCTCCCATTCCTGGCGCTCGCGGATCTCGTGGATCGTGAGGCGGAGCTGCTCCTCGAACTGGTTCATCGGGTCGTTGTAGAGGTCGGCCACGCGGGTGTGGACCCGCAGGATGGTCTGCGAGGCGCTCAGTTCGTACTCGCGCGGATTGAGCTCGTAGTCCACGAAGGTGCCGTCGAGGTGCGGCTCGCCGACATGCCCGGCGGCCACCTTGACCGCCGCCTCGCCGCGTTTGTTGACGGGTTTGCGGGTGCCCTCCAGATAACTCTGGATATGTGCCTGTAGGGCGGGCGATCCGTCGATCAGTCGCTGGAACTCCCGCCGCGACGACACCATGACCGTCCCGGCGGTGGTGGCCCTGATCGAGTAGGGCCACCGGGGAGCGTCCTGTTCGAAGGCCTCGTCGCCGAACTGGTCACCGTCCGCGATGACCCCGAGCGTCACCGTGCCGCCGTACTGCCCGGTGGACAGCCGGTTGAGCCGGCCGTGGGCGATGACGAAGGTCTCGGTGACCGGCGCCCCGGCCTCGACGATGACCTCCCCGGCCTGGAAGTGCCGCGCCGTGAACGTCGAGGCGAGCGCGCTCAGCACCTCCAGGTCGCCGAACCCGCGCAGGGCGGGCAGCTCCGCGAGCGTCTCCGGGATGATCCACACATCGTCGGCGCCGTCCTGCACCACGCTGACCCGGCCGCGTCCCACCGCGTGGGTGAGCCTGCGGTTGACCCGGTAGGTGCCCCCGGCCACGTCCACCCACGGAAGCATGCGCAGCAGCCAGCGGGAGGTGATGGCCTGCATCTGCGGGCGGGTCTTGGTGGTGGTGGCCAGGTTGCGCGCGGCCCGGGTGCCCAGGCTCAGCGGCTTTTCCCCTTGCTCGGTGGACATGTTTCCTCGCACTCTCTGATCGTGGAATGAAACCCGTCAGTTGGTACGGGTGGGAAATCGCTTCCGGAGAAATCAGATCGACGAGGGTAATTCCTCGGTCCTGGTGGCGCGGAATGTGAGCGGCGTCGTCATCGAGTTATCGGTCGCCTCACGCTTGGGGTTCGGTCGCGACGTCTTCGATGCTAAAGGCCGTTCCGCGACCAGGCAATGGCCTTTTGGTCGCCTTGCGCCACCGACAAATCCGGCTTTATTTCCCTATATTCAACAATCCGAGTACGTGCAAATCTATTGGGAAATCAGAGCGTCTCGACCCTGAAAGTGGTCTGGTACGTGCGTGACTCCTGGGGGCCGAGCCAGATCATGCTGCCGTCCTCCCGGGCCGCCGCGTCGCCGCCCACGTGGTGGGTGGACGGCTCCAGGCCGACCGCGTAGTTGCCGGAACGCAGGTTCAGCCACTCGAAGAAGCACGGGAACTGCGCGTCCCGCCACTCCACACTGACCTTCATGCCCAGCCGGTCGTTGACCACCGCGACCCGGTGCAGGCCCTGGGCGTCGGGGTTCAGGGCGTGTTCGTAGACCTGCTCCACGAAGCCCGGTATCGGACCGGGGAGAGTCAGGTGGTCGGCCCCCTGCTCGGCGACGCTGTCGGTCTGCCAGAGGGTCTCGCGGATGTCCGCCTCGAACCGGGCGCCCTCGTCGAGCAGGGGCCAGCCGAGGTTGATGTGGTACAGGAACATGTGCGGCGTCGGCTCGAACCCCGCGTTGGTCACGGTGTCGGTCAGCCGGATCTCGTCGCCGCCCAGGCCGGCCTCGATGCGCCGGGTCAGGCGCAGGTTCTCGGCGAAGATCGCCGCCTGCCGTACCTCTCCCTCGGCCCACAGGACGCAGCGCTCGCCGTCCCAGCGCTCGCCGTAGCCCGTCAGCCGGGCGGGCAGGTTGCCGGCCCGGCCGTGCAGGCCGTGCCGTACGGACGTGCGGGGCGGGTAGCGGTAGGCGTCGGCGGGCACCTCGCCGCCGAACAGGGTGTGGTCGAGTCCGGCCGTGACCATGAGGCCGGAGAAGGAGCGCAGCCAGGACAGGCCGTCCTCGTCGGCGTTCTCGTGCAGCCCCGGATGGCGGAAGCCGGTGGGGGAGCGCCAGCCGAAGGACCGCCCGGCGTGCTCGGCCGCGCCGATGTCCATGCACCGGTCGACCAGCACGTCGAAGGCCAGTCCCGAGCCGGTGCGGAACTCCAGCGTCCGGATGCCGCGCTCGGCGCCGTCGCCGAGCGTCACCAGTCGGACCCCGCCGGCCGCGGCCGGGTCGCCGGTGAGTTCCGCCAGTTGCCTGCGGGTCGGCGTCATGCCATCACCCACCCTCCGTTGACTTCGATGGTCTGGCCGGTGACGAACGATGCGTCGGGTCCGGCGAGAAAGGACACCACGGCGGCCAGCTCCTCCGGGCGGCCGCGCCGCTGGAGCGCCTGCCGTTCCAGGACGAACCGGTTGTACGCCTCGGGATCGGGGTGGATCTCCTCGGCGGCCGTGGGAAAGGCGCCGGGCGAGACGCAGTTGACGCGGATCTCGCGCGGGCCGAGTTCGCGGGCCAGGGCCCTGGTCAGGGCGGTGGCGGCGCCCTTGGTGGCGACATAGGCGGCCAGGTCGGGCCAGCCGCCGTGCATGGTGATCGACGCGATGTTGATGATCGCGCCCGTGCCCAGCGAGGTCATCTGCCTGGCCGCGTGCTGGGCCGCCAGCCAGTAGGCGCGCTGGTTGACCGCGTGCACGTCGTCGTACTCGGCCAGCGGCACCTCCAGGAAGGGCCTGCTGGGATAGATGGCCGCGTTGTTGACCAGGACGCCGACCGGGCCGAGCCGGTCGGCCGTACGGGCGAAGGCGTCCTCGATGGCGGCCGGGTCGCGCAGGTCGGCGGCCAGGTTGAGGGTGCCGTCGAGCGAGCCGGCGTCGAGGTCGAGCGCCGCCACCTGGTGGCCGTCGGCGGCCAGGCGGCGGACGATGGCCCGGCCGAGCGCGCCGGCCGCGCCGGTTACCAGCGCCGTGGTCATGTCCACTCCTTGTGCAGGTCGTCGAGGACGTCGCGGGCCGGCCTGCCGGCGGTCAGTCCGTCGCGGATCAGGGCGGATGTCCGCTCCTGCTTGGCGATGTAGCCGGGGAAGCGCGGCCGGATCCAGGCGGCCTCCACGGTGTCGCGGGTGTCGCGGTAGAAGCCCGCCTCGTCCCAGACCGAGCGGGCGGCTGGCTGGCCTCCGGTGGCGGGGAACAACCCGGCCTGCACCGGCTCCGACAGCAGCCGGCGCAGGTGGGCTTGTACAGCGTCCTTGATTCCGCCGATCCGTTTCTTGGAGATCGCCAGCCCGGTGCCGCCGAGCACGCTCCCCGGTGCCCGGCCGGGCCAGGCGGGGGCGTCGGCGAAGGCCAGTGGGTAGGTGGCGTACCCGTACACCAGGGGGCAGAGGTCGGGCCCGCCCGCCGCCATCGCGTCGAGGACGCCGATCGGGTTGCGCAGCGAGACGTCGGGGTCCGCAAGCGCGAGCAGCTCGGTCATGAGCTCCAGCGCCCGCAGTCCCTCTTCACGGTCGAGGAAGTCGCCCGAGCACAGCGCGCAGAACATGAGGAAGGCGTGCGGCCCGCCCAGGCACAGCGCCAGCCGCCCACCGCCCCGCGCGAACTCCACCGTCTCGGGCCACGTCTCCGGGACATGCACCCCCGGCCAGGCGGCGGCCACCTGGGCGGCCGCGTCGAGCGGCAGCGCCCACTGGCGCCCGTCCAGGTGGTAGCTGTCATACGAGCGGCCGACCGTCCCCGAACGGAAGCGCGCCAGTTCGGCCGCCGAGAACAGCTCGTCCATCGGCACCAGCGAGTCCAGCGCCGCGCCCAGCCCAGGGTGGTCGATCACCAGCACGTCGTACGACTCGCAGAGCACGGCGATCGGCTCGGACTCGAACCCTTCGAGCGGCTGGCGGTCCCACTCGATCGGCTCGGGCACGTCCCCGTACGGGTTCGGCCCGGCCAGGTCGAGGCGGGTGAGCTCGTCGAGCGGGGCATGGCCGCGGGGGTGGTCCCAGGTCAGTCCTCGCACGCCAGCACGCCCTTCTCCACCAGCTCGGCCGTCCGTTCCGCAGGGTAGCCGAGCTCGCCGAGTATCTCCGCGGTGTGCTCACCCACCAGCGGGGCGCCCCTGCGTACCTGGGGCGGGGTGGCGCTGAAGCCGTACGGGAAGCCGGGCGTGGTGACCGTGCCCTCGGTGCGGTGGTCGTAGGTGACGAACGAACCGTTGTGCCGCACCTGCGGGTCGGCCACCAGCTCCGCGTAGCCGTACACCGGGCCGGCCCACAGGTCGTGGCGGGCGCAGATCTCCAGCCACTCGGCGGTGGTGCGTTCGGGCAGCCGCCGGGCGACCGTCGAGGTGATCTCGTCGCGCTGGGTGTGGCCGTCCATGCCGGCCAGTTCGGGGAGGCCGAGGGCGACGGCCAGCCCGTCGAGCCGGGGCATGCCGAGCGCGAGGTAGCCGTCCTTGGTGGCGAACACCCCGTACGGCGCGCGGATGTAGGTGTGGCCGTGCGGCTCGCGCCCGCGCCGCTGCGGGACCCCGCCGACGGTGAAGACCGACAGCTCCTGCATCTGTACGGCGATGGCCGCGTCGAGCATGTTGACGCTCACCCGCTGGGCCTCGCCGGTGCGCTCGCGGTGCAGCAGCGCGGCCAGCGTGCCCTCGAAGGCGCTGTAGGCGGTGATCGCGTCGATCGCGTAGGTGCCGGCCGGCGCCGGGGGATCGCCGTCGCGGCCGGTGCTGAGCATGGCGCCGCTCATGGCCTGGAGCAGCAGGTCCTGTCCCGGCCTCGACACGTACGGGCCGGTCTCGCCGTACCCGGACATGGAGACGTAGACGATACGCGGATTGAGCCCGCTGATGGTGTCGTGGTCCATGCCGAGCCGCTCGGCCACGCCGGGCCGGTAGTTCTGCAGGAACACGTCCGCCGTCGCGGCCAGCCGGTGGACGATGTCGCGGCCTTCGTCCGACTTGAGGTTCACGGCCAGGCTGCGCTTGTTGCGGTTGAGGGACAGGAACGAGGCGTTGACCCGGTTGCCCGTGGCGCCTCCGGCGGGAGCGTGGCGCTGCCACTCGCCGGTCACCGGCTCCACCTTGATCACGTCCGCACCCAGGTCGCCCAGGCGCATGGCGGCCAGGGGCCCCGCCATGGCGATGGACAGGTCGACCACGCGGTAACCGTCGAGAACGCCCATCAGCGCCCCTCGAAGACGGGCTCGCGGCGCGCGGCGAACGCGGCCCGGCCCTCGGCCGCGTCGGCGGTGGCGAAGCAGACGGTCTGCAGGTCGCGCTCGTACTGGATGGCCTGGTCGAGGGGCATCGTGTACGCCGCCCTGAGGTTGGCCTTGGCCGTCTGGGCCGCGATCGGCGGCCGGGCGGCGATCTTCCCGGCCAGTTCCCGTACGGCCGGCAGCAGCTCGTCCGGGGGCAGCACCTCGGTGACGAGTCCCCAGTCCCTGGCCCGCGCGGCGTCGATCGGGTCGCCGGTGAGCAGCATGACGGCCGCGTTGCCGGGGCCGACGGCGTGCGCGAGCAGGGCCGACTGGCCGCTGCCGCCGATCCAGCCGAGCTTGATCTCAGGGGCGGCGAACGTGGCGGTGCTCGCGGCCAGCCGGATGTCGCAGGCCATGGCCAGCTCCAGGCCGCCGCCGTAGGCGTAGCCGTTGACGGCGGCGATGATCGGCTTGCGCAGGGCGCGGACCGCGTCGCCGTAGTCGCCGCGGTTGCGGAACTCCCACGGCGTGGCGTACGCGTCGAGCTCGCGAATGTCGCTGCCCACGCAGAACGAGCGCTCCCCGGCGCCGGTGAGCACGGCCACCCGGATGCCGGGGTCGGCGTCCACGCGGTCGAGGCAGGCGCGCAGCGCGCCGGCCATCTCGGGGGTGATGGCGTTGAGTTTGGCGGGTCTGTTCAGGGTGATGACGGCCACCGGGCCGTCCACGTCGAGAAGGACGTCCATGGATTCCCTCAGCAGTGGAGCGCGTCGGCGCGGGCGACCTCGACCACCTCGCGCATGGCCTCTTCGGCCTTGCGGTGATGGCGGCGCCGGATGGCCACGGCCACGCGCTCGTGATTGGGCAGCGTTTCCTTGTTGTGGGCGACCGATCGGGTGTGCACCTGCCGTACCGAGCGCAGGGCGATGCTGATCATGTCGTAGATGTAGAGCAGCAGGTCGTTGTCGGCGGCGCCGAACACCGCCCGGTGAAAGGCCAGGTCGGCGCCGATGAAGGGGTCGGGGTCGTCGGCCGTGGCGTGCAGCGCGGCCAGGGCCTCGTCGATGCGCCGGATGGCCGCCGCGTCCGCCCGCTCGGCCGCCACCCGGGCCGCCCCGGGCTCCAGCGCGATCCGCAGGTCGGCCAGCACCCGGATGTCCGCGGGCGCCGCGTCGGGCACGAACCGCCAGCTCAGCACGTCGGCGTCGAGCAGGTTCCAGGACTCGCGCGGGCGGACGCGGGTGCCCGCGCTCCTCCTGGTCTCCAGCAGGCCCTTGCCGGCCAGCACCTTCACGCCTTCCCGCACGGCGGAACGGCCCACGCCGAGCTCGTTGACCAACTGCTCCTCGATCGGGATGGGCGTGCCGGGAACCAGCGAGCCGTCGACGATCCGGGCACCCAGGGCGTGCACGACGTGGGCATGCCGGGCCGTGTCCGGGTAAGGATCGGTTGCCACGTTTTCCTCCGTATTCGGATGTTTGGCACAGTATCGGGACGGTCGGCTTTTTCATAGACTTTCATCTGATGAAGTTCGGACTTCATCAGATGAAGCTAGGAGTGTTCATGCACATCGTACGTTTCGTCAGCCCGCTGACCAGCGCGGACGCCGTCGGCGTCGACGACGGCGACCAGGTGACGCAGCTGGAAGGGGTCACCACCGTCGGAGAGCTGCTCCGCCTGCCCGTCGCGGAGCTGCGCGAGCGGTGCGCCGCCGCGGACGGCCCGCGGCACCCGTCCGCGTCCGTCCGCAGACTCGCGCCCGTGGACGGGCTGATGGAGGTGTGGGCCGCGGGCGTCACCTACCGGCGTTCGCGCGAGGCGCGGGTGACCGAGAGCGAACGGGCGGCCGACGTGTACGAGCTCGTCTACGACGCCGAGCGGCCGGAGCTGTTCTTCAAGTCCGTGGCCTGGAAGGTGTCGGGGGATGGCGGCCGGATCGCCGTACGCGCCGACTCGGAGATCGACGTGCCGGAGCCGGAGCTGGGCCTGGTGCTGAACTCCGCCGGCGAGATCGCGGGCTACACGGTGGTCGACGACGTCAGCTCGCGCACCATCGAGGGGGTCAACCCGCTGTACCTGCCACAGGCCAAGATCTACCTGGGGGCGTGCGCGGTCGGCCCGGCGATCAGGCCCGTCTGGGAGGTGGCCGACCCGTACGCGCTGGACATCACGCTGACCATCGCCAGGGCGGGGGAGACGGTCTGGGACGGCAAGGCGTCCACCTCGGAGCTGCACCGGCGCCTGGACGACCTGGCCGGGTACCTGTTCCGCGCCGACGCCTTCCCCGACGGAGCGGTGCTGTCCACCGGCACCAGCCTGGTCCCCGACCTGCCGTTCACGCTGCACGACGGTGACACCGTGACCATCGGCATCGCCGAGATCGGCACGCTGACCAGCGGCGTGGTGAAGGGCCTGGCCGCCATGCGCTGACCGGGCGCGCGAAAAGGACCGGGCCGGGCACCGCCACTGGTGCCCGGCCCGGTCGCATGCCGCCCGGCGTGGTCACGGACCGCACGTTGCGGCGAAGAAGACGCCGCTCCTGTGAGTTCTCTATAAGTGGGGCGTTCCATCGCGTTCCGTGACGGGACATCGGACGACAGCAAACGTTTACCGCCTGTCCATCCAAGATCACCTAACTGGCCAATAATGATCTTTACGTTTGCGGCGTTTGTGCGTTGCCCCCACCGATAGTGGAAGGACATTCGTGCGCATCCCCACCCGGGCCGTTGTCGCCGCATTGGCGACGTTCCTGGCTCTGAGCACCGTGAACGCCGCCGGAACCCCGGTCATCGCGGACGCGGATCCCGCTCTGGCGGCACTCACCCAGGTCGTCCCCGAGATCGTCGAAGAGGCCAGGACCACGCCGCCCACCGAGATCCCCGAAGGCGACGTCCAGCGGCCCTTCGCCATCGCGACGGACCCCGACCGCACCCTGGTCGCGACCGTCAGCGAGAGTGACATCGGCATCGGCATGCCGGAGGCCGCCGGCAACGGCAACCAGCCGCTCCCCGGCCTGGTCACCTACGCCGCCAAGCAGCCCAGCGTCGCCTACGCCCACCAGCGCACCGGCCAGATCGCCCGGGCGCTGACCATCATCAAGGACTCCTCGGCACCGACCGAGTACCGATTCCCGATCTCCGCCCCCGAGGGCAGCATGCTGGAGGTCGAGGACGACGACGGCACCGTCCTGATCTACAACAACGACGTCTACCTCGCCGAGATCGACCTGCCCTGGGCCAAGGACGCCAACGGCAACGCGGTGCCGACCTCGTACCGGGTGGAGGGCATGACGCTCATCCAGACGGTCAACCACGCGGGTGCCGCCTACCCCGTGGTCGCCGACCCCGCGCTCAAGCTGCAGTGCGAGTGGTGGAAGGCCATGTGCCGGCTCATCTTCTCGAAGAAGCTCACCAAGAGCATCTACAACGCCTGGTTCGTGGCCGGCGTCGCCGGCGCCATCGAGGCGCTGAAGGGTGCCTGCGACAAGCTCAAGGGCAAGGCCAAGCTGATCTGCAAGATCGCCTACACGACGGGTGGCGCCTCGGCCATCTACAAGGTCCGGGAAGCCGCCAACAAGAAGCAGTGCTTCGCGATCCGGTTCCAGGCGCCAGGCATCGTCTGGTACGAGGTCCGTAAGAAGAGCTGCCAGAGCAAGTAACCCCGCACCATCCCGACGCTCCCGCCGGTCCGGCGGGGGCGTCGCCCTCCTGTTGCTCCTCGCCCGGCCCCGGGGAGCTCGATCTGGGCTGATGCCGCGCGGCGCAAGTAACCCCTGGAAGACGGCAAACGTTTACGGCTGGTCCATCCAAGATCACCTAACCGGCCAATAATGATCTTTACGTTTGCGGCGTTTGTGCGTTGCCCCCACCGATAGTGGAAGGACATTCGTGCGCATCCCCACCCGGGCCGTTGTCGCCGCATTGGCGACGTTGTTGGCTCTGAGCACCGTGAACATCGCCGGAACCCCGGTATTCGCGGCTGAGGACCCCGCCCTGGCGGCGCTCACTCAGGTCGTCCCCGAGATCGTCGAAGAGGCCAGGACCACGCCGCCCACCGAGATCCCCGAGGGTGACGTTCAGAAGCCGTTCGCCATCGCGACGGACCCCGATCGCACCCTGACGGTGTCCATCAGCGAGACCGAGATCGGCATCGGCATCCCCGACGCGACGGGGAACGGTAACCAGGCGCTGCCTGGCCTGATCACGTACGCCGCCAAGCAGCCCAGCGTGGCCTACGCGCAGACGCGCACCGGCCAGATCGCCCGAACGATGACGGTGATCAAGGACTCCTCGGCGCCGACGGAATATCGCTTCCCGATCAGCGCGCCCGAAGGCAGCATGCTGGAGGTCGAGGACGACGACGGCACCGTCCTGATCTACCAGGACGACATCTATCTCGGTGAGATCGACCTGCCCTGGGCCAAGGACGCCAACGGCAACGCGGTGCCGACCTCCTACCGGGTGGAGGGCATGACGCTCATCCAGACGGTCAACCACGTGGGTGCCGCCTACCCCGTGGTCGCCGACCCCGCGCTCAAGCTGCAGTGTGAGTGGTGGAAGGCCATGTGCCGGGTGATCTTCTCCAAGAAGCTCACCAAGAAGATCCACAGCGCTTGGTTGTACGCCGGGGCAGCGGGCGCCGCCGAGGTGTTCAAAGCCGCCTGCGACAAGGCCAAGGGAAAGATCAAGCTGATCTGCAAGGTGGGGGTGGTGGTGGGCGTCGCCTCGTTCATCTACAAGATCAGGGAAGCCTCCAACAAGAACCAGTGTTTCGCGATCCGCGCCCAGTTCGTCCCGGGCGGGCCGATCGTCTGGGGCGAGGTCCGGAAGAAGAGCTGCCAGAGCAAGTAACCCCGCACCATCCCGACGCCCCCGCCCGCCCGGCGGGGGCGTCGCCCTACGCGCCCATCTCCCGCCTCGCTCTACGCGCACACCTTCCGCGTCGTCCCACGCGCACACCTCCCGGAGCACCCATGCCTGCCATCACGCCACGGGCCCTCGCCGGTGGTCTCGCCCTGCTGCTTCTTCCGCTGGCCGCGCTCCCATCACCCGCCGCCGCCGCGGGGTCGCCGTCCCCGTCCACCGTCGACACCGCCGGGTCCCCGGCCGCCACCACCGCCGCCGGGTCGCCGTCTCCGGCTGCCCCCACCGCCACCGCGTCGAAGCCCGGGGACGACCCGAGCGCGCCCGCCCGTCTCGCGGCCGAGCCGAGCGCGCCCGACGAGGCCTCCGCCCGGCTGTCCGCCCGCCTGAGCGGCCGGCGGGTCGAGGTCGCGGACGCCCGTACCGAGACCACCACGACCTATGCCAACCCGGATGGCACGCTGACGGTCGACTCGTTCGCCGGTCCGGTCAGGTTCCGCCGCGACGGCGAGTGGGCGCCGGTGGACATCTCGCTCACCGAGGCGCCGTCGGGCGAGATCGTGACCCGGGGCCACGGCCGGGCGCTCAGGTTCGGCGGCGGACGGCCCGGCGTGGCCCGGCAGGCGTCCGGGGCGACCGACCTGATCACGATCGGCGAGGGCGCCACCAAGGTGACCCTGCAGTGGAAGGGCGCGCTGCCCGCGCCACGCCTGTCCGGTGAGACGGCCACGTACCCGGACGTCATGCCGGGCGCCGACCTGGTCGTCACCGCCACCAGGACAGGTGCCGAGCAGTTCCTGCTGGTCAAGGCCCGCCCCGCCACCCCGCTCTCGTACACCCTGCGGCTCAGCGCGCCGGGCGTGCGGCCCCGCCAGGCCCCGGACGGCGGCGTCGAGCTGGTGGACGACAAGGGCAGGACGACCGCCACCATCCCGGCCCCCGTCATGTGGGACGCCACGGTGGATCCGGGTTCGGGTGACCACCTGCGCCGCGTGCCCGTCGCCATGAAGGTGTCCGGGCAGGACCTCGTTCTCACCCCCGATCCGGCCTTCCTCGGCGACCCGGCCACGAAGTACCCCGTCACGGTCGATCCTTCGCTCAACCTCGGCCAGGTCTTCGACACGTTCGTGCAGGAGGGCTACGGCACCGACCAGTCGGGCGCGACCGAGCTCAAGATCGGCAACAACGGCAGCGGCCAGGTCGCCAAGTCGTTCATCACCTGGAAGACCCCCGGCATCGCGGGCAAGAAGATCACCGCGGCGTCGCTGAAGCTCTGGAACTTCCACTCGTGGTCGTGCAACACCAGGTCGTGGGAGGTGTGGTCGGCCAACCGGGCCTCGACGTCCTCGCGCTATCCCGGCCCGGCGATGGCCGACAAGTACGCCACCTCCAGCGAGACCAAGGGCTGGGGCAGCGGCTGCGCCGACGGCTGGGTGAGCGCCAACGTCACCTCGCTGGTCCAGTACTGGGCCAACGAGGGGTGGAAGGAGTCCGGCATGGGCCTGCGGGCCACCAGCGAGACTGACGAGTACGCCTGGAAGCGCTTCAACTCGGGCAACGCCTCGGCCCACGTGCCGTACATCTCGGTGACGTACAACTCCTACCCGAGCACCCCGGTCTCCACCTGGCTCTCCCCGTACGTCGACTACAACGGCACGCGCTGGACCAACACGCTCACCCCGCAACTACGCAACCATGTGCGCGACCCCGACGGGGGTAACGTCCGCGGCAAGTTCGACCTGTACGAGGGCTCGACGATGCTGATCGACGACCTCTACGGCGTGTACGTGGCCAGCAACGGCTTCTCCGGCGCGAACGTGCCGGCGGGCAAGCTGGCCAACGGCAAGTCGTACATGTTCCGCTCGTGGGCCCACGACGGCTCGCTGGTCTCGAAGCTCTGGCAGACGGCGTACTTCTCCGTCGACACCGTCAAACCGCCCGCCCCCAAGGCCGCCTCCACCGACTACCCGAACGACGGGACCTACCACGGCGACGCCGGCCAGGCCGGCACGTTCACCCTCACCCCGGCGAACACCGACGCCGGCTGGATCGCCTACAAGCTCGACAGCGGCGCCGTGACCAAGGTGCTCACCACCGGCGCGGCCGTCTCCGCCAAGCTGACCCCGCCCACCGTGGGCGCGCACACCGTCAGCGTGTACACCCTGGACAAGGCCGGGAACGCCTCGCCGACCACCGTGTACACCTTCAACGTCGGCTCGGGCGCGGCCGTGGCCACGCTCGACGCCCCGAAGGACGGCCTGCGGAGCACCGGCAAGGTCCCGCTCGCGGTGACCGGCATCGGCTTCACCCAGGCGAGGTTCCAGTACCGGCGGGCCGAGACCGACGAGTGGGCCGACCTCCCCGTGGCGAACGTGGTCACCGCCGACGGCAAGCCCCTGACCGCCTGGCCCGTGGCCGCGCCGAACAAGGTGTCCGGCCTGGTCTGGGACGCCGGAACCCAGCTCGGCGACGCCGTGGCGCAGGTGCGCGCGCTCGTCACCGGCACGGCCGGCACACCGGTGGAGTCGTCGTCCGCCGAGATCGTCGTCGACCGCCGCGCCACCAAGGCGGCGACCAGCGAAGTCGGCCCCGGCACGGTGAACCTGCTGACCGGCGACTACCGCCTCCAGACCACCGCGGGCGGCCCGTTCGGCCTGACACTCACCCGGACGGCCACCTCCAGGAACCCCGGCTGGTCGCAGGGGATCGCCTCACTCACGGAGACCTCGCCGAGCTCGGTCCAGGTGACCAGGGCCGATGGCACCCCGGTCCAGTTCACCAGGACCAAGGACGGATGGAAGCCCGAGCGCGGCGCCGAGGACCTGACGCTCACCGGCACGTACACGCTCACCGACTCCCGGGGACAGGCGACCACGTTCGCCAAGCAAGGAGACCGGTACCTGCCCACCGAGTACGCCTACGAACAGGACCGGCCCAAGTCGCTCACCCGCTCCGGCCACACGCTCGACTTCGGCTACGGCGCCGACGGCCGCCTCAGCACCGTGTCCTTCCAGGGAGCCGTGCTGACCCAGTACGTCTACGACAGCGCCGGACGCCTGTCCGAGACCTGGGACCCGAGGATCACCCCCGCGCTGAAGACCGTCTACGGCTATGACGGCGCGGGCCGCGTCTCGACGCTCACCCCGCCGGGAGAGCTGCCGTGGACCTTCGGCTACGACGCCGACGGCCGCCTGAAGAGCGTCGCCCGCCCCACGCTCAAGCCCGGCACCGCCGACCAGATCGAGGGCGAGGCCAAGAGCACCATCGTGTACGGGGTGCCGCTCGGCAAGGCGGCCGGCGGCCCGGCCGATCTGACGTCTGCGGCCATCGCGGCCTGGGGGCAGGCGGACGCTCCCGTGACGGCCACGGCGGTCCACCCGCCGAACTCCACTACCCGCCCCACCGTGACGTACCTGGACGAATCTGGCCGGGCGGTCAACGTGCTGACCCCCGGCGGGCACCTGTCCGCCACCGACTACGACCGGTTCGGCCACACGACGCGTGTGCTCACCGCGTCGAACAGGGAGCTGTCGCAGCGGCCGACGACCGACTACCGGCTCGCCGAGCTGGCCATCACCGGCTACAGCGCGGACGAGCGGGCGGAAATGCTGTCCACCCGCTCGGTCTACGACGCCTCGGGCCGCCGCGAGATCGAGGAGCTGAGCCCGGTCCACATCGTGAACCTGGAGTCCGACGTGGACGACCTGCCTGCCGGGTACGGCATCGGCGCCAGGACCCGCACCGTGAGTACGTACGACGAGGGCCGGCCGACCGGCGCGGCGGCCCGCGACCTGCCGACCACCGTCAAGGCCGGCGCCGTGATCGTCGGGCGCGAGTCCAAGCCGGACGCGGACGTCAGGACCACCGCCATCACCTATGACTGGGCCACCGGCCGGCGGCTCAAGACGGTCCGCGACCCCGGCGGCCGGGCCGTCACCGCCGACACCGCCCCGCCCATCCTCTACACGGCGACCGGCAGCGCCCCGTGCGGCGGGCGGCCGGAGTGGGCGGGCCTGGTGTGCCAGGACGGCGGACGGACCTACACCTACACCGCCTCCGGCCTGCCGAACACGGTGACCGAGGCAGGCACGGTCACCACGACCAAGCGCGACCCGGTCGGCCGGCCCATCACGACCCAGGCCGGCGGGGAGGCCGAGATCGGCATCGGCTACAGCCCGGCCACCGGCCGGACCACCGAACGGTGGCGCGGCACGGAGAAGATCGTGACGGCCTACGACCGGCTGGGCCGGGTCATCTCCCACACCGACGCGGACGGAGCACAGACCCGCACCGAGTACGACGACCTCGACCGCCCGGCCAAGGTCGTGGACTCGGCCTCGTCCACCAGGGTCTACGCCTACGACCACACGGCCGAGCCGCGCGGCCTGCTCACCTCGGTCACCGACTCGGTCGCGGGCACCTTCACCGCCCGCTACGACGACGAGGGCCGCCAGTTCGAGGGCGACCTGCCGGGCGGGCTGCACCTGGTCTCCGCGTACGACGAGCGCGGCCAGAACTACGCCCGGATCTACACCCGGGACGGGCTGGAAGGCCCAGTGATGATCGACCAGATCGGCCGGAACGTCCACAGCCAGGAACTGCTGCGCATGCGCAGCGACACTATGTCCGAGCGGCAGCTCGGCTACGACAAGGCGGGGCAGATCGCCTCGGTGCTGGATATGGCGTTCCCGCTGTGCACGCTGCGCCGCTACGGCTACGACGGCGTGGGCAACCGGGTCCGGCTGGCCGTGCAGGCGTCGGAGGAGGACTGCCCGGTGGCCGACGACTCCGCCGCGAGCATCACGACGTACGCCTACACCTCCGACGGCAGGCTGACCGGAGACGGCTACGGCTACGATTCGGCGGGCCGCACCACTTCGCTGCCGGGCGGGCGGACCATCGGCTACTTCGCCGACGGTGTGCCGGCCAAGCAGACCTCCGGCCAGCGGAGCCTGACCTGGACACGCGATCCGGCGGGCCGGATCAGGTCGGAGACCACCGAGGCGGGCGCGGTCACCGTCCACCACTACGCCTCCGACGGCGACCAGCCCTCCTGGCTCGCCGAGAACGGCACGGTCGTCCGTAACGTGGCCGGTGTCGGCGGCGAACTGGCCGCGCTCACGGGCGCGACCGGGTCGGTACGCCTCCAACTGCTCACCGTCGGCGGGGACGTGGGCACTGAGCTGGACCTCGACAGCGGTCTGGCCACCGTGGTCGGGTACGACGAGTTCGGCGTGGCCTCCGAGCCGCGCCATTACGGCTGGCTGGGCGGCGCGTTCCACCCGACCACGCTGGACGGGACGGTCCTGATGTCGGGCCGCCTGTACGACCCGTCGCTCGGCCGCTTCCTCCAACGGCCCTACTGAGCCGTCCAGTGCGGTTCCGGTCATCGGGTGGCCGGAACCGCACTGATCCTCCACGACCCTGGCCGTTGCTTTTTCGCGGTCAGGGTCGTGGCGTTTCACTGGTGGCGGCCTCGGGTGATCGCTCTCGCCAGGGCTCTCACCCACCCCTCCGACGATCGCCGGGGCCTGCCGGCCAGCATCCCCGTGGGCGTCCCCGGCCGTCCCGACAGGCCGGCCGCGAGCAGCCAAGGGGGAACGCCGTCACTGTCTTCGCGTCTACCCATGCCAGATCTCCTCCATATCGGGTGAGCTCCACGGTAGGTCGAAGTGGATTGGCTACCCTGGCCAATCAGATGCCAAAGAACCAGACCAATGCCGCGTGGGACACGCTGCTGGATCTCGACGCGCAGCCGGCCGGGCCGCTGCACGACCGCCTGCGCAGGTCGCTGCGGTCCGCGATCGTCGGCGGCCGTCTCGCCGCCGGCAGCGCGCTGCCGCCCAGCCGCACACTGGCGGCCGACCTGGGCTGCTCGCGCTGGGTGGTCACCGAGGCGTACGCGCAACTGGCGGCCGAGGGCTACCTGGAAGCCCGCGCCGGCTCGGCCACCCGAGTCCGCCCCGGAGTCGCAGGCCCGGCCACGAGGGTGCGGCCTGATGTCGTCGGTTCGCCCCCGAGGGGACGGTCCGGAGCCGCGGGCTCGCCCTCGCCGGGGCTGCCCGCCGCCCGCACGGCTCCGCCGTCCGCGCATCCGCGCTTCGACTTCACGCCCGGCCTGCCCGATCTGCGGGCGTTCCCGCGCAAACGCTGGGCGGACGCCGTACGGGAGGCGGGCAGGCAGTCGCCGTTCACCGACCTCGGCTACCTGGAACACGCCGGTCACCCGCGACTGCGGGAGACCCTCGCCGGATACCTGACGCGCTCGCGCGGTGCCGCCATCTCGGCCGAGGACCTGACGATCTGCGCGGGGACCACCGACGCCCTGACCCGGATCGCCCGCAGCCTGCGCGAACACGGCCACACCCACCTGGCCGTGGAGGACCCCGGCTGGACCTGGACCCGCGAGGCGGTCACGGACGCCGGCCTGGTCGCCGTCCCCATCGGCGTCGACGCGGACGGGCTCCGCGTCGATCTCCTACGCGACCAGCCATGGATCAGGGCCGCCATCGTGGCCCCGGCCCACCAGTTCCCCACCGGTACGGTCCTGGCGCCCGCGCGGCGGGCCGAGCTCATCCGGTGGGCGCACGACGTCGACGGCATCCTCCTGGAAGAGGACAAGGACGCCGACTACCGCTACGACCGCCGCCCGGTCGCCGCGATCCAGGGCATGGCGCCCTCGCGGACGGCCCTGCTCGGCTCGGTCAGCAAGACGCTGTCACCGGCCCTGCGCATCGGCTGGTTCGCCACCCCGCCACGCTGGACACCCGACGTCGCCGCGGCCAACCCGCTGGCCCTGCCGCCGCCCGTACTCGATCAACTGGCCTTTGCCTGGTTCCTGGACAACGGTGGCTATGACCGTCACCTGCGGGCCTGCCGGCGGCGCTACCGGGCCCGCCGGGACGCCCTGGTCGGCGAGCTGGCCCGCCGGCTGCCGGGAGCCCGGGTCTCCGGGGCGGCGGCCGGACTCCACCTGCTGCTCCACCTCGACGGCGTCCGGGCCACCGAGGTCGTCGCCGCCGCGGCCCGCGACGGGGTCAGCGTCGACGCCGTCGGCAACTACACCTCGGAGGCGGGGGCCGGAGATTCGACGCTGATCCTCGGATACGGCAACCTCGCCGACAGCGCCGTGGCGGAGGCCGTCTCCCGTCTGGCCGACGCGATCGATAGAGCGAGCGACGCCGTCGTGGATGTCTGCTCAGGGGCGGATGAGGACTTTGAGTGCTTGGCGGTCGGCCATGGCGCGGTAGGCGTCGGGGACGCCGTCGAGGCCGACGGTGCGGTCGAAGACGCGGCCCGGGTCGATGGTGCCGTTCAGGATGTCGGGCATGAGGTCTTCGATGTAGGCGCGGGCGGGTGAGACTCCGCCGGTCAGGGTGATGTTCCGCATGATCATTCCGAAGCCGATGGGGCCTTGCTCGTACTGCGGCACGCCCAGGCGGCTGATCGTGCCGCCGTCGATGACAGAGCCGAAGGCGGTCTCCAGGCCCTGGAGGCTGCCTACGGCTTCGATGATGCGGTCGGCGCCGTCACCGCCGGTCAGCTCGCGTACCTTGGCGACACCTTCGTCGCCGCGTTCGGCGACGACGTCCGTGGCGCCGAAGTCGCGGCCCAAGTCGGTTCGGTCGGTGTGCCGTCCCATGAGGATGATCTGTTCGGCGCCCAGGCGCTTGGCGGCGATCACGGCGGACAGGCCGACCGCGCCGTCGCCGATGACCAGGACGCGGTCGCCGCGGGCCACCCCGGCGGTGACGGCGCCGTGGTGGCCGGTGCCGAGCACGTCTGACAGGGTCAGCAAGGACGGCAGTAGCGGGGAGGTCTCCTCCACGGGAAGCTTGACCAAGGTGCCGTCGGCCACGGGGACGCGGACGGCTTCGCCCTGCCCGCCGTCGACGCCGTCCAGGCCGTAGCGGCCGCCATGGCGGCAGGAGGAGTGCAGGCCCCTACGGCAGAAGTCGCAGGTGTTGTCGCAGTAGGTGAACGGCGTGACGACCAGGTCGCCCGCTTTGAGATTGCTGATGGCGGAGCCGGTCTCCTCGACCACGCCGAGGAACTCGTGTCCCATCGGGCGTCCGGTGCCGGTGGCGGGCATGGACGCGTACGGCCACAGGTCGCTGCCGCACACGCAGGACAGCACGATGCGGACGATCGCGTCGGTGGGCTGCTGGATCTTCGGGTCGGGGCGGTCCTCGACGCGGACGTCGCCGGCGCCGTACATCACGGTTGCACGCATGAAGTGCTCCTTTGATACGTGGGTCAGCGTTCCAGCATGCGCATGCCGGATTCGGGGTGCGTGTCGCCCGCGGCCGGAGGGAGGCTGCTGAGCTTGTCGATCTGCTCGGCGGTCAACTGGATGCCGTCGGCGGCAGTGTTCTCCTCGACGCGGCTGACGCGCTTGGTGCCGGGGATGGGGGCGATGTCGTCGCCCTGCGCCAGCAGCCAGGCCAGGGCGACCTGGGCCGGGGTGGCGCCGGCCTCGGCGGCGACGGCCTCGACCTCGTCGGCGATGCGTAGGTTGCGCTGGAAGTTCTCGCCGGTGAAACGCGGATTACCGTGGCGGAAGTCGCCTTCCTCGAACTCGTCCGTGGAGCGGATCTTCCCGGTGAGGAAGCCGCGCCCCAGCGGCGAGAACGGCACCAGGCCGATGCCGAGTTCGCGCAGCAGTGGCAGCACTCGCCCCTCCAGGCCGCGGGTCCACAGCGAGTACTCCGACTGCACGGCCGTGACCGGGTGGACGGCGTGGGCGCGGCGGATGGTCTCAGGGCCTGCCTCGGACAGGCCGATGTGGCGGATCTTGCCCTCGGCGACCAGTTCGGCGAGCGCGCCGACGGTCTCCTCGATGGGCGTGTTCGGGTCGACCCGGTGCTGGTAGTACAGGTCGATGTGATCGGTGCCGAGCCTCTTGAGTGAGCCTTCGACCGCGGTACGGATGTTGGCCGGGCTGCTGTCCAAGTTCCAGGGGCCAGCGCCGGCGTGCGAGACCAGGCCGAACTTGGTGGCCAGCACGACCTGGTCGCGGCGGCCCTCGAGGGCCCGGCCGAGGAGCTCCTCGTTGGTGTAGGGGCCGTAGATCTCGGCGGTGTCGATCAGCGTGACGCCGAGCTCCAGGGCCCGGTGGATGGTGCGGATGGACTCGGCCTCGTCAGTGCCGGAGCCGGTGTAGCCATGGGACATCCCCATAGCCCCCAGACCGATGCGGGAGACCTCCAGGTCGCCCAGCATGATGTGCTTCATCGCGGTTTCTCCGTTCCTGAAAATGGATTCCGGTCATGACAGGTATCCACCTTCGCGTGGCCCCAGCTCCGGTGCCAGGGCGGGTCGTGCCAGGGAGCGGCGTTCGGGGTAATGACACAGCCCCCCACCTGGCCACTGAGCACGCCGGCGCGGTGTGAGACTCAAGACATGGCACAACAGCGCACCACCACCAGCAGCGACACCGAGCTGGGCCGGTTCCTGCGTGCCCGCCGCACCCAGACCAGCCCCGAGCAGGTGGGCCTCACCATCGGCACCGGCCTGCGCCGGACCCCGGGGCTGCGCCGGGAAGAGCTGGCCACCCTCGCCGGGATCAGCATCGACTACTACGTGCGTCTCGAGCGCGGGAAGGAGACCCGCCCCAGCCCCTCGGTGATCGACGCTCTCGCGCGCGCCCTCCAGCTCGACGACCAGGAACATCAGCACCTGCGCGAGCTGGTCGTCCGCTCCGCCCGCTACGCCGCCGAGCCGCCGCCTCCGCCCAGCCGCACCGTACGCCCCCACCTGAAGTTGCTGCTGGAGACGATGCGCCCCAGTCCCGCCTACATCGTCAGCCGCAGCATGGACCTCCTCGCCTGGAACCCCGGCGGGCTCGCCCTGTACGCGGGGTTGGACGACTGGCCGGCCAAGCAGCGCAACCTCGCCCGCTACCTCTTCCTGCACCCCGCCGCCCGTGGCCTGTTCCCTGACTGGGACAACCAGGTCCGCGGCTGTGTCGCCCGCCTGCGTGCCCAGGCCGGCACCGCGCCGGACGCGCCCGACCTGACCAGCCTCGTCGGCGAACTGCTGCTGAAGAGCTCCGACTTCGCCAAACTGTGGGAGCGCTATGACGTGACCGGCCGCAAACGCACCCACAAGACCTTCCACCACCCGCACGTGGGCATTGTCAACCTCAGCGCCCAATCCATGGACCTGGAGGGCACCCCCGGCCAGCGCCTGGGCGTCTATGTCGCCGAACCCGGCACCCCCGACTTCGATGCGATACTGCTGCTCGACATGACTTCGTCCGAGCCTGCCGCGCATCGAGCCGCAAGAGGATGAGGCACAGCCTCGCGCACAGTCCCGATCCGGATTACGTGGAGGTCGTGCCGTTCTCTTGAACGCCGTTCGCCGCTCTGGGGCGCCCGGGAGTTCGCGGCCGGCAGTGTCTTCTAGCGGGCGGCGCCCCGGTGGCCCTACTCGATGCGGGCAAGGAAGAAGTCCCGGACGTCCTCGGCGAGCAGCTCCGGCACCTCCATCGCGGCGAAGTGGCCGCCGCGGTCGAACTCCGACCAGTGCCTGATGTCGTACAACCGCTCGGCCAGCGGTCGCACCGACTGCGTGATGTCGTGCGCGAACACCGCCACGCCGAGCGGCACCGGGCATGGCACGCCCTGCCCGCGGGGAACATCGTGGTGCAGCCGCGCCGAGGAAGCCGCGGTGGCGGTCAGCCAGTACAGCGAGATGTCGGTGAGCATCCGATCGTCGCTGACCGGCGTGCGCGGGTCGGTCCACTGCGCGAAGCGCTCGGCGATCCAGGCCAGCTGGCCGACCGGTGAGTCGGTCAGCGCGTATCCGATGGTCTGCGGGGTGAGGGCCTGCAGGGCCTGGTACGGCGGACGGTTCGCCATCAGCTGCCGGACCTTGTCCAGCCGGGCTTCATCCGTTTCGGACAGCTCGATGCCGGCGTCCGGGTCCGGGCGGGTCGGCAGGTAGTTGACGTGCACCCCGACGACCTGCTCGGGTGCCACGGCGCCGAGCGCCGCCGATATGCCGGCGCCGAAGTCGCCGCCCTGCGCGCCGTAGCGCTGGTATCCGAGCCGGCGCATCAACTCGGCCCAGGCCCGCGCGATCCGGACGGCGTCCCAGCCGCGCTCGTGGGTCGGCCCGGAGAAGCCGTAGCCGGGGATGGACGGGATCACCAGGTGGAAGTCGCGCGACAGCGGCTCGATCACGTCGAGGAACTCCAGGAACGAACCGGGCCAGCCGTGGGTGAGGACCAGCGCGAGCGCGTCCGGCTTCGAAGACCGGACGTGGACGAAGTGGATGTTCTGGCCTTCGATCTCGGTGGTGAAGTGCGGAAGCTCGTTGATCTTGGTCTCGTGCTCGCGCCAGTTGTAGCCGGTGCGCCAGTATTCGGCCAGTTCCTTGAGCCGCGCCAGCGGGAAGCCGTAGTCCCACCCGGCGTCGGCGACCTCGTTGGGCCAACGGGTGCGGGAGAGCCGGTCGGTCAGATCGTCGAGGTCGGCTTGGGGGATGTCGATGCGGAACGGCTTGATCATGGTCCTGACTCCAGACGGACTCGTTCGGTGCTCAAATGTTCGGGCGACTAACGTTTACTCCACTAACGATATCACGATCGTTAGTGCATCCAACGATTCGTTAGACTTGTCACATGGAGAACCCATCCGAGGAGACGCCCACCCGGTGGCAGGGCCTGCCCAGCTGGCTGCTCGGCCAGACCGCCCAGCACGCGCACCGCCTGGTGGGCGACGGGTTCTCGTCCGTCGGCGCCCGCGGCTACCACTACCGCCTGCTGGCGACGCTGGAGGAGTCCGGCCCGGCCAGCCAGGCCGCGCTGGGCCGCCGTAGCGGCATCCACCTCAGCGACATGGTCGCGACGATCAACGAGCTCGCCGATCGCGGACTGGTCGAGCGCGCCCCGGACGCCTCCGACCGGCGGCGCAACATCATCTCGCTGACCTCAGCGGGCAAGCGGCAGCTCCGGCGACTGGAGAAGCGGCTGGCCGAATGCCAGGACGAACTACTGGCTCCGCTGTCACCCGAGGAGCGACAGCGGTTGGCCGAGCTGCTGTCCAAGCTGCTGGATCACCACAACCGCCGAACCGACATCCCCGAAGAGCCGTGGCGCTGACTGGGAGAGCACGGGTGATCCTCGGCGGTGTCCGGGTGGGGCCGAGGTCGGGCAGGAGGCGGCGATGAGTTTCGGCCGGGTCGCGGGTCTGTTCTGGTGAGCGTCGTACGACGCCGCCCGGCGCGAGACACCACGGAGGACACCATGACGACCACGCCGAGTGACCCGACCGCCGCGCTGCCCGGCCGCCCGCCCGTCGTCGACCTGGCCACCTGGCAGGCCGCCCGTGACGAGCTGCTGGTCCGCGAGAAGGTCCACACCCGCGAGGGCGACGCCCTCGCCGCGGCCCGCCGCCGGCTGCCGATGGTGGAGCTCGACGGGACGGTCGAGGTCGTCGGACCCGACGGCCCGGTCCCGTTCCTGGACCTGTTCCAGGGCCGCGACGAGCTCGTGGTCTACCAGCACATGTGGTACGACGGCGCGCCGCACCAGGGGCAGTGCGAGGGCTGCACCACCACGGCCTGGCACCTGAAGGACGCCGTCTACCTCAACGCCCGCGGCGTCTCGTTCGCCATCCTGACCACGGGCCGGTGGGACGAGGTGGCCTCCTACGTCGAGTTCATGGGCTACACCCAGCCCTGGTACTCAGTGCGCGACGTGGACGCGCCGGTCGGCGGCAGCATGGGTTACCTCGCCTGCTTCCTGCGTGACGGCGACCGCGTGTTCCTCACCTACTCCACGACGGGCCGTGGCAACGAGGCGGTCAACGGGTCCCTAGGCCTGCTCGACAGGACGCCCTACGGCCGCGGCGAGGCGTGGGAGGACAAGCCCGAGGGCTGGCCCGAGGGGCGCAGCGCGTGCTGGTCCTGGCGCTCGGACGCGGACGGGAACTTCACCTGGGGCCCGACCAGCCGCCCCGTGCCGCAGTGGACCCGCCCCGGCGCGACCCCCGTGGAGACTCTCGGCCGACGCGGCCACCACCACTGACACCAATCCGCCCGGTCCCACGGGGGCACCGGGCGGATTGGTGTGACGGACCATCGGCCTCGACGAGCGGTGACCGCCTTGGGGGCGGTCACCTCCGGGTCAGCTGCTTACCGCGACCGGTTCGGCGTCGGCGCTGGCCGCCTGCGGCTTGACGGCGCTGCGCAGCGGGACCTGGCGGATGAACAGCGCGACCACGATGCCGACGGCGGCCACCACCGCACCCCAGGTGAACAGGGCGGTGACGCCGTTGGTGACGGCCTGCTCGAACAGCTTCTGGGCCGACTCGGGCAGGCCGCGGAGCATCTGCGGGGTCATCGAAGTGGCGGTGACCGTGACGGCGGGAGTTCCGGTGAGGGTGTCGGCCAGGTGGCTGGTGTAGACGGCGCCGAGTAGCGAGACGCCGAGCGAGCTGCCCATGTTGCGGAGGAAGGTCGACACGCCGGTGCCCGCGCCCATGTCGCGCAGTGCGAGGCTGTTCTGCGCGATGAGGGTGCTGGTCTGCATCATCGCGCCCATGCCGGCGCCGAGGATCACCATGTAGACGCCGGACACCACGGTGGAAGTGTTGACGTCCATGGTGGCGAAGAGTGCCAGGCCGATGGTGACCAGGATGGAGCCGATGATCGGCAGCGACTTGTAGTGCCCGGTCTTGCTGATCAGCTGACCGGCGCTCAGGCTGACGGCCATCGCGGCGATCATCATCGGCATCAGGAGCAGGCCGCTGTTGGTGGCGGAGGAGCCCTGGACGAACTGCTGGAACTGCGGCAGGAAGCCCATGGCGCCGAACATCGCGAACCCCGAGATGAAGGCGACCCCACCGGACAGCGAGAAGTTGAGGCTCTTGAAGACCCGCAGTGGCATGATCGGCTCGGCCACGCGCCGCTCGACGATGATGAAGGCGACGAACCCGACCACCGCCACCGCGATCAGCCCGAGGATCTGCGCCGAACCCCATGCGTACTGGGTGCCGCCCCAGCTCGTGACGAGCACCAGCGCGGTGATCCAGATCGTCAGCAGCCCGGTGCCCCACCAGTCGATCACGGCCTTGCCGGTGCCCTTGGGCAGCTTGGCCAGGGTGATCCAGCACAGGATCAGGGTGACCGCGCCGAGCGGCAGGTTGACGTAGAAGGCCCAGCGCCAGCTGAGGTTGTCGGTGATGAAACCGCCGATGAGCGGGCCGCCGATCATGGCGACCGGCATGACGGCCATCATCACGCCCTGGTACTTGCTGCGGTCGCGCGGCGGGATCATCTCACCGATGATCGACAGCACGCCCACCATCAGCCCGCCCGCGCCCAAGCCCTGGATGGCGCGGAAGGCGATCAGTTGCGCCATGTCCTGGGACACTCCGCACAGCGCGGAGCCGATCAGGAAGATCGCCACGGCGACGGTGAAGATGACGCGGCGGCCGTACAGGTCGCCGAGCTTGCCCCAGATCGGCGTGGCCACGGTGGAGGCCAGGATGTAGCCGGTGGTCACCCAGGCCAGGTGATTGAGGCCGCCCAGCTCGCCTACGATCGTGGGCAGTGCCGGGGCGACGATCATGTTGTCCAGCATCGCCAGCAGCATGGCGATGCCCAGGCCGCTCATTGTCGCCAGGATCTGGCGGTGACTGAACCCCAGCCCGACCTGCTCCTCCGCCCTCGGGGGGTTATCTGCGCTGTCCATGGCCATCACGTGCGCTCCTGCCGATCCATAGAACTTACCTGTCGGTCGGCAAGCGTACTTGCTAGCCGACCGGTAAGCAACTTGGTATAGACTCTGAAGAGCTTGAGCAGAGGAAACGCGATGACGAAGACGGACCAGGTGCCGGGCACGCGGCGAAAGGGCAGCCAGACGCGGGCCGACATCCAGGAAGCCGCGCTGTCCTTGTTCACCGAGCGCGGCTACGACGCCACCTCGATGCGCGAAATCGCCGAACAGCTGGGGATCACCAAGGCCGCGCTCTACTACCACTTCGACAGCAAAGAGGCTGTCATCCGCAGCCTCTTCACCGACCACCTGCGCGCGCTCGACGACCTTCTCGACTGGGCCGCCGGGCAGCCGCGCTCCCCAGAACTCGCCTCCGAGCTCCTGGGCCGGTGGCTCACCCTGAGCGGGCAGCGGGGGTTGAAGACGATGCGGTTCGCCGCCGCCAACCACACCGCGCTGAAGTCGGTCGTACCGCCGGGCCAGGGCAGCGCGCTGGAGCGGATCGACCAGGCCACCCGGATCATCCTGGGCCCCGACGCTCCGCTGCAGGATCAGCTGCGCGTCCGGATGGCTCTGCTCAGCGCGCACAACACCGTGCTGGCCGCCCAGGGCACCAAGGCCACGAACGCCGACATCCTCACCGCCTCGATACGAGCGGCGACGCTCCTGGTCAGTGACCTGGTCCCGGCCCCGGAGATCCCCATCACCGAGTGAGGCGAAGCCAGATGGCCCACAGATTGACGAGGAGCAAGGTCAGGGGGCCGCGACCGCTCGTAGGGTGACCGGGCCGAGGAGTGGGTTCAGCTCGTCCGCCTGGGGCTGGCCGGTCGGGGTGATCACGTCCACGGCCTTGGGGACGCCGCCCGGGTCGAAGGAGCACAGGGCGCCGGTCCCGCCGGGGGCGCACACACCGAACTGGTACGGCTGGGGAGTGGCGGCGAAGCCCCTGGCCTGGTCGGAGCTGAACCCGTCCTGGCCGGTGAGCACCACCGCGAAGCGCCAGCCGGGCCCCGGTGTGCCGAAGACCGCCTTGGGCACGGCGATCGTGATCGTCCGCGTGGTGCCGGAGCCGCGGACGGCGGCGCCGGACAGGGCGGCGCCGGCGGCCGTCACCCAGACCGGGGCGCCGAAGCCCTGCGCCTCGATCCGCTGCGACCACGCGTCCTGCTCGGCGATGCGGTAGTTGCGCTGCGGGAACGCCGGATCGGTCGAGCGCGCGGTCACGGCGGGGTCCTGTACGTACACGTCGAGGAGCTGGGCGCCGATCTGGTTGCCGAAGGTGGGGGTGAGGTCACGGATCTCGGCCCGCAGGTAGACGGTGCTCGCGTCCGTGATGACCTGGAACCTGCGCAGGTCGAAGGCGCCCGCGTGGAAGTCGGCGGCCGTCGGATAGGCGTAGGTCCCCGGCCCGTTGTCGTCGCCGTCGGGATCGGTGACGTCGAGCACGGTCGTGGCCCCGGTGATGTCGCCGACGACCGAACGCCGGGCGTACCCGGTGCGGCCGTCGGAGGTGGTGGCGGTCACGGTGAGCACGACCTCGCCGAACGACACCGGCGCCCGCGCGGTGAAGCCGCCGTCGGACCCGGCCCGCACCGAGACGACCTCGGTGGCGGTGCCGATGTCGATGGGCGTGGCCGCGACGTCGACGCGCGCACCGGGCGCGGTGGTGCCCTCGACCGTGACCGTCGCGTCGGCGACCGTGCCGCCCTCGATCGGGACCGATGTGTCGGCGACCGTGCCGCCCTCCGCCGGGGCGGTGACCGTGAGTGGTGCCGTGCCGGGCATGCCGTGGGCGGTGTAGCGGCGCCGTACGACCTCGGGCTGCTCGACCGGGCGGCCGGCGGCGAGTGAGAGGATCAGCCGCACCTCCTGGGCCTGCGCCCAGGTCAGCGGGGACGCCGAGCCGGCGGGCTCGCCGTCGTGAAAGCCGATCGAGGCGGTGGCCGGGTCGGTGCCGTACGGTGAGGCGGCCAGGTCCGGGTTCTCCCACGCCTGCTCGGGGACCAGGCCGGTGCCCGAGGACATGGCCCGCATCGCCGCCAGCAGGGCGGCCGCCGTACGGGTGTCGCCGGTCTGCAACGCCTGCTCGGCCCGTTCGCCGGACAGGACCGGCCACAGGTGGCCCGAGCCGGTGTTCGCGGTGGGCCAGGGGCGGCCCGACGGCGCGCAGGAGGTGGGGTCGGGTTCATGGCAGTCGCCGTAGCCGTCCTCGGTGCCCTCGGTGTCGGAGCCGTAGCGGTACCAGCCCTGGCCGTTCGGCGTCGTACGCCCGATCACCCGGTCCACCACGGGCAGGCTGGCCAGGACGTCGGGGTCGGTGGCGGGCAGGATGCCCAGCCGGGTCAGCTCCAGGAATCCCGCGTCCACCACCCGGCGCTGGTCCTCTGTCGGGCCGCCGTTGCCGAGGTTGTACGGGGACGCGGCGTCCGGGTCGCCGGTGCGCGACAGGCGTAGGAAGTAGCGGGGGGCGTACGGGCCGGTGGTGGTGACCGTCCAGCCCTTGACCGAGCGGGCGAAGTGGTCGGCGGTGGCGCGGTAGAGCCGGGCCCGGCCCTGGTCGTCCCGCCCGGCGGCGATCTCCCCGGCCGCGACCAAGCCGGCGATCTCGGCCGCGATCGTGGACGGCGAGTAGCCCTGCTGCTCCTCCCAGCGTTCGACGCCGAACGCGGGCCCGTGCGCCACCAGGAAGTCCGCGGCCTGGCGCACGTGTTCCCACAGCTCCGCGCCGATCCCGGACTGGTGGGCCATGAGGATCGGGTAGGCGGTCTCGTCGAGCTGGTCGCCGCCCGAGTCGGGGGCGAGCCGGCCGTTCAGCAGGGAGTTGCGTGGCAGGCGGCCGTCGGGCAACTGCTGGCGTTCCAGCAGGAAGCGGGCCGTGGCGCGGGCGGTCGCCAGGTCGCCGTCGGTGAGGAAGCCGGTGAACGCCTCGTACAGGTCGCGGGCGAACACCTCGCGGTAGGACCCGAAGTAGACCGCCTTGCCGCCGACCTTCTCGCCCGCGCCGACCGCCTGGCCCCACGGGCTGGCGAGCGACGCGACGACGGCCCCGGGGAAGGTCTTGTCCTCGCTGGCCTTCAGTACGTTGGCCGAGAGCCGGTAGGCGTCGGCCGGCGCGGCGGGCGGCTTGCGCAGTCCGGAGTCGTAGGCGGCCCAGCCCGCCTCGTACCGGGCCCGGGTGGTCTCGAACGGCCGGGCGGCGGCCTCGCCGGCGGTCCGCGACGCGGCGCCCGCCGTACGGCCGAAGCCGAGCGCGAAGGTCACCTCGCCCGAGCCGTCGAGGGGCAGCCGGGCGGTGGCCACCACGTTGCCGTCGGGGGCGGTCGTGCTGGGGGTCAGCGTGTGGTCGGCGTCCAGTTGCGCGGCGCCGTCGCCGGGTGTGCCCGCGTAGCCGACATTGGCCTGCGGCAGCCGCCGCTCGGCGCGCAGCGCCAGGTGGGTGGGCACGGCGTAGTCGCGGGCGGGTGCGGAGGTCTCGGTGTTCGTGTCGGAGATGACCGGGGCGCCGGTCGGCCCGTCCACCACGCCGCTGTCGGCACCGCCGTTCGGCGCGCCGCCGCCTCCGTTGCCGTTGACGCTCGCGTCCAGCCGTACGTACAGCCGCAGTCCGGGCGGCTGGAGCCGGGTCCTGACCACCACGGCGTCGCTGCCCGGATCGGTGAGGTAGGTCGTGGTCAGGCGGTAGCGGCCGCTCTTGCTGGATGAGGTGATCGTGCAGGTCATGCCGGAGCGGTCGGTGGTCACCTTGTAGGTGGTGTCGCGGGACTGCAGCTCGGTGAACGTCCTGCCGTCGGTGACGGCGAACTGCATCGTCTCCACGTTGGTGTTGTCGATGGTCGGCTCATAGACGTCGGACAGAACCCCGCCCGCGACCGTGTACCAGACCTTGGACGCCCGGCCCGCGGCCGTCCCGACGCAGTCCTTGCGCGCGAGCCCGAAGTGGGACGCCACGCCGGGCCCGGCTGGGGCGGGCACCCTGGCCTGCGCGGTCGTGGCGGGGAGCCCGGCCAGCGCGGCGGAGACGGCCAGAGCGAGCGCGAACCGTCGAACCGTGGCCATGCCGTGCCCCCTCGGGTCCGCCCTTTTCATCGCAGAGTTGCAGAGAAGACCAGGCCCGGTTCGCTGTCAACCCCGACCCGCGGTGAGGCGGCGAAGGACATACTCGATCGGGCCGTAGCGGTGACCGCGGAGCCACCACCGGCTCAGCCCGAGCAGGATCGCGTAGATCACCGCGGCCACGCCCATGACGGCGAGCGGCGACAGCCTGCCCGCCAGGGCCAGCCCGTAGCCGGTGAAGACCAGGCAGCAGAGCGCCGACTGCCCGATGTAGTTGGACGCCGCCACCCGCCCGGCCGGTGCCAGCGCGCGGCCGACCGCGGGGAAGCGCTTGATGACCTGCAGCAGGGTGACCACGTAGGCGGCGGTCAGCAGCGCCGAGGTCACGTTGTTCAGGGCCAGCGCGACCAGCTCCACCACGCCTTCCCCGGAGGCGGACGCCCAGGTGAAGAAGATCGCGGCGGGCAGACCGATGCCGAAGCCCACCACCTGGATGCGCGGCACCAGATGGGCCCAGCGCTCCGGCTCCTCGAACAGTCGCGACCGGCCCGCCGCCAGCCCGAACAGGAACAGCGCCATCGCCATCGGCCCCTGCCCGATCCACACCATCCCGGCCACCGCCGGATACGTCTGCGCCTGGAAGGTCAGGAAGCCCAGCGGCCCTCCGGTGACCAGCGCCTCCGCCTGTGCCGCCGCGGCCGGATCCGACGCCGCCGCCGCGCCGCCCGCCGGGTCGAGCAGGGTCAGCCCGGCCAGCAGCAGCCAGATCACCGACATGACGCCGATGACGGCGCAGCCGGTGATCACCGCCTTCCTGGGCGAGATGTTACGCATGGCCAGCAGGATCAGCCCGAGCGTGGCGTACAGCGTGAGGATGTCGCCGATCCACAGCAGGAACCCGTGCAGGACCCCGATCACGAAGAGACCGAGACAGCGCCGCAGCATCCTGGCCTTGACGTTCACCCCGTCGCGTGTTTGGAGCGTGAAGGAGTAGCCGAACAGGAAGGAGAAGAGGATGTAGAACTTCGTCAGCACCAGCGTGCTGACGAGGTAGGCGACCGGCCCCTCCGTGATGGGCATCGTGCCGGTCCCGACCGCGTAGCCGGGATCGGCGAAGAACCCGATGTTCGCCACCAGGATGCCCGCCAGCGCGAACCCCCGCACGGCGTCGATCTCGTGCACGCGCCGTGAGCTCGGCGCCTCAGCCAGTGTCATGATCCTGACGCTAAGGACGCCGAGCTCCCCGGCACATCGACCCTTGGCAGCCTCGGGGCCGACCAAAGTCGCTAGTTCACGGTCACGGTGTGGAGCAGGCTGTTGAAGCCGGTGGCGGCCTCCCAGACGTTCTCGTTGGCCAGCCGGATCGAGTACTCGGGCCGGGAGGACAGCTGCGGGTCGGGCAGGTCGAGCAGCAGCGCGTAGGTGCCGGCTGGCATGCTCGACGGCAGTGTCACGCTCTGGTCGATCGTCGCCGTGGCGCCCGCGAGCCAGAGGCGGGGGTTGGCGTTGAGCGGGAGGCGGTACACGGCCGAGGTGGCGGTGTTGCGCAGGACCAGCGCGACGTTACGCGGGTTGAAGGGCGCGGCCCAGCCGTCGTTCCTGACCGTGACGCGCACCGGCAGCGCGCCGCCGTGGGTGGCCGTGCTCGGGTACGTGCCGCTCTGCAGGGCGAAGCGGTAGCCGAGGCGGCGGGTGATCTGGGCCAGGCAGCCGCCGCTGTTCCAGCCGCTGATGACGTCGGGGTGGTAGTCGGTGTTCAGGTACGACCAGTGGAACATGCCCATCTCGCTCATGGCGGTGGCGCAGCTCGACCTCGGCGGGTTGGCGCCGCAGGTCTCCCCTCCCATCGGCAGGTACGCGGTCTCGGCCTGGAGGTAGGGGTATTCGACGGCGGCGTTCTCGTAGGTGCCGTAGTCGTCGGGGCTGGCCAGGAAGCAGTCGTTGTGGTGACCGACCCTGGCCTGGGCCGAGCCGTTGTACGCCTGGGCGGGCGTCAGCGCGGTGGTGCCGTACATGGTGCGCTTGATCTTGGGCGTGCGGACCTGGATCATCCGCGACGACGGCAGGACGCTGAGGATCTTGTCGGTCACCGCCTTGCGGTTGGCCCAGTCGGCGGCGGTGATCGTGCCCTCGTTGCCGAAGTTCTGGGTGTAGTACCACTCGCCCCAGGCGCCGATGAACCCGGCCTGGACCACCTCGATCACGTCGCTGTTGGCGCTGAGGTAGGGCGCGAGCTGGTCGAGGTGGGCCAGCATCCGGGCCTTGGTGGTGTCGTCCCCGTCGGTGGAGGTGGTGTAGGCGAACCGGACGATGGCCTTGAGCCCGGCGGCCCGCACGGTGGCGAGCTGGTTCTGGAAGCGGGTGAGCGCGGCCTGGCTGATCGCGCCGGTCTTGAACTCGGCCAGGTAGAACACGCACATCACGAGCGAGATGTTCTGCGAGGTGCGGTAGCCCTGGAGGGTGGCCAGGGAGAAGTTGTTCTTGTCGCAGTCACCGGTGTGGTGGTAGAAGCCGCGCTCGGGGTTGGGGAAGCCGGCGCTCGTCTGGGTGTAGGTCACGTTGGTGACCGACGGGCCGGTGATGGTGGCGTGGGCGGGCGGTGCGACGAGAATCGCCGCGCACAGGAAGAGCAGGCCGGCTAACAAGCGGGACATGGGGGGACTCCTCTCGGCGGGCTCAGCCCTTGATGCCGGTGTGGGCGATGCCCTGGATGAACTGGCGTTGCAGGAAGACGAAGACGGCGATGACCGGCAGGGAGGCGAGCAGCGAACCCGCCATGAGCACCGGATAGTTGGTCTGGAACTGCCCCTGCAGCGTGGTCAGCCCGGCCGACAGCGTCATCTGCTCGGGGTCGGTGTTGACCACCAGCGGCCAGAACAGGTCGTTCCAAGACCACAGCAGCACCAGGACACCCAGGGCGACCAGCCCCGGCCTGGCCAGCGGCAGCATGATCGACCAGTAGATCCGCAGCGGCCCCGCGCCGTCCAGCCGGGCCGCCTCCTCCAGCTCGCGGGGCAGGCCGAGGAAGAACTGGCGCAGCAGGAAGACCCCGAACGCGCTGAACAGGCCGGGGACGATGAGCGCCTGCAGGCTGTTCAGCCAGCCCAGCGAGGACATGATCTGGTACTGCGGGATGATGAACAGCTGCGGCGGCACCATCAGCACCGACAGGAAGACCCCGAACAGCAGCCTCTTGCCGGGGAAGCGGAGCCGGGCGAAGGCGTAGGCGGCCATGGAGCACAGCAGCACCTGGCCCACGGTCCGCCCGGCGGCCATCAGCACCGTGTTGAGGAACTGGTGGCCGAAGGGCAGCAGCCCGAAGATCTGGCCGTAGTTCTCCCAGTGGCCGCTGGGCAGCACCGACGGCGGGACCCTGGTGGCCTCGCTGAGCGTCTTGAGCGAGGTGATGATCTGCCAGGCGAACGGCGCCACCATCGCCAGCGACGCGGCGACCAGCACCGCGTGCAGCCCGATACGGCGCCCACCGGTCGTGGGGGCCTCAGCCATAGTGCACCCACCTTCGCTGGAGTCTGAACTGGAACGCCGTCAGCGCGATGATCAGCATGAGCAGCGCCATCACGATCGCCGCCGCGTAACCGCGGTCGTTGGTGACGAAGGCCCGCTCGTAGAAGAGCTGGACCACCGTCTCCAGGCGCGGGAAGGCCGGATTGGACCGGGCCGACGACCCCGAGCCGCTCATCACGTACACCAGGTCGAACAGCTGCAGCGAGCCGATCACCGAGACCACCGACACGAAGAACGCCGTCGGCGACAGCAGCGGCAGCGTGACCTTGAAGAACTGCCGGACCGGGCCCGCGCCGTCGATCGCCGCCGCCTCGTAGTACTCCTTGGGGATCGCCTGCATGCCGGCCAGGAAGATGATCAGGTTGTAGCCGACGCTGCTCCAGATCCCGACCACGACCAGGGCGGGAAGCGCGGTGGCCGGGTCGGCGATCCAGTTGGGGCCGTCGATGCCGGCCAGCGACAGCACCTGGTTGATCAGGCCGTAGTCGCCGTTGTAGAGCCAGCGCCACACCATGGCGATGGCGACCGGCATGGTGACGACCGGCAGGAAGAACATCGTGCGGTAGACGCCCACCCCGCGCAGCCCCTTGGTGTTGAGCAGCGCGGCGAAGACGATGGCCAGCGGGATCGCCAGCAGCCCGAGCACGGTGTAGGTCAGCGTGTTGACCAGCGCCTGGCCCATCTCGGGGTCCACGGCCAGGCGCAGGTAGTTCTCCAGTCCGGTCCAGGTGTGGCCGCCGAAGGCGCCCCACTCGGTGAAGGAGAAGTAGGCGGTCTGCAGGACCGGCCAGAGGTAGAAGACGGCCAGGCCCAGCCCGACCGGGGCGATGAACGCGTACCCCCACAGGGCCTCGACCGCGCGGTCCCTGCGGCCCGGTCGGCGCCGGGCCGGCGCTGGCTTCGGCACGCTTCGGCGGGTGGTGAGCGTCATGTCATTCCTTGGCGAGCAGGGCGTTCATCGCCGTCGCCAGCTCGGCGGCCGCCTTCTCGACCGGCTGCTCGCCGGTCCAGGCCTTGGTGAGGTAGGTCAGCTCCGCCTCGTTCCAGGCGGCGGTGTTCTTGGAGACCGGGAACGGCGCCGCGTAGGCCACCGCGTCGAGGAAGGTCTGCAGCTTGAACTCGGGATGGGCGGCCACCCACGCGCTCTGGGTGCCGTTGTACGCCGGGATCGGCCCCTTCTTGCCGAGGATGTCGGCGGCCTGCTTGGAGCCGAGGAACTTGGCGAACTCCCAGGCCTGCGCCGGGTGCTCGGTCTTGGCCGACACGACGTTGGCCACCCCGTGGATGATCGTGGCCTGCTTCTGGCCCTTGGGCAGCGGCGCCACGTCCACCTTGTCCTTGGTGTAGTCGTTGGCGGCGAACTCCGAGACGTTCCACGAGCCGCCCCAGTACATGGCGATCTTGCCGGCCTCGAACAGTTGCAGCGGGAACGTGTCGGTCATGGTCTTCAGGTCGGGGGACTGCTTGTTCTTGATCAGATCGGTCCAGAAACGCAGGCCCTCGATCGTCTGCGGGTTGTCGTAGCCGGACTTCCTGCCGTCCGGGGAGATCACGAACCCGCCCGCCTGATCGATGGTGTTGTACTGGTATTCCTGGAAACTCGTCAGCTGGGCGGCGGTGCCGTACACGCCCTTGGCCGGGTCGCTCAGCTTGGCCGCCGCCTCCTTGAAGTCGCTCCACGTCCAGTCATCGGCCGGGTAGGGCACCTTCTTGGCGTCGAAGAGCGTCTTGTTGTACCAGACGCCGACCGTGTCCATGTCCTTCGGCAGCCCGAAGTGCTTGCCGTCGAAGGTGTACAGGTCGATCAGCGGCTTGGGATAGACCGACAGGTCCACCTTGTCCTTGGTGATCTCCTCCTCCAGCGGGCGGATCACGCCGTTGGAGGCGTAGAGCTGGAAGTTGGGGCCGTTCATCCAGAAGACGTCGGGCGCCGCGCCGCCCGTGGCCGCCGCCTTGAGCTTGGTCCAGTAGCCCTCCCAGGGGGTGAGCTGGACGTTCACGGTGATGTTCGGGTGGGTCGCGGTGAACGCCTTGCCCAGCTCCTCCATCACCGGTTTCTGGTTGTTGTCCCACATTGCGTACGACAACGTGACCTTCTCCTGGCCGGCCGTGGCACCCGGTTCATCACCGCCCGCCGAGCAGGCGGAGACGGCGAGCACCACCCCGAACACTGCCGCGCCGAGCCGCGCCGACTTCCGCATCCTGGACCTCCCTGACGAGCGAGGCGCATCCGGCGCCACGGTCTCGAACTTGTGGATAATCATGGAGCCCATGGAAATTAAGTCAAGCATCGATTCGATTACGGCACGCTCAGCCCCGGGAGAAGAGGTCCGGTGAGGCGAGCTGGCCGCCGCCCCTGAGCGCCTGCTCGACGTGGTCGAGCGCGAGCCGGACGGCGCCGAGCGCCACCCCCTCGTCGGCGAAGGCGGACACCCTGACCTCGGGAGTGCGGATGCACCAGCGGTCCAGCTCGCGGCGGAGCGGCTCCACGATCAGGTCGGCCGACCTGGAGAAACCGCCGCCGATCACGACCAGTTCCGGGTCGAGGGTGAGCACCAGGGCCGAGGCGCCGACCGCCAGGTCCTTGACGTAGCGGCGCACGGCCGAGGCGGCCCGGCGGTCGCCGTTCCTGGCGGCGGAGAACAGGTCGGCGGCGATCGAGTCGGGATCACCGGCCGCGCCGGCCGGTTGGTCCGGCCACGACTTGAGCTGCTCCTGCGCGCGGATCCAGCCCGCGACCGGCAGCGCGCCGATCTCCCCGGCGGCGTTCCCGAACCCCCGGTGCAGCTTGCCGTCGATGATCAGCCCGGTGCCGGTACGGAGCCCGGCCAGCAGGAACACCACGTCCTTGGCGTAGCGCGCCACCCCCCGCCAGGACTCCGCGAGAGCGGCCAGCTTGCAGTCGTTCTCGACCAGGATCGGCCCGGCCACGAGCCGCCCCAGGTGGGCGGCCAGGTCGACGCCGGTCCACTCGGGCAGCGCGTCCGAGAGCATGACCCGCCCGGTCCCGTCGACCAGCCCGGTGGTGGCCACCCCGGTCGCCCACATATCGGAGGCGGCCACACCCGCCCCGGCCAGGCAGTCGGTGACGGCCTGGTCCACGGCGGCCAGCCGCTCCCGGCGCCCCATCGCCGGGGTGACCGCGACCCTGCTGCTGTGCCGCGGTTCGCCGTCCAGGTCGGCCACCACCGCCAGGATCTTGTGGCCGCCGATGTCGACGCCGAGGACGTGACCCGCGTCCGCGCGGAAGCGATAACGCCTGGCCGGACGGCCGACCGTGCCGGTGGTCGGCTCCGTCTCCACCACCCAGCCGCGGTCCAGCAGCTCGCGCACCACGTCCTCGGTGGAGGCCCGGGACAGCCCGGTGCGCCGGGAGATCTCGGTCACGGTGAGCGCCGGCTCGCCGCGCAGTGTCCGGATCGCGGCCAGCGCGTTGAGCTGGCGAAGCCGGGAGAGATCTCCTCCGCCCAGATCTTCGGCCACCACACCCCCTTGAGGTCTGCTCCCTCACCACTAATAATGAGGGACTCCGTGTTAATTTAGGGAAAGGATCCCATGTCTGGGGTGACTCTAGCCCTCGTGGGCGCCGGGCTGCGCGGGCAGTCGTACGCGCGCCACGCGACGGTGGCCGGCCTGGGGCGCGTGACCGCGGTGGCC
Organism: Nonomuraea sp. NPDC026600; assembly: GCF_040638335.1. Lineage (NCBI taxonomy): Bacteria > Bacillati > Actinomycetota > Actinomycetes > Streptosporangiales > Streptosporangiaceae > Nonomuraea > Nonomuraea sp. NPDC026600. Next base: position 140,326 of record NZ_JBEZYD010000002.1, read on the forward strand.
GAACCGGACCCGTACCGGCGCGAATCGGCCGCGGCGGAGTTCGGGGTCTCGCCGGACAGGGTCTACTCCGACTGGACGCAGCTCGCGGCGGCCGGCCGGGTCGCCGACGCGGCGATCATCGCCACCCAGGACCACCTGCACATGAGCCCGGCCGTACGGATGGCCGACCTGGGTTACCACATCCTCCTGGAGAAGCCGATGGCGCCCAGCGAGCAGGAGGCGACCGCCATCGCCGACGCGGCGAAACGCAACAAGATCATGCTGGCCGTGTGCCACGTGCTGCGTTACACCCCGTACACCAGGATGCTGAAGCGACTGCTCGACGGCGGCCGCATCGGCCGGCTCGTCAGCGTCCAGCACCTCGAACCGGTGGGGTGGTGGCACCACGCGCATTCGTTCGTCCGCGGCCACTGGCGCCGCGAGGACACCTCGGCCCCGATGCTGCTGACCAAGTCGTGCCACGACATCGACTGGCTGATCCACCTGTTCGGCCGGATCCCGGCCAAGGTCAGCTCGTTCGGCAACCTGACCCACTTCCGCGCCTCCGAACGCCCGGAGGGCGCGGCGGACCGCTGCACCGACTGCCCGCTGGAGCCGAGCTGCCCCTACTCGGCCAAACGGCTGTATCTCGGCTGCCTCGGCGACCCGGACAGCGAGTTCTGGCCGCTGTCGGCGGTCACGCAAGCACGGACCGAGGAAGGCGTGCTCCAGGCGCTGCGCACCGGGCCCTACGGTCGTTGCGTGTACGCGTGCGACAACGACGTGGTCGATCACCAGGTGGTGAACATGGAGTTCCCCGACGGGGCGACGTGCTCGTTCACGATGAGCGCTTTCACCCCGATGGGGCACCGGCGTACCCGGTTGCTGGGCACGCACGGCTACATCGACGGCGACGGCCGTGCGCTGCGCCTGACCGACTTCCGTACCGGCCTCGAAGAGGTCGTCGACACCCACGAGGGTGCGGGGCCGTCGGCGGGGGACGGGCACGCGGGCGGGGACGAGGCGCTCACGGACGCCTTCCTCGCGGCGGTCGCCACGGGCGACCCGGCGCTGCTCTACTCCGACGCCGCCGAGAGCCTCGCGACCCACCGCGTCGTGTGGGCCGCGGAACGCGCCAGAGCCACGGACGCGGTCGTTCACCTGGGGTAGCACGAACGTTCACCGGCCATCGGCCGAGCACGAAATCCAGACGTAGGGCGACATCGAATAGGAGGTGACCTTTCTGGGGAGGAAATGATGCGCGCTGTAGAACCCCTGCGTTCGGGTGACCCACGCCGACTCGGCGTCTATCAGGTGATCGGCCGGATCGGCAGGGGCGGGCAGGGGGAGGTGTACCTCGCCGAGGGGCCGGCCGGGGAACGCGTCGCCGCCAAACTGCTGAACGCCGGCTCGTGGGACGACGAGCGCGCGCAGCGTATGTTCATGCGCGAGGTGGCGCTGGCCAAACAGGTGGCTCGATTCTGTACGGCCCAGGTGGTGGACGCCGGAATGCTGGGCAGCCAGCCGTACTTGATCAGCGAGCTCATCGACGGCCCCTCCCTGGCCGAAAGGGTGGCGAAGGACGGACCCGTCAGCGGGAGCACGCTGGAACGCCTCGCGATCGGGATCGCCACCGCCCTGACCGCCATCCACCAGGCCGGCATCGTGCACCGCGACCTCAAGCCGGGCAACGTGCTGATCGGCCCCGACGGTCCGCGCGTCATCGACTTCGGCATCGCCCGTGAGGCGGACACCACGGTCACGGCGACCAGCCAGATCATGGGCACCCCTTCGTACATCTCGCCGGAGCAGCTCGCGGGCTCGCCCGCGGGTGCCCCGTCCGACGTCTTCGCGTGGGGGGTGACGATCGCGTTCGCGGCCCTGGGCAAGGCGCCGTTCGGGCAGGACTCGATCCCCGCGGTGATCAACCGCGTGCTGAACGAGACTCCCGACCTGTCCCCGATCCAGTCGCCGCTGCGCGAGCTGGTGGAGAGGTGCCTGGCCAAGGACCCGGCGTCGCGGCCCACGGCCCAGGAACTCCTGCTGACGCTGCTCGGCGGCCAGTCGGCCGATCTCCAGGCCGCCGCCGACCTCGCCCCGCCCACCGAGCCGTCCGGCGGTCCCCGGCCGCTGCGCCGCGTGGCGCTCACCGTGGCGGCGGCCCTGCTGGTCGGCGCCGGCATGGGCGCGGCGGCCGTCCGGCCGTGGGCCCCGAAAACGGTGAGCGCGGACACCCGGACCAGCACGGTCGTCTCCCCCCGTCCCTCGGCGAGCACATCCCCGACCACGACCGCCACGACGGCGACCAGCCCGACCGCCGGGCCGACAGTGCCGGTCGTGACCGGATTGCCGGGGAAGGAGGCGACGTCCAAGCTTCAGCAGGCCGGGCTGACCATCGGAAAGCTCACCCCGGACTGCTCCGCCGGCGGCACCCCCGGCCGCGTCCTGCGCGCAGCCGTACGGCCCGGCACGAGCACGGTCGACCTCGTGATGAGCGCGGCCCGCGCCCGCGTGCCCGACGCGCGCGGCTGGCCACTCGACGCGGGCAAGGCGGCCGTGGAGAAGGCGGGCTTCACGGTGAAGGTCGGCTACCGGAAGGGCCGCGACTGGATCGGCAAGGTGGCGGTCCTGAGCCCGCCCGCCGGAGCGTCCGCGTGCACCGGCACAGAGGTGGAGATGTCGATCGGCGTCAGGTGACCGGCCGCCGTTGGGCTTGCGGCAGAATGCAGCCATGCGCGTCGAGGATCTGTCCACGGCCGAACGCCGGGTGTGGGACGCGTTCCCGCAGGGTGAGCTGGTCGACTTCCGTACCGGGAAACCCGACGAGGACGCCCCGGCGGGCGGCGCGAGCTGGGGCCCGGAGCGGACGATCCGCGCGAAGGTGATCGCCGAGCTGCTGCTGCGGGACGAATCACGGCAGTCACAAGCCCTGCGCGTCGAAGGCGCGCGGATCACCGGACTCCTGGACCTGTCCCACTCCACGATCGCCCACCCGGCGCGGTTCCTCTCCTGTGACTTCGAGGAGGTGCCGCGCCTGTACTGGGCCCGCTGCCAGCAGCTCAGCTTCACCGGGTCCCGGCTGCCGGGGCTGTCGGCTTCGAACGCCCAGATCGGCGGCCATCTGCGGCTGGAGGGCTGCCTGTTCACCGGGCAGGTGGAGCTGCGCGGCGCCCAGATCGCGGGCAGCCTGACGCTCGCCCACGCCCACGCGCGCACGCCGGGGGTGGCGATCGACGGCGACCGGCTCCAGGCCGATCGCGGGATCACCGCCATCGGGCTGCGGTCCGAGGGCCATGTCCGGCTCTCCAACGTCAAGGTCAGCGGTACGTTGATCATGGACGACGCTCAGCTGACCGCCTCCGGCGGGCACGCCCTGACACTGGACGGGCTCGTCGCCGACGGCAACGTGTTCTGCAGGTGCATGACGGTCACCGGGATGATCAGCCTCCGCAACGCCCGCGTGAGCGGGCCCTTCGCCCTGACCGGCACCACCATCGACCACCCCGGCGGGATGGCCTTACGCGGCTCGCGGATCACCGCCGAAGGCGGCCTCTACCTGGGCGGGACCTTTGCCGCGACCGGCACGGTACGCCTGGCGGACTCGCGCGTCGACCGCGAGCTCAACCTGAACGGCGCCCGCCTGGACAATCCCGGCGGCGACGCGCTCCAGGCGGAGGAGATCCAGGTCGAAGGCACGATCGAGGCACGCGGGCTCACCGCGCGCGGCCGGGTCGGCCTGTCCCAGGCCCGCGTCACCGGATCCCTGCGCCTGGCCGGCGCCGACCTCTCCGCCCCCGGCGAGGTGGCGCTGGACGCCGACGGCGTGTCCATCGGCGGCGCGCTGGCCTGCGTGGACGGGTTCCGGGCCGAAGGCGAGGTACGGCTGGCCGACGCCACCATCGGCACGTTCGCCGACTTCAACGGCGCCCGCCTGAGCAACCCCGACGGCATGACGCTGAACGCGGCCGCGGCGACCATCGGCAGCGGCCTGTCCTGCGGGCGCGGCTTCACCTCCGACGGCGAGGTCACACTGATCGGGACCCGGGTCCGCCGGCTCGTGACCCTCAACGGCGCCACGCTCTCCAACCCGGGCGGCCGGGCGCTGGCGGCCTGGCAGCTGGAGGCCAGCGAGCTGTACCTCCGCCCGAAGGAGGAGCCTGAGGGCATCGTCGACCTGCGGCACGCCCGCATCGGGGTCCTGCGTGACGACCCCGCGACCTGGTGCCCGCGCCGGCAGGACGGTCTGACGTACGAGGCACTGAACCCCACGCTGCCCGCCGCCCAGCGGCTGGCCTGGCTCGAAGAGGGCACGGACGAGTACGTGCCGCAGCCGTACGAGCAACTGGCCGCCATCTACCGGCGGCTCGGGCACGACGAGGAGGCCCGCACGGTCCTGCTGGCCAAGCAGCGGCGGCGGCGCGCCACGCTGCGCAGGCCGGCCCGCGCGTGGGGCGTGCTGCAGGACGTCACGGTCGGATACGGCTTCCGGCCTTTGCGCGCAGCCGCCTGGTTCGTCGCCCTGCTCGTCCTGGGGGCGGCGGTGTTCGCGCTCGACCCCCCGCCGCCCGCCGAGGCAGGCAAGGGGCCCGCGTTAAACGCCGTGGTGTACGCCTTGGATCTGCTGTTCCCGTTGATCGACTTCGGCCAGGAGAAGGCGTTCCAGCCGGTCGGCGGCGGTCAGTGGGTCGCCTACGGCCTGGTGCTCGCGGGCTGGATCCTGGTCACCACCATCGTCACCGGCATCACCCGGGCCCTGTCCCGCCAGTGACCGGTCAGGGACGATGAGCGCCTGGCAGCTCGCTAGGGCTGGGTGACCTGCTTCTCCACCCAGTCGAAGACGCCGTGCAGGGTCTGCTGGTGCCGCTCGCGGCCGAAGATGTTGAGGAAGCCCGGAATCGGGTTGACCTCGAGGATGACGTAGCCGTCCTCGGTCGGCAGGATGTCGAGGCCGGCCAGCGTGATCCCCATCACCCTGGCCGCGCGCACTGCCAGTTCCTGGAGTTCGGGGGGCGCCTCGAAGTATTCGAAGCTCGCGCCTTCCAGGGTCTTGCACCGCCACGACCCGGCGGCCGGCAGCTTCAGCATGTTGATGGGCGTGACCTCGCCGGCGACGGTGATGCGGTACTCGCCGTACTGGGTCGGATAGTACGGCTGGCACACCAGCGTGCCGTATCTGGCGAGCAGTTCCTCGACCACGGCCGTCTGCGCGGGGAGGTCGGTGACGCGCTCGACATCGACGCCGCGGTACCCGAAGGAGGGCTTGACGATGGCCTCGCCCCACTCCTTCCACGCGGTCTCGACCTGGGCCAGGGTGACGGCCGAGCGGACGGGGGGCGTCGGCAGGCCGGCCTCGGCCAGCTTCTGCGCGGTGAGGAACTTGCTGTAACCGCGCACCCACACCTCGGCGGGGTCGAACAGGCGCAGGCCGGGGACCTCGCTGAGCAGGGTCAGCCGCTCCACGCGGTCCTGCCAGTCATCGCCGTACAGTTTGGCCCTGGAGATGATGGCGTCGAAGGACTCGGCGTCGTGCCCGCCCACCACGAGGTTGAGGCCGCCCTTGGCCCCTGGGGTGTAGGCGAACTCCTCCAGCGTGAACAGGGCCATCTCGTGCCCCCGTTCCCTACCGGCCTCCACCAGGCAGGGGGCGTCGGGATCCATCTCGCCGTAGTCCCAGCCGAGCACGCCGATCTTCACGGTGTCCCTTCCCCCAGCGCTCTGTGACAGGTGTGTGATCGATCATGGAGCCTGTACCCGCGGCCGTGGGCGTGTCAAGCGCTGCCATGAGATAAGGCACTTATTCGGTCATACCAAATATGTCAAGACATGTCTTCTTGGGTGGGATAAGGGCTAGGTTTCATCGTCGACATGATCTTTATTCGACGGGGGAAGGCGCGCGCAGATGCCTATCTGGGAGACTTTGGCGACCCCAGCCCCGCCGACCGCAGCCCGTTACCGCGCGGCTGGCTGGTGGCGGGATTCCACTTTTCTCGATGATCTCGCCGACGCCGCCAAGCGGCGTCCGGCCCATCCGGCGATCATCAGTTACGAGGGCGGTCAGCCGGCCAGGACCCTGACCTACGCCGAGCTGGCGGACACCGTCTCGCGCTGCGCGGGCGCGCTGCGCGAACTGGGTGTCGGCCCCGGTGACGTGGTGGTGCTCTACCTGCCCAACTTGTGGATGCTCACCCCGCTCTACCTGGCCTGTAACCAGATCGGCGCGGTGAGCTCACCGGTCATCCCGGTGCTCGGGGGGCGCGAGCTGGCCCACGTCCTGCGGGCGAGCTCGGCCAAGGTCGCCGTGACCGTCGACTCCTTCGACGGCGTCGACTACGCGGCCCGCCTGGTGGAGGCCGCACCCGAGACTCTCCAGCACCGGGTCGTGGTGGGCGACGCGGCGGCCACGGGGGCCATCGACTTCGAGGAGTTCTTCGTCCGCACCGAGCACGACCCCGGCGACGCGGTGCCGCTCGGCCCCGACGACCCGGCGCTCCTGCTGTACACCTCGGGCACCACGGGCACGATGAAGGCCGTCGTGCACAGCCAGAACACCGTCTACGCGGCCGTCAGGGCGGTGTCGGAGCCGTACGGGCTGACCGCGGACGACGTGATCTCGATTCCCAACTACCTGACCCACATGGCGGGGATGAGCTACGCGGTCTACATGCCGCTCCACCTGGGCGGCACCTGTGTGATGCAGGACACCAACACCGACATGGAGCTGTTGCTCGACCTGATGGCCGCCCATCGGATCAGCTGGGCGTACTGCGCGCCGGGCTACCTGGTGAAGCTCCTGGCCGCGCAGCGCGAGAACCCGCGAGACGCCGCCAGCCTCAATCGGATCGTGTCCGGCTCGGCGCCGATCCAGCCGCAGCTGATCACCGACGTCCGTGAGGTGTTCGACATCCCGCTGCACGCCCTGTGGGGCATGACCGAGAACGGCGGTGTCACCGTCACCAGGCCGGACGACCCCGAGGGCTGGGCCGCGCACAGCGACGGACGCTCGATGCCGTGGATGGAGATCAAGGTCGTCCCCGACCCGGAGGCCGAGGAAGGAGCGGGCAGACTCCTGGTCCGCGGCGCCTCGCAGTGCCTGGGCTACCTGGGCCAGCGCGAGCTGTACGAGGACTGCCAGGACGCCGAGGGCTGGTTCGACACGGGCGACCTGGCCAGGGAGGACGGCCGCGACGGCATCCGGATCACCGGGCGCAGGGTGGACCTCATCACCAGGGCCAGCGGCCAGAAGGTCTCCACGCTGGAGGTCGAGGCGGTCCTGCTGCGCCACCCCGCGATCTCCGAGGTGGTCCTGGTCGGTTACCCGGACCCCGCGGTGCCGGGCGCCGACCTGGTCTGCGCCGTGGTGGTGCCCGACGGGCCGCCGCCCAGCCTGGAGGAGCTGCGCGACCACCTGACGGCCGAGAAGATGGCCAAGGTGCTGTGGCCCGACAGGCTCCAGTTCGTCTGGCAGCTGCCCAAGAACTCGCTCGGCAAGGTCCTGCGCCAGCCCCTGCGCGAGCGGTTGGAGATCGCCGCGTCCCCTAGACGATGACCCGGCATCTGGAAGCGGGACGGCGCTCGCGCGCCGTCGCCCTCTGGATCATCTCGGTCGCGCAGCTCATGTTCCTGCTGGACGCGACCATCGTGAACGTGGCCCTGCCCGGCATCCAGGAGTCGCTCGGCTTCTCGGGCTCGGGCCTGGAGTGGGTCGTCACCGGTTACTCCCTCACCTATGGCGGGCTGCTGCTGCTGGGCGGGCGCGCCGGTGACATCCTGGGCCGCAGGCGGGTGTTCATCGCCGGTCTCGTCCTGTTCACCGTCGCGTCCCTGCTCGGCGGGCTGGCGACCGAATCGTGGTGGCTGCTGGCCTGCCGTGCCCTCCAGGGGGTGGGAGCCGCCGCGGCGTCTCCCGCGGCGCTGTCGCTGATCGCGACGACGTTCCCCGAGGGGCCGGAGCGGGACCGGGCAGTGGGCATCTACTCGGCGGTGGCCACGGCGGGCGGCGGGGTGGGGCTGCTCGCGGGCGGCGTGATCACCACCTACCTGTCGTGGCGCTGGGTGATGTTCGTGAACGTCCCCGTCGGCGTGTTCATCGTCATCGCCGCGCAGCGGGTGCTGACCGAGACCGAGCGAGTGCGCGACCGGTTCGACCTGGGAGGTGCCCTGACCGGCACCGCCGGGGTCACCCTCCTGGTGTACGGCCTGATCAACGCGGCCACCGACCAGGCGGGCACCGCCCACTGGGCCGACCCGGACGTGCTGGTCACGGTCGGGGTGGCCGTGCTGTTGATCGCCTCCTTCGTGGCGATCGAGCGGCGCAACCCACACGCGCTGGTCCCGCTGCGGCTCTTCACCGACCGGGTCAGGGCTGGCATCTACACCGTGCAGATCCTCACCAGCACCGCCATGTTCGGCATCTTCTTCTTCCTCACGCTCTTCCTCCAGAAGGTCTGGGACTACACCCCACTGCAGACCGCGGTGGTCTACGTGCCGCTGACCGCCCTGCTGATCTTGGGCGCTCGGTTCAGCTCGCTGCTGGTCGCCAGGACGGGGGCGCGGAACCTGGTGATCGGCGGCCTGGCGACCGCGGCGGCAGGCATGGCCTGGCTGTCGCAGATCGGCGACTCCACCGGTTACCTCACCGGCATGCTCGTTCCCACGATCCTCGCCTACGCGGGGCTCGGGCTCACCGCCGTCCCGCTCACCCTGTCGGCCCTGTCGCGGGTGCCGGCCGAGGACTCGGGGATCGCCTCGGGAGTCTTCAGCGCGGCCAGACAGGTCGGCGGAGCGATCGGCCTGGCCGTCCTGGGCACCGTGGCCTGGGCGGCCGCGGCCGCGGTCACGGGCCCCACGCCGAACGGCCGCTCGCTCGCCGACCACGCGCTGGCCGTGGGCGCGGGGCGCGGTTTCGCCGTCGCGGCGGGCCTCGTGGTGCTCGCCATGCTCATCGCGGCCCTCACCATGCCGCGCGGCAGATCATGAACGAGTTCGTCGTCATCGGGGGCGGTATCGCGGGGGCGGCCGCCGGTTACTTCCTGGCCCCGCACGGCCGGGTCACCCTGCTCGAAGCCGAGCCGACCCCCGGCATCCACTCGACGGGGCGCTCGGCCGCCTGGTTCTCCGAGTACTACGGAGGCGCCGAGGTGCGCGCGCTGACCGCGGCCAGCCGCACGTTCTACGAGGCCCCGCCGCCCGGGTTCGGGAACGCCCCCCTGCTGAACCCGCGCGGCGCGCTCGTCCTGGTGCCGCCGGACGCGGGCGCGGAGTTCGACCGCGCGGTGGCCGACGGCGCTGTCGAGGTGAGCCCGGACGAGGCGCGAGAGATGTGCCCGGTGCTCCGACCGCGATCCCACGAGCGGGCGCTGTTCCGGCCGAGGGCCTGCGACCTCGACGTAGCGGCCGCCCACCAGGGGTTCCTGGCCGGGGTCCGGCGGCGCGGCGGCCGGGTGGTGACCGGCGCGCGAGTGCTGGCGATCGAGCCGGTTCCCGGCGGCCGGCGGGTCGAGACGACCGCCGGCGACTTCACGGCCGTCCGCGTGGTCAACGCCGCCGGGGCGTGGGCCGACGAGGTCGCGGCCTTGGCCGGGGCCGCCCTGATCGGGCTGCGGTCGCTGCGCCGTACCGCCGCGCTGGTTCCCCGGCCGTCCGGGTACGACGCGGCGGCGGTGGCGTCCTGGCCGATGGTCACCGACCTGGCCGGGACCTTCTACGCCAAGCCGGAGTCCGGCGGGCTGCTGCTCTCGCCCGCCGACTCCACGCCGATGCCGCCGGGCGACCCCCGTCCCGACGACCTGGACGTCGCGCTGGCGATCGCCAGATTCGAGGAGGCCACCACCGTCAAGGTCACGCACGTCACCCACCGCTGGGCGGGGCTGCGCAGTTCGGTCTCCGGTGACGTACCGGTGATCGGCGAAGCGCCCGACGACCCCGGCTTCTTCTGGCTCGCCGCTCTGGGCGGATACGGCATCCAGGTCGCCCCAGCGGCGGGGCTGCTGCTGTCCGCGCTGGTCACCGGCACGCCACCGTCAGAACTGGCGGCCTGCGCCCCGGCGCTGTCCCCCGCATCCACCGCCAGGACTTCCTGATCCAGTCGGCACCGGCAGAACCGGTGCCGCCCTTGACCCGCCACACCCCGTGGGAAAGAGATCGGACAAGCATGTCGGACACCATGTGGACCCTTCCGAATCTGGACACCGTCACCCGTCGCCGGGTACTCAACGGCCTGGCCGGCACCCAGGTCGACCACGGCCCCTACCGTCCCGTGACCAGGCTCTTCGAGGAGCAGGTCGACCGCACTCCCGACCATCCGGCGCTGTCCTACCGGACGACGACCCTGAGTTACCGTGAGCTGGACGAGCTGGCCAACGGCCTGGCCGCGGAGCTGGCCGAGGCCGGCGTGCGGCGCGGCGACGTCATCCCGCTGGTGCTGGTCAACAGCCTTGAGCTGCCGCTGACCATGCTCGCGCTGCTGAAGCTCGGGGCCGCGTTCGTGCCGTGCGACCCGGCGTGGCCGGCCGAGCGGATGCGCTCGGCGCTGGCCGTGATCGTGCCCCGGCTGGTGCTGGGCGAAGGTCACCACCCCGTCGCGGCCGACCGGGTGACGCCCTCGCCGCACCGCGGGACGGCCGAGCCGGGGCCGGAGGAGGTGGCCTACGGCGTCTTCACCTCCGGCACGACCGGGACGCCCAAGTGCGCGCTCAACGTCCACCGCGGCCTGACCAACCGGTTCAGGTTCATGTCGCGCTACTTCCAGGCCACCGGTGAGGAGGTGGTGCTGCAGAACAGCAGGCACACCTTCGACTCGGCCATCTGGCAGCTCCTGTGGCCGCTGACCACCGGCGGGTGCGCCGTCGTCCCCGAGCAGGGCGAGTTCCTCGACCTGGAGCGCACGGTCGCCACCATCGCCGAGCACCAGGTGACCATCACCGACTTCGTGCCCGCCACCCTCGCCATGATGGTCGCCCTGCTGGACACCGAGCCCGGGGCCGTGGCGAAGGTCGCCTCGCTGCGGCACCTGGTCGTGGGCGGTGAGGAGGTCGGCCCGCACGCCGTGCACCGGCTGCGGACCCTCCTTCCCGGCCTTCGGGTCTCCAACGGGTACGGCCCGTCGGAGACCTCGATCGGCATGGTCTTCCACCCCATCGACTTCGCCGACGGAGACCACATCCCGCTCGGGCGGCCCATCGACAACTGCTACGCCGTCGTGCTGGACAAGGACCTGGGTCTGCTGCCGCCCGGCGAGATCGGGGAGATCGTCGTCGGCGGCGCCTGCCTGGGCATCGGCTACCTGGGCGACCGCGAGCGCACCGACAGGGTGTTCGTCCCCAACCCTTTCACCGAGATCCCCGGTGACACGTTGTACCTGACGGGCGACCTGGGCTGGTACGACGAGGCGGGCCTGCTGCGCTTCTCGGGACGGGCGGACCGGCAGGTCAAGGTCGACGGGGTGCGGATCGAGCTGGGCGAGGTCGAGGCGGCCGCCGCCGGCTATCCGGGGGTCAGGCAGGCCAAGGCCGTGGCCGTACGGCAGGGCACGCGCACCCGGCTCGTCCTGGCGGCCGCCGCCAACGCCGAAGTGACCTCGGCCGCGCTCCGCGAGCACCTGACCGCGCGGCTGCCGCGCACCAGCATGCCGCACCACTGCCTCATCCTGCCGGACCTGCCGCTCAGCGACAACGGCAAGGTCGACCTCGGGGCGATCCGGGCCCTGATGGAGGAGCGGCTGGACGGCGGCGCGCGGCAGCCGGTCGACGGGCCCTTGGAGGAGCGGATCGCCGAGGTGCTGAGGGGCGTGCTCGGCCTGGCCGGCTTCGCCGTCCACGACGACTTCGTGACCTGCGGCGGCGACTCGCTGACCGCGCTCGCCGCGGTGCTCGGGCTGCGCGCGGCCGTGGGCGTGCGGGTCGGCGTGCAGGACCTGTACGAGTTCAGGACCGCGGCCGGGCTCGCCGAGCTGCTCCGAGACAGGGTGGAGCCGGCGGAGCTGGAAGAGGACGAGTCCGCATTGATGGAGCGCGACGCCCGGCTTCCCGGTGACCTGGTGATCACCACCGCCGCTCCCGGGCCGCCGCGCACCGTCCTGGTCACCGGCGCGACCGGGTTCGTCGGCGCCAGGGTCGTCCATCGGCTGGTGTCCGCCACCGACCTGCGGGTGATCTGCCTGACCAGGGCCGCCGACCACGACCACGCCCGGCGCCGCGTGACAGAAGCGCTGCGGGCCCAGCGGTTATGGAACCCGGCGGTCGCCGGGCGTCTGGAGGCGGTGGCGGGTGACCTGGGCAGGCCGCGGTTCGGCCTGGACACCGCGGAGTGGGAGTCGCTGGCGGCCGAGTGCGACGCGGTGATGCACGTCGGCGCCCTGGTGAACTTCCTGTTCGACTACCGCGCGCACCGCCCCGCCAACGTGCTGGGGACGCTGGAGGTGCTCCGCTTCGCCGTCCACGGCCGGCCCAAGCCGCTGCACCACGTCTCCACGCTGGGCGTGCTCGACCGGCACGCCGCGGCCTCCGGCGAACCGCTGCCCGAGGACTTCCATCCTGGCCAGGCCATCCCGCCGCGCAGCGGCTACAGCCGCTCCAAGTGGGTGGCCGAGCGGCTGCTGTGGGAGGCGCGCGACCGGGGCGCCACCGTCACCTTCTACCGGCTCGGCGAGGTGATGCCGGCCGCCGACAACGGCGTGCCCAACCCGCGCGCACTCACCCACCTGCTGCTCACGGCCTTCCAGCGGCTGGGTGCGCGCCCCGACGTGCCGATGCTCACCGACTACTCGCCGGTCGACGAGGTGGCGGCCCGGCTCGTCGGGGGCCTGACCGGACCGGCAGGCGCCTTCCACGTGTTCCGCCCCGAAAGCGTCGACCTCGCCCGCCTGCTGCCGGTGCGGGAGGTGCCGGCCGCCGAGTTCATGGCGATGCTGGAACGCGACCCGGAGCTGGACACGCTGCGCGCGATGCTGACGGGCACCGGCCTGGCCGAGCTGCTGATCGACAACCCGGCCCTGTTCGCCGGGGGTTCCGCTGCTGACGAAGGATCGCTGGACGCCGCGATCGGCGCCTACCTCACTTCACTGAAGGGACACTGAGATGCGTTACCGGACGATGGGCCGCCTTGACTGGCAGGTCAGCGAGATCGGCTACGGGATGTGGGGCATCGGCGGCGGCCCCGGCGGGTTCACCGGTTGGGACTACGACGTCGCGCCCGGCTGCCTGGACCTGGCCGTCGAGCTGGGCTGCACCTTCTTCGACACGGCGTGGGTGTACGGCAGGGGCGTCAGCGAGCAGCTGCTCGGCCGGCTCCTGCGGGACCATCCGGACCGTGGGCTCAAGATCGCCACCAAGGTTCCGCCCAAGAACAGGGAGTGGCCGCCGCGCCCGTCCGACACCCTCGACGACGTCTTCCCCGCCGACCACGTCAGGGAGTACGTCCACCTCAGCCTGGAGAACCTCGGGGTCGACCGCATCGACCTGCTGCAGTTCCACGTCTGGGAGGACAGGTGGACCCCGGACGAGCGCTGGCAGCGGGTGGTCGCCGAGCTGAAGGCCGAGGGCCTGATCGAGGCGTTCGGCCTCAGCGTCAACCGCTGGGAGCCGGCCAACTGCCTGCGCGCCATCGACACCGGGCTCGTGGACGTCGTCCAGGTCATCTACAACATCTTCGACCAGGCTCCGGAGGACGAGCTGTTCGAGCGGGCCCTGCGCGACGGCGTCGGCATCATCGCCCGGGTTCCCTTCGACGAGGGCGGCCTCACGGGGAGGCTCACGGCCGACACCGTCTTCCCCGAAGGTGACTGGCGGGCCACCTACTTCGGTCCGGAGAACCTCGGCCCGACCGCGGACCGGGCCGAGCGGCTGGCGAAAACGGTCCCCGACGACATGACCATGCCGGAGCTGGCGCTGCGGTTCATCCTGCACCACCCGGCGGTCAGCACCGTGATCCCCGGTATGCGCAGGCCCGAGCACGTGCGGGCCAACCTGGCGGTCTCCGACGGGACGCCGCTCGACCCCCGGCTGCTCCAGGAACTGCGGGCGCACCGCTGGGACCGCGAGCCGGCGTGGTGGTCGATGTGAGCGTGATCGCGATGTGGGCGCATCCGCGGGCGCTCTCCACCGCCTTCCTGCGGATGATGATCGAGCGCGGCGACGTCTGCATCGTCCATGAACCGCTGGTCACGCTGACGGACTGGAACGAGGTGCAGGCCCAGGGGCTCGACGGCGGCACCGTCACGCTCCGCAGCCCGGGTGAGGTGCTCGGGCACCTGGCCGAGCTCGGCGTGGACCGCACGGTGTTCTTCAAGGACACGCTGGAGTACCGCCACCAGTATCTGTTCGACCATCCCGAGGAGATCGCCGGGTTCCGGCACACCTTCATCGTCCGCGACCCCGCCAAGGCCATCGCCTCGCATTACCTGATCAAGCCCGAGGTCGCCTGCCACGAGATCGGTTACGAGCACCAGTACGACCTGTTCGAGCTGGCCTGGCGAGTGAGCGGGGAGCGTCCCGTCGTCATCCGCGCCGAGAGTCTGCTGGCCGAGCCCGCCGAGACGGTCGCCGCGTACTGCCAGGCGGTCGACCTGCCGTACCTGCCGCACGCGCTCGAGTGGGTGCCCGAGGACCGCGTCGAGTGGCACCGGAGCCGCCGATGGCACCTGGACGCGATCGCCAGCTCGGGGTTCAGCGCGCCCGCCAAGGAGTACGCGGCCACCGTCGACAACGACGAGCGGCTGCGCTCCTACTACGACCACCACCGCCCCTACTACGACCGTCTGGTCGAGCACGCTGTCATCTGAAGGGACTACCATGACCGCCGCAGCACAGCACACCGAGGTCGAGCTCTCGCCGGGAGAGCAGTTCGCCCGCGCCTACCTCAAGGAGCGCGACAGCGCCGAGGTGCGCTTCGACTTCACCATCACCGACGCCTTCAAGCCCACCCAGGACCGGCCGAGGGTGACGGTGCGCAACCTGTTCAAGAAGCGCCTGGTCGATACCGACACTGTCAGGGTCTGGTGCGAGTCGCGGTCCACCGCGGCCGAGGCCGCCGGCGTCCACGAGTCCGGGCTGCGCCGCGAGGCCGCCTTCAAGTTCGGCATGGCTGAGTTCAGCGTCGCGCCGACCAGGGGCTGGGTCCAGATCCCCGACGAGCTCGCCGACGACCCCGAGGGGCTGGCCCGCTTCCTCGACTACCGGCTGCTGGTACGGCTGGCCACCGCGGAGAACCAGGCGCTGACCATCGGCGAGAAGGGCGTGCTCAGCCATCCCGAGGTGGCCAAGCTGCCCTACCGTGGCACCTACGTGGACGGCGTGCTCGCCGCGTGCGACGAGATCGAGCAGACCGGCGCCACGGCGCACGCGATGGTGGTCAACCCCCGCGACTACTACACGCACATGCTCGGCGCCGGCAGCCTGCTGGGCGACCTGGCCCGCAACGGCACCGTGATCAGCCGCACCCGCATGGTCGAACCCGGGTGCGCGCTGGTCGGAGACTTCGCCGTCGCCGCCCAGCTCCTCGACGCCGGACGCTCGGTCATCAAGGTCGCCGAGCCGCCGGAGGGCACCTTCGCCGCCCCGGGCGTGGCGGTCTGCGCGGAGATCTACGAGGGCGTCGCGGTCCACCTGCCGACCCACTTCTTCCACGTGATCCCCGCATAGCCCGCCGACCCCGAACGTGAGCCCCGAGGGTCGCCGAAGCCGGTCGGCCGCCCGGGAGCGGGCGGGGCGGCTCAGAGCCAAGGCACCGAGCCGCCCCGCTGGTCGGCTTCGCGCGGGCGGGCGCGGTCCTGAAAGGCGTAGGGCGGTATCACTCTCGACGGTGATGCGCTGTGCTGAGGAGCACGAACCGACAGGTAAATGTGCGTGGAGTGACGCCAGGCCGGGTGCGATGGTCGAGGGAAACCAAAGATGGCGTTCCCGCAACCATGAAGTGGAATCCGGGCGATGGTCGAGCCGGTGGTGGAGTTCCGCCTGCTGGGCGAGGTCGAGGCGGCGATCGACGGCCGGCTCGTGGAGCTCGGTCACGCCCGGCAGCGATGCGTGCTGGCCGTGCTGCTGATCGAGGCCAATCGCACCGTGTCGGCCGACCAGATCCTGGACCGGGTATGGGGCGACCTCCCGCCGCAACGCGCCCACTCGGCCGTCCACGGCTACATGTGCAGGCTGCGCCGGGCCCTGACCGCCCTGGACGCCGTCGGCCTCGTCCGCCGCCCCGGCGGATACGTCCTCACAGTCGACCCGATGGCCGTGGACCTGCTCCGGTTCCGCCGGCTGACCGCCGAGGCCCGCGCGGCGGAGGAGAGCGCGACGGCCCTGGCCCTGTTCGACCGGGCACTGGGGCTGTGGCGTGGAGACCCGCTGGCGGGACTCGACTCACCGTGGCTGAACGGCATCCGCCATGGCCTCGCCATGGAGCACCTGGCCGCCGAGCTGGACCGCAACGATCTCGCCCTCGCCTGCGGCAGGCACGCCGGGCTGCTGGCCGAGCTGACGGCCCGCGCGGCCGCGCACCCCCTGGACGAACGCGTGACCGCTCAGCTCATGCTCGTCCTCTACCGCTGCGGCAGGCAGGGTGACGCCCTCGACTTCTACGACCGGCTGCGGCGGCAACTCGCCGAGGAACTGGGCGCCTGCCCTGCCCCGGCGCTGCGGGAGTTGCATCTGCAGATCATGACCACCGATCCGGACCTGGCGGCGCCCACTCCCGCGGTGACCGGACAGTCCGCGCAACCAGTGACGCCGCACCGACTGCCCGCACCACCACGATCGTTCACCGGCCGCGCCCGCCAGCTCGCCGCGCTCAGCGAGGCCATGCACGACCCAGGCGGCACCGTGGTGATCAGCGGTGTCGGCGGTCTCGGCAAGACCTGGCTGGCCCTGCAGTGGGCCCACGAGAACGCGGAACGGTTTCCCGACGGGCAGCTGTACGTCAACCTCCAGGGGTTCGACCCGGCCGCCGATCCGGTCCACCCGGCGGTCGCGGTGCGCTCCTTCCTCGACGCGCTCGGCGTGCCACCCGCCGCGATTCCGTCGGATCCCGAGGCGCAGGCCGCGATGTACCAAAGCCTGACCGCCGGCCGGCGCATGCTGATCGTGCTGGACAACGCCCGCGACACCAACCATGTGACGCCGCTGCTGCCCGCCACCCCCACCGGCGCCGTCCTCGTCACCAGCCGCCGAACGCTGACCGGCCTGATCACCGCCCACGGTGCCCGGCCCCTGGTCCTGGACGTCCTGACCGACGCCGAGTCGCGCCAGTTGCTGACCCGCGAGTTCGGCGGCCGCCGGACGGAGGCCGAACCCCAGGCCGTCACCGCCCTGACCCGCCACTGCGGGGGCCTGCCGCTGGCGCTCGGCATCATCGCCGCCCGCGCCGCCGTCCACCCCGAATTCCCCCTCGAAGTGCTCGCCGGAGAACTGCGGCAGGCCACCACCCGGCTGGACGCCCTTGACGGCGGCGAGCTGGCCGTCAACCTGCGCGCGGTCCTGTCCTGTTCCCGTCGGGCCCTGACTCCCGACGCGGCGCACGCCTTCGCCCTCCTGGGCCGTACGACGGGACCGGAGATCAGCCTCGCCGCCGCGGCCAGCCTCGCCGCCCTGCCCGTCGCCCGGACCCGCGCCCTCCTGCGCGAGCTCGCCGACGCGCATCTGATGGACGAGCCGGTCCCGGGCCGCTACCGGATGCATGACCTGGTCCAGCTCTACGCGGCCGAACTGTCCGCCGGCCTCGACACCGGGAGCGCCGCGCTTCGGCGGCTGCTCGACCACTACCTGCGCACCGCCCACCGGGCGGACCAGGCGCTCAGCCCGTACCGCGATCCGCTCACACTGCCCCCGCCGCAACCGGGGGTCGTCCCCGAGGACGTCACCCACCACCGGGTGGCGCTGGCCTGGTTCAGCGTGGAGTACCCGGCGCTGCGGGCCGCCATCGACGACGCCGGAGCCGAGTTCGACATCTACGTCTGCCGGCTGGCGTGGGCGCTCATGACCTTCTGCGACCGTCGGGGGCTCTGGCATGACCAGGCCGCCACGCAACGCGCCGCCCTGGACGCCGCCCAGCGGCTGGCCGACCGTCCCGCACAGGCTCACGCCCACTGCGGCCTCGCGCGCGCGTACATCTCCCTGCGCCGCTACGGCGACGCCGGCGCCCACCTCCAGCAAGCCCTGGAACTCTTCCGCGAGCTCCGGGACCAGACCGGGCAGGCCCACGCCCACCGCTGCGTGGCCCGGCTGTTCGCCCAGCAGGGCGACCACCGGCAGGCTCTGCCGCATGACGAGCAGGCCTACGAACTGTTCCTGGCCGCGAAGAACCGGCGCGGGCAGGCCGCCGGACTGAACGCCATCGGCTGGCACCGTGCCCATTTGGGCGATGCTCAGCAGGCTCTCGTCCATTGCCGCCAGGCCCTGACCCTCTACGAGGAGATCGCCGACCGTCAGGGGGAGGCCACGACCTGGGACAGCCTCGGCTACATCCACCGCCGCCTCGGCCGCTTCGTCCAGGCCGTCACCTGCTACCAGCGGGCGCTGGGGCTGTTCCGCGAGCTCGGGGCCAGGACCTTCGAAGGCGGGACGCTCCTCTCGCTCGGCGACACCCACCATGACGCCGGAGATCTCGATGCCGCCCGCCGCGCGTGGCAGGACGCGTTCGACATCCTCGATCAGCTCGGACACCAGCACGCCGAGCTGATCCGCGCCAAGCTCCAGAATCTCGGCCCGCTCGCCGCCATGCCAGAGCCCTCGCGGCCGGCGGGCGCCGCGAGGGCTCACGGAATCAGGTGATCACCGAGGTCATGGTGCCAGCCACACGGAGATGCCGAGCGCCTCGTCGTAGTAGTCGGCGGCGCTGAACACCTCGCCGTTGTCGCAGTTGCCCACGTGCGAGCCGTAGGCCGTGTCGCTGAAGGACCAGCCGCCACCGCTGTCGCCGCCGATGCCGACGTCGTTGTCGGTTCCCACCAGCCGCTCGGTCGCATAGGGGAAGGGGGCGAACGTGCAGGTCACCGAGACGCTGTCCACCTCAGGGCTGCAGTGCCGGACGTTGGAGGAGCGGCCGTACTGGCAGACGGACTCGCCCACGGAGATGCTGGACACCGCCTCCACCGACTTGGCGGCCCGCACGTCGGTGCTGCTGGCGTAGAAGACCCCCGCCTGGATGGTGGGGCCGAAGTGGTACTCGATGTCACCCCAGGCCCGGCGGTGCTGGACCTGAGGCGTGGTCGGGTATGACAGGCCGGCATCGGTCCAGTCGATCTCGTTGATGCCGTCGCAGTGGCCCGCGGTGGTGATGCCGGGTAGCAGGCCGCCGCTGGCGAGGATCGGCCAGCCGCTGGTGCACTGGACGGCGGCGCCGCGCATGCGTTCCCCGCCGAAGCCGTACTCCAGGCTCGTGACAGGCTCGTCGCGCACGGCGAGATCGACGCGCGAGCGCAGGTTCTGCGGCATCGCGGCCAGCACGGCGCCCGGCCGCGAGTCGACGCCCGGCTCCTTGGTGACCTCGGCCGGAATCCTCCCCGCCCCGGCGAGATCGACGGAGGTGGCCACGGACTTGAAGCCGTAGGCCACCAGCGCCTTGTGCACGGTCAGCTGGCGTTCCTCCAGTTCGCCGAACGCGTACGGCTGCCCGTCCTTGACGACGATGTCGATGCCCGCACCGGCCACCAGCCGGTCCACGAACGCATCGGCGGGTCCCTTGACGTAGAGCGTCGGCGCCCCACCGGGCTGGGGGTTGACGGCCGAGCCGATGAAGATCTCCGGCCGCTCGCGTGCGACCTTGCCGGCGAGCTCACCGATGATCTCCGCCGCTCGGTGGTCCGCCTTGGCCTGCGCCAGGGTCCAGCCCTTGGCCTGGGCGACCAGCGTCAGATCCTGCTGCAGCGCTTCCGCCGACGTCTGAACGGGCGGCGGGTCCGGTAACCCGGCCTCAGCGGCAGCTGAGACAGGCGGTCCGGTCAACAGCAGCGCGACCGAGACCACGAGGGCGACCTTCCCGAGAATTCGTTGTTTCACTGACGTACCTCCACCGTGGGATGTGTACTCGTCAGCTTGCGGGGCCCGCCTTCTGCGAACCTTCGGCAACCCTTGAATCCGCTGGTCACGCGCAGCAACAGACCAAGACTGATGTCGTGTGACTTCTGGCGATCTTCGCGAGGCGTCGAGGGACAATCACCTGGCGCCCGACAGGATCGAGCCGAGAAACCCGGCACCACCGGTAATGGCCACGGTGGGACTGCTCATAAGCGCATCTCAGGAACTTGCCCGGCCAGAGTACCCGAACAAGGCAAATTGAATTCCTTCAGCTTTACTTGCGCGGCGGAACGCCGGCCACCTTTGCTCCCGGTAATGCCCGGCCTGTGCTGCGTAAGATGTTAATGTCCTCCGCTTTTATTTCGGGCCGATTCCATGTCCGGTTGGTTGCCGGGCGCCGGCGATCACCACGTGGCGGCGGCGAGCCCATGGGGCGCCCGCCACCGCCACGAGAGCGCCCATGAGCGGCACGCCGTTGATCAACTGCATCGCGCTTCCAGGGGCCGGAGATCTTTGGCTGGAAACGATCTACGTTGGGGCGCGACGTTTGTCAACCGGTGCGGTGGGTCAGCGGCTGATGCTGGGTGTCTCCCAGGTCGCTCCGGTCCGCATGTCGATCAGCTTCAGGAAGCAGCTGCCCTGGGAGCCCACGGCGAAGGTGTAGGTCCGGGTCTCGCCGGCCGAGATGTAGAACGAGCCCTCGTCGCCGAACCAGCGCCCGTTGGCGCAGACGAGATTGAAGTCCACGTGCGCCGTGCTGCCGGAGGTCTTCTGGTAAGAGGCGTCATATCCGCGCGGATCCACATTGACGCACAAGTAGCCCGCGCCCGTCGAAGTGCACTGGGACGCGGCCTCGGCGGGGGCGCCGAAGGCCAGCAGGCCGCCCGCCACGGCCAGCGATGAAAGGGCGGACATAATGGTACGACGAGTGAGTGCCATTGTTCTCTCCTGTTTCCTGTTCCGAAGCGATGACCAGGAATTTATCAGCTCAAGGAAAACCAGCTGGCCGAAAGGACGTCTTTTTAATATTGAGCCGCATTTAATCTTCATGGTGAATTGCGGCACTTGCGGGCGGACGCAACCTTCCGCCCCTCTCATGTGTCCTTGTAGGGGTGGAGGATCCGTTCGAATCATTCGTGGCCGCGCGGCTGGCGGCGCTCTACCGCTACGCCATGGTCCTGACCGGGGACCGGCACGACGCCGAGGACCTGGTGCAGGAGGCGCTGACCAGGACGGGGGTGCACTGGCGCCGGGTCATCCGCAAGGACGATCCGGAGGGTTACGTTCGTACGGCGATGCTGCGCATCATGACCAACCGCTGGCGGCGTCCCCGGCGGGAGGTCACGGTGGCCGACCCACCCGAGCCCGCTGAGGAGGACAGCGGGCTGGAAGGTCTGCTCGCCGACGCGAGCCTCAGGGCACGGCTCGTACGACGACGTGTGGTTCGCCACCGGCGCCCAGATCGCGGAGTGGTGGAGGGACAACCGATGATCAGCTGGCCCGGTGGGGCGAAGTGCGCGGTGGTGGTCACCGTCAACCTGGACGCCGAGCACTTCTGGCTCCAGCTCGACGAGTCCTGCCGCGAGCGGCCGAAGACGCTCTCCATGGGGGAGTACGGCCCGCGCCGAGGCGTGCCGCGGGTGCTCGACGCTCTGAACGGGGCAGGGGTGACGGCCAGCTGGCTGATGCCGGGGGCCGTCGCCGGGCGCTATCCGGACGTGGCGGCGGAGATCGCGGATCGCGGCCACGAGATCGGCTGCCGGGGGCTCGGCGCGGAGGACCTGACGGGCTTGACGCCGCGGGGCAGCGGGAGCTCCTGGCCCGCGCCGGCGACGAGATCGAGAAGGCGACCGGACGGCGGCCCGTGGGGTTCCGGCCGCTGTCGCACGAGGTCACCAATGACACGGCCGGGGTGTTGGAGCAGCTCGGCTACACCTGGACTTCGATGGCGCGGGGCGACGATGTGACGTGCGGCGCTCTTTGGCAGGGTTCCAGCGACGCTCTTTGACAGGGGTCAGCTTGTTCCGATGACCAGAGCGTCCCGGGCAGCATCAATTACCTCGGCGGTTACCAGGTCCAAATTGTTGAGCTTGAGGATGCGTTCGGCCTGGTTCAGCAGCCGGTTGACGAGCCGGAAGTTGCCTGCGGTGGTCCGGGCGATTGCGGCGATGGCCTCGGTGGCGTCCGGGCTGGCCAGGCCTAGGTGGGCGAAGGCCGTCGACAGGACGGTGGTGAGTTCTTCGATGGTCAGTGTGCGGTAGTGGTGCACGAAGCCGATGCGGCTGTAGAGCTGCGGGTAGCGGGCCAGGCGTTTCTCGATGCCGGGCATGCCGATGAGGATCAGGCCCAGGGCGCTGCGGTCGTAGAAGTCCCGGACCTGTTCCAGGGCGCGCGTGGTGAGCCGTTCCGCTTCGTCGATGATGACCAGTTCGGTGTAGGAGCTGGCACCGTGGAGGTTGGTCTCGCGCCGGGGGTCTTCGATATGGCGGGCGCGGAGCATGGCGTGCCGGTTGCTCATGACGGTCAGCTCGGTGAGCGCGCGGCCGGGCGGGGTGTTGACCAACGGCGTGTACAGCAGGGTGTGCCAGTCGGACCGGTTGGCGCCGCGGTGGAACCAGTCGACGATCGGATGGGGCATCTCCACGAAGGGGCGCTGCTCCGGCCAGCGGGCGTAGTCCTCGGCTGAGAGGGTTTTGCCGACCCCGGGTGGGCCGTAGCACAGGCCGATGTAGCGGCTGCTGCGAACGGTGTCGGCGAACTCGCAGAACATGCGATGTTCCTTGGTGGAGATCAGGCCGGAAGGTACCGGCTCGGGAGCGTGCCCCCGCCGCGGGCTTGGGCTGTTGGGGTTGGCGCGTCTGGACATGAGGCCTGGTCCCTCTACTCCTCGCTGTAGATCTTCAGGCGGCGGCGCGCCGGGGGGTCGGGCGGGGCCTGGTCGAGTGGGGCGGGCAGGCCGGTGCGGTGCGCGAGCAGTTGGTCGACCAGGCTGGCGTGGTCGGTGAGTTCCTGTTTGAGCTGGCGGCGGTGAGCGCGCCGGGCGGCGATGATCTCTCTGAGGCTGACCGTGACGCCGGCCAGGTCTGGGCAGATGGCTCGGCAGATGAAGACGTCACGGTGGAAGACCCGCAGTTCGGCCAGATCGTGCGGGTCGTAGCGGATGACGACGGATTCGCCGATGAAGGCGGCCAGGGTGGGGTCGAGGTAGCGCAGGCCGAAGGCGTGGATGCCGTCGGGGTGGACCTTGCGGGGTTTGGCAACGGTGAGCAGCAGCAGGTCGAGCTGTTCCAGCGAGTCGGGCATGTGCGGGAGGAAGCCGCCGGCGGCCCAGCGGTCGGCGGGGCGCTGCCGGATCTCCGGGTGGACGCGCTCGTGGTAGTCGTTGACGATCCAATGGTGCAGCGCTTCGTCCAGTTGGGTCAGGCTGAGGCGGCCCTGTTCGGGGCGCTGGGGCAGGTTTGCGGGCGCGTAGCCGGGCAGTGCCGACAGGCACATCTGGTGCACGGTGGCGAACAGCCGTTCGATCTTGCCGCGTCCGCGGGGCTGGCCGGGCAGGGAGAACACCAGGCGCATCTTGAGGTCGGCGGCGACCTGTTCCAGGTGGGCGGAGGTGAAGTCGGAGCCGTGGTCGGTGTAGAAGACCGCCGGGATGCCGCATACCTGCCAGCCGGGGTCGCTCTTGCGCCAGATCGCTCGGCGCAGGGTGACGGCGGTGGTGGCGGCGTTCGGCGCCTCCAGGTTCAGCCCGTAGGCGGCGATGGCCCGGGAGTATTCGTCGAGGATCAGCGTGAGCCATGGCCGGGCCGGGGTGCCGTTCTCGGTGAGGATGTAGAAGTCCAGCGGGGTGTGATCGGCCTGCCAGCTGGCGTTGGGCTCGCTCACCTCCCGGCGGGCGATCAGCTCGAAGGTGTCGGCGTATCGCTTGCTGCCCTCGTGGGCCAGGCATTTCAGCGCCGGGTCCAAGGCCGCGATGATCTCGCAGACCGTCCGGTAGCTGGGCGTCGGCCAGCCGTGCTCCGGCGCCAGCTGCTGAATCTGGCGGTGTACCGTGGCGGCGCTGAGCGGCGGTGATCGCAGGGCCAGAGCCTCGATCAGCTTCTGCAGTTGGTCGGGCATGCGCCTGGCGCCACTGTCCTTGCGGGTCTGGGGGGCCAGTGCGCTCAGCTCGCCACGCCGGTAGGCGGCCAGCCAGCGGCGGGCCGTACGTTCGGAAACCTTCCCCCGCCGCGCCGCCTCGGTCAGCGGAAGACCGTCTTCCAGATGCGGCTGCAGGATCTGGAACCGCTGGGCGGCCACGCGCCGCGCGTCGGCCGGCACGCCGGTCAGCGGACGCGCCTGCCCCGCTGGGCCGGGCTCGCTCGCGGGGGCGCGCCGCCCTTCCCCGACGATTACCTGGTCCATCTCGCCTGCCGGGGCTTGAGCACCTCGCCCGTACCCAGCGCTGCCTGCGCTTCGCGGTACAGCTTGAGGTTGCGGAACAGGGTAGATCGAGACACGCCGAATCCCGCGGCGACCTCCTCGCCCGACATGCCAGAGCTGAGCATCTCGGCGGCCGCGGCCTGCTGCTGGGCGCTCATCTTGGGCCGTCGTCCGAGGGAAGCCACCCGGGCTTGTTGAGAGGCCCGGGCCTCGGCGCCGCGTTCGCTCTCATACAGCCGCTCCATCCGGGCGAACATGGCCAGCAGCGCTACGGCCGTCTCGGCCGCCGGGCCGGGCAGGCTGGTGTCGATGGGGAGCTGGTCGGCAAGCGTGCGGAGTCCGATGCCCTGCTGGGTCAGTTCGTGAGCGAGGGTGAGGCACTCGCGTGTGGTGCACCCCAGCCGGTCCAGGGTCTCCACGGTGATCCGGTGACCGGCGTGCGGTCGGACGTGCCGCAGCAGGGCCTCCCAGCCTTCGCGACTGTCGCCGGTGTACCGGCGATCTGACAAGATCAGCCCCTCCGGCACGCCCGCGGCCTTCAACGCCTCGACCTGCTGGATGAGATCTCGCCCGCTGGTCCTGAGACGGGCATAGCCGAAGTCCATATCATCCACCCGCCCCAGCGGACGCCTTGACCCATACGGGTTCAGCATCCCCTTCGCGACCAGTACCCGTCAGCGGGTGGCCGCATCCGGACAGAACGCGTGGCTCGTTGATCGACAGCTTCGGGTGGCGGCTGTGCGGTCGATCAAGGTAATCAGGCTCGGCACGCAGAGAGATTCGGTACGGGATCCGGCGGTAAGGGCTTTCCTGCCAGGTCACGAAGGGTGAAGTGCCTGCCTCCGGGGACCAGGTTTCAGTCGGGACGGCAGGGGATGAGTCGGGCGCGGCCCGGCTCGATAACCAGCGATGACGCGTTTTCGCAGGTCGGGTTGCTCGCTAAGTGTCTTTATGTCAAGCCACGGCGTGCCCCTGGTAGCTCAGCGTCACTAACGCCGGATCCCGTACCGAATCTATGAGGCCCGCTCTGCCTGTTCCGAAGCCATGATCCACATCGCCATGATCGACTTCATGACCCGCCGCCCCACCGGCGAATCAACGCCGACATGGCGCGGCACCTGAACCCGGGATCAGACAGGACCAAACGCCCACTAAAAGGGCCGTCACGCGGCGCGGGTCAGCCACCCTGCCGGGTGCTCGCTGACGGCCGAGGAAGTGAACGGCACCTGCAAATCCAGCATTTCAGCAATTTTACGGATTTAAAAATGGGGTGCAGCCGGACTGTTTATCGAGTTAAATGAATGGCAAAAGCCGAGCGCTGGAGACAGGATTTGCGCTCGTTCGAAAAAGGAGGATTTCGCCTGATGAGAAAAATGACGGCGATGCTCGCCGCACTAGTGGCGGGCGCCGGAATGTTGGGTGTGGCTGAGCCGGCATCAGCCGAGACCTCGCGGCGGGTCATCGTGTCCGGGACCATTCACCAGCTGGACGACGACATTATCGGGCGCAACGAGACCTGCGATCACCTCTTCTTCGACAACGACATCGTCACCAGCAGCCAGCAACTGATCTACAACGACGGCGAGGGCTGCGAGGGTGAGGTCTTCACGCAGATCATCGCCTACGCGGACCTGATGTCCGGCGGCGCGATCCGCTACCACGGCCAGGTGATCCTGCGTGAGGGCGAATGCGGGTGCGTCAGCGACCAGGCGCGCGCCAGCAAGGAGATCAACCAGATTGTCCTGCCGGATACGAACGCCCGTATAGACAGCGGTTACATGACATGGAGCGGCGGCGACGCGACCTCGGTCGTCCTTCAAATCTACAACGGAAACCCGTAAGCGTTTTTCATCTTTCATGCGGCATATGCGACACGGTGCTTTTGAAGGACGGCGTTGGCCTTACCGAGACGGCCGGCCCGATCGGCAGCGTGCACGTATGTTCGTGAGCGTTCAAAAGCGTCCAGCCGTTCAAAGACGCTTGGCGCGTCGGGACGTTTACATGCCTGAGCGACAGCGGACACAAGGCCGAGCGAAAAACTAGTACAGGCTCGAACATGTCGCCCCGGCGACCGCCTTGACGGCCTTCTGTCCCGACCAGGCGCGTGATCAAAGTTTGAGGGGTCAGTCGTTGCCGCGGCGGCCCCTCTCACCAAGGCCCGCCGCTCGGGTAACTACTGGTCCCAGGCCTCTCTAGCCGCAGGACCTGGGCTTATCTGCTGGTACTCCGGCTTCTGGTGTTGATGAGATTTCGGGGATTTTGAAGGTTTCTCGTCCTGGTCGTTCGTCTTCGTGACCTGGCAGGAAAGCCCTTACCGCCGGATCCCGTACCGAATCTCTCTGCGTGCCGGCTTGCGCCGGCGGTCGCGCCAGTCGGTCGTACGAACATTGTGGGCCGTTGTGGCTCGAACATAGCGATGGCCCGCGCGCGAGGTGCGCGGGCCACCCTCGTGGTGGGGGATACGGCTCTTGTCTCACGCGGTGACGGGTTCGATGAGCTCGATCTCGATGGCCAGCACGCCGAGCGCTTCCTTCTCGGGGCCGTAGATGCGGCGAATGTTAGCCAGTTGCTGCTCGCGCGGGCTGTCGGGATTGACGTTGGCGGCACCCTCGGTCTCCAGCATCTCTTCGAAGCTGGCGTAGCGGGCCACCCGCTTGACGCGGGTGAGGACGTCGTCGCGGCCGCAGACGAACCGGATGTGGTCCCCGGCCTTCAGGTTGCGCAGGTTCGGGTACTGGACACGGACCTCGATGGTCATGCGACCGACGGCGACCAAGTCGAAGTAGCGGCGGTAGAGGTTCATCTCGCGGGCGCGCACTCCCAGGAGCAACGTCCTGGTCAAGGTGGCCTACCGGGGTTACCTCAGTGGGGTTGGCTAGCATACTGATCATGGCTGATGATCTGCGTGGTGAGTCATCCCTGGGGAATGAGAGGTTGGCCGATCCGGCGTTCCTGGTCAATGAGCGTGCCGGGCGGGTGTCGAGGCTGCTGGAGTCGGCGTCGGGACCCGCGGAGCAGTTGGCGGCAGCCGTGTACCGAATTTCGGGGAATTGGCACCGTGAATCCGATGCCTGGGAGCGTCGTCAATTGCTGGCGTTGGATGCGGCCCGGTATGGGGACCGTGAGTTGTCGGCCCGGATCACCGCGGTGTCGGTGGAGGGTGAGCCTGCCGCGCAGTGGGTCGTCGAGTGGGCGACTGGCTCCTGTCTTGAATTCCGCTCCAGTCGGGCCCTGATCGGCCCTCCTGAGGGCGTTCGTGCGGTGGCTGTAGCGGAGATCGAGGGCCTTCCTCACGTCGTTACGGGCAGTGATGACAAGTCAGTGTGGCTGTGGGATCTCACCACCGGCCGTCCCGTGGGCAAGCCCATGACCGGACACACCAACTGGATTCGCGCGCTGGCGACGGTGGTGGTTGACGGCCGTCCGCTCGCGGTCACCGGCAGCGATGATGAGACCGTGCGGGTGTGGGATCTCATCGCGGGTGAACAGGTCGGAAGACCCTTGACCGGTCACGACGGTTGGGTGCAGGCGGTGGCTATAGCGGAGATCGAGGGCCGACCGCACGCCGTCACAACCGGTGACGACGCAACGGTGCGGGTATGGGACCTCACCACCAGCCAGCCCGTGGGTAAGCCCATGACCGGACATACTGACTGCGTGCTGGCGCTGGCGACGGTGATGGTTGACGGCCGTCCGCTCGCGGTCACCGGCAGCGATGACGAGACCGTGCGGGTGTGGGATCTCATCGCCGGTGAACAGGTCGGAAGACCCTTGACCGGTCACGACGGAATGGTGTGTGCGGTGGCCACGGTGGAAATCGAGGGCCGACCGCATACCGTCACGGCCGGCACCGATGCAACGGTGCGGGTATGGGACCTCACCACCGGCCGGCCCGTGGGCAGCAAGCCCATGAGAGGCTACGACTCCGTGCACGCGGTGGTGGCCATGATGGCGGTAGACAACCGCCCTTACGCCATCACCGCCAGCTCTTCGGTAGCCGAAGTCTGGGACCTGACCACCCGTAAGCAAGTAGGCCGGGAGCTGAAATTCTCCTCAGGGATCGATGCACTGGCGATGGCATCAGATGGCCGGTTGGTGGTGGGCGGCGGCGAACTCGTTGTACTGGCTCGCCGCTGACCACATGGCCGTCGAGCAGGAAGCGAGCCGCGAGACGGGGGTCACTGTCACATCCGGTGACGCCGAGCGGGCTGCGGTGATATCCAGGCTTGCCGGTTCACTTCAGGAAATAGCCCTTCCGTGAAGTAATCTGGCGGCATGCCGTCTCCCGCCCCCAGCTCGGCGCCCCTGCCCGCCGGGCAGGATCGCGCCGAAATCACTTCACGAAAGGTGGTTGGGCTTCCCGAGCGGCTCGATCCGGCCGACGACAGCCTGTCCGCGTGGACGCAGCGCTACCTCGATCTGGCCGTGCGCGGGGTCCGCTCGGCAGAAGTCACCGCCAAGATCTCCCGGCACCTGGAGCGCTTCGGCGCCTGGATCTCGGGTGGCCTCGGGCATGACCGGCTCTCGGCCGTCACCGTGCGCGAGGTGGCCGCCTGGCGCGACCACCTGGACGCCGCCGGCAACAGCGGACGCGACGGCACGGCGGCGCCGATGGCCGCCGCAACCGTCAACAACCATCTCGCGCACCTGTCGGCGCTGTTCTCCTGGATCACCGCGCACGCCCCGGCCGGCCTGCTGCGCCACGGCGATCCGACCAAGCAGGTGCCCCCGCTGCCGCTGCCCGCCCCGCAGCCGCGAGCCCTGGCCGCCGCCCAGGTGCGCACCGTCAAGAACATCGTGGACCGGATCGAGGTCTTCCACGAGCTCAAGGGCCGCCGCCACCGCGGCACCGCGGCCCGCTCGCACGCCCACGCCCGCCCGCTGCGCGACCGGGTCATCGTCTACCTGCTGTTCGGCACCGGGCTGCGCCGCGCCGAAGTGGTCGGCCTGGACCTGGACCAGCTGGAGTCGGCCGACCCCGACCGGCTGCGCCAGACCAAGAAGGCCCGCCTGACCGGCGTGCGGGGCAAGGGCCGCACCAGCCGCACCGTCTTCCTCGGCCGCGACGCCCGCCAGGCGCTGGCCGACTACCTGCAGTCCGAACGCCCCGGAGACGCCGCCGCCAGCGCTGTCGCCGGCACCGCGGCGGTCGCGCTGTTCCTGTCGGCCGCCTCCATCGCCGCCCGCCGCCCCGACGGCCGCCTGTCACCCCGCTCCATCAACACCATCGTCGGCGAGATCGGCCGTCTGCACGACGCCCAGGTGCCGGAGGCAGACCGCAAGCTCGGCACCCTTCGCCCGCACGACGCCCGGCACACCTTCGCCTTCGCGCTGTCGCAGGCCTCCGGCCACAACCGCGCCGAACTCGAACGCCGCCTCGGCCACGCCAACGACCGCTACCTGCGCCTGTACACCAACCCGCCCGAGGACATCGCCGCCAGCTACATAGAGGATCTCTAACCCGGCGCTCCCGCGCGGGCCGCCACGGGCGCATCCACACGGTGGACAAAGAGCGCCGCTGGAACCCTGCCAAAGAGCGCCGCACGTCACAGCGACGACCGGCCCTACTTCCTGCACGCGCCGTCGGGTCCGACGAGTGTCGTCGAGGTGCCGGCGTCGTGGGAGCTGGACGACTTCAGCCGCTTCATGTTCAACTACGGCCCGCCGTTCCCGAAGGGGAACAGCCGTATCGCGGGTTATGCGCAGGTCTTGGATGACTGGCGGCTGGAGTTCGACGCCTACCGCCACTACGGGCTGTGCGCCGTGCTCAGCGTCGAGCCGTCGTGCATCGGCAAGCCGGGCCGGATCGGGCTGCTGGAGGACCTGCTGGCGCACATGCGAGAGCCCGGCGACGTGTGGTTCGCCACCGGCGCCGAGGTCGCCGAGTGGTGGCGCGGCCAGGCCACCACCAACGACCTCGGCGACCCCGAACGCTCGCGCCTGCGCCTGTAGATCAGACCGGTCCGATCTACAGGCACCATCTCGGGCGAACAAGGAACTCGTCGGCACCGTCGGAGTCGCCGCCGACCACTTCGTCCCCATGACGGTGGTCGGCCTGTCGGTCGGGCGTGATGAGGGTGGTCGGCCTGTCGGTCGGCCGCGATCCTGCCCTGGTCAAGGCGCTGAGCCATATATCTGAGGTCGCGGGCCTCAGCGCACCGCCCTCGGCGGGTCAGGTGCCGGCGATGTCGTTCGCCGCCACGTAGCCGAAGGTCATGGCCGGTCCGATGGTTGAGCCGGCTCCTGCGTAGCTGTGCCCCATGACGGCGCCGCTGGCGTTGCCGGCCGCGTACAACCCGGGAATGACCGAGCCGTCCACCCGGAGCACCCGCGCCCGCGCGTCCGTGCGCATGCCGCCCTTGGTGCCCAGGTCGCCTGGGACGATCTTGAACGCGTAGAAGGGTGGCAGCCACAGCGGCGCCAGGCAGGGGTTGGGCTTGACGATGGGATCGGCGTAGTAGCGGTCATAGACACTGTCGCCACGGTGGAAGTCGGTGTCCTTGCCGGTCGCGGCGAACCCGTTGAACCGGGTGACCGTGCCGCGCAGCGCCGCCGCCGGGACGCCGATCTTCTGCGCCAGCTGCTCCACCGTCCAGGCTTGGAAGGCGGCACCGCTGTCGTACCAGGACTGGGGGAACGGCAGCAGCGGCGCGATGTCCTTGAACAGGTAGCGGTTGCGGTAGTTCTGGTCGACGATCAGCCAGGCGGGGATGTGCGGCTCCGCAGCGGTGTTGCGGTCGTACATGACGTGCACCACGTCGCTGTAGGGCGCCGCCTCGTTGACGAAGCGCACGCCTTTCCCGTTGACCAGGATGCAGCCGGGCAGCGTGCGTTCGGCCAGGCAGAAGTACGGCTCGTCGGGCAGCGGGATCGCCGGTCCCCACCACGCGTCGTCCATCAGGTCCAGCGCGGCCCCGGCCCGTTCGCCCGCCTCGATGCCGTCGCCGGTGTTCTCCTTGGCGCCGACCGTCCAGCCGGTCCCGATGGGCTGACGCTGGAACTCGGCGCGCATCGCCGCGCTGTGCTCGAACCCGCCGGAGCCGATGATGACCCCGCGGCGGGCTTTGATCAGCGTCTGTACGCCGTTCCTCGTCACGACCACGCCGGTGACGCGGCCGCTTTCTACGCGCAGGTCGAGGAGCGGGGTGTTCAGCCATACCGGAACGCCGGCCGCGATCAGCCCGGCGCGCAGGGACGCCGCCAGGGACTGGCCCATGGTGAGCGGCTTCTCGCCGCGCAGCGCGGCCAGGGTGCCTCTGGCCAGGCAGGCGGCGCTCACCTCCAGGCCCTTCGCGTTGACCGCGGTGAGGTTCAGCCACTTGTAGTCGGCGCTGAAGACGACCAGGCCGGCCGGGGTGGGGATGTACGGCGGGTTCAGCCGGTCGAGTTCGGCGCCGAGGATGTGCCCGTCCAGTTGGTCGGGCTCGATGGAGCGGCCGTTCGGCATCCCGCCGGGGAAGTCGGGATAGTAGTCGGAGTAGCCCTCCATCCAGCGGAAGCGCAGCGGGCTGTTCCGCATCACGAACGAGATCATGGCCGGGCCGTTCGCCAGGAACGCCTGCTGCCGCGCGACGGGCACCGTGTCGCCGACGACGCGGGCGAGGTAGGAGGCGGCCTTGGCCGGGGTGTCCGGGACTCCGGCGGCCAGGATCACCTCGTTGTTCGGTATCCAGATCCCGGCGCCGGAGCGGGCCGCAGACCCGCCGAACGTCGGCGCCTTCTCGATCACCACGGTCTGCAGGCCGCGCTTGGCCGCGGTGAGCGCGGCGGTCATCCCGGCCGCGCCCGATCCGACGATCACCACGTCGTATTCGACGTCGGCGTACGCGGGTGCGCGGCCGAGCGCCGCTTCGGTCATGAGGACTCCGCCGGCGATGGCGGCGCCGCGCAGCAGGGTGCGGCGGCTGGGTCCGTCTGTGGTTGTTGCGGGGGCCGTGGCGGGCGTCGAATCGGCCATGGTGGATCGATCCCTTCAACGTGCGTGCGCTGCGGGCAGCGCAGTGGTCGGAGGAACAACCGCGGTGGCACCTCGCGCCGGGTGCGACGGCTACGGACGAGCTGGGGGGTGTGGCCCCCGTCACAGCATGAAGCATGCGCTTGGTTGGTAACGCCTGTCAACAGATGTGCGGGAGTGGCGATCACCCGTGCCGCCGGTCAGAAGCGGTATCGGAGGATGAAGCCGGAGTTCCTCCAGGCGGGCACCATGCTGATCACGGCGCACAGCATCCGGTAGTACAGGGAGGCGTGCCTGATCAGGGCCGCTTCCGCCACGCTCCGCTGGTCCACGTAGTGCAGGCGGTCGTCGAGACGCTCGGCTTCCCGGGGGCTCTCGATGGTCCACCCGAAGGTGATGCCGTGCTGTGCGAAGATCGAATTCGGCTGCCTCTCGTAGCGCTTCTTGACCGACGCCGCGCCTATGTTGAAGACGAACTGGCCGGTGGGGAAGTGGTCCATGATGTTCCGGAAGACCTGCCGTACCTCGTCCTCGTCGAGGAACTGGTAGAGCCCGTCGGCCACCACGATCACCGGGCGGTCGCCGGGGATCTGGGCGAGCCAGTCCTGGTCGACGACGGACGCGCCGATGGTGGTGTGCTCCGGGCGTTCGGGGTAGAGCTGGTCCATGATCTCGATGACGTCCGGGAAGTCCACGTCGTACCAGTGGTGGCCTCGAGCGGGATCGATCCGGAAGACGCGGCTGTCGAAGCCGCAGCCCAGGTCCAGGACGATCGCGTCCGGGTTCTTCGCCAGGAACTCCCTGGTCCACTCGTCCATCACCCGCGATCTGACGCCGACGGCGTACTGGCCGAGGGCCATGGGCTTGAACGGGGAGAAGTCGAAGTCAAGCCGCTGGACGACGCGGTCCGCCCACATGTCGCCGAGGATCGGGTGCCGGTCCTTGCTGTCCAGCCACCGCAGGTACAGCTCGACGAGGGCGGTGACCCGTACGCCGGTGAAGTCGATGGGGATTGTCGTCATATCGGTCAGCCCACAGGTAGGTCGCGGCGGCGCAGGCCGAGCAGGCCTGCCAGGGTGAGCGCCGCCGCCATCGCGGTCAGCACGATCAGCGGCAGCACGGTCACTTCGCCGCCGGGCAGCGTCGGGACATGGGCGAACACCGACAGGTCGATCACCCACCGGCTCAGCTTCAGCTCGCCGCCGACCCAGCCGAA
The DNA here is from genome assembly GCF_040638335.1 of Nonomuraea sp. NPDC026600. Classification (NCBI taxonomy): domain Bacteria; kingdom Bacillati; phylum Actinomycetota; class Actinomycetes; order Streptosporangiales; family Streptosporangiaceae; genus Nonomuraea; species Nonomuraea sp. NPDC026600. The sequence goes on from NZ_JBEZYD010000002.1 coordinate 173,894, forward strand.
CAGCAGGCTCACCAGCAGCACGGCGAACGCACCGGCGGCCAGCCGGGGCAGCAGGCCGAACAGCGCCAAGGCGAGCCCGGCGAACACCCACACCGCGGGCAGCTGGACGAGGGCGGCGCCCAGGGCGCGGGGCAGTTCGCGGCCGAGGTCGCCGGTGTTCAGCCCGTGGGCGAGGCCGACGGCCGCCCCGAAGACGGCCAGCCCGGCGGCCGGGCCGAGCAGGGCGAAGGCGAAGTGGCCGCCCGCCCAGCGCAGCCGGTCGACCGGCGCGGCAAGGAGGGCCTCGGCGCGTCCGCCGCTCTCCTCGGCCCGCAGCTGGAGGGCGGCCTGGATCGCGTACGCGGCGGCGGCCACGCCGAACATGGTCATCATGCCCTGGAGGTACTGGTCGACGACGGTGCCGTGACCGCCCAGCCGGGCCAGGACCTCTCGCGCCGCCGGAGAGCTGTTGTCCATCAGCTCGCCGACGCTCTTGGCGATGCCGCCGAGCCCGAACCCGACCACGGCGAACCCGGCCATCCGGCTCGCCAGCGGTCCACGGTGCAGCCGCCAGGCCAGCGCCAAGGTGGAGCGCAGCCCGGGGGCGGCGCCCGCCGGGCCAGGTCGGGCCTGGAACAGGCCGTTGCCGAGGTCTCGCCGCGCCGACAGGGCGACGGCCAGCGCGGTGAGCGCGGCCACCCCGCAGACGGCGAGGGCGAGGACCCACCAGCGTTCGCCGCTGAACGGCCGGAACTGGTGCGCCCAGCCGAGCGGCGACAGCCAGGACAGCCAGCCCAGCCCGCCGCCGGACCTCTCGCTGACCACCCCGATGCCGCGCAGCAGGAACGCGGTGCCGATGACGGCGATCCCGATGCCGCGTGCGCTCCCGGCGCCGGTGGTGAGCTGGGCCACCACCGCGCCTGTCGCGGCGAAGACGCAGCCCGTGGTGGCGAGCCCCGACCCGTAGGCCAGCGAACCGGCGACGCCCAAGCCCGCGTTGACCAGCGCCAGAGCCGACACCAGGCCGAGGACCAGGCTCGCCCCGCAGGTCATGATCAGAGCGGCGGCCACTCCCGCGTGGCGCGAGACCGCGGTGGCGCCGATCAGCTCACGGCGGCCGGCCTCCTCCTCGGTACGGGTGTGCCGGATGACGGTGAGCAGGCTGAACAGCGCGATCATCACCGGGATGAATCCCGCGCGCCAGGTGACCAACTGGCCGAGGCTCGATCCGTTCAGCGGGCCGTAGGCCACGGTGAAGGCGACGTTGTGCAGGCTGGTCTCGGCGTACTCCTGGCGGGCCGCCGCGGTGGGGAAGCCGCCGTTGAACGCGGCGATGAACGTCAGCGGGAACGCGCAGGGGATGAGGGTCCACAGCGGCAGGAGCACACGATCACGCCGCAGCGCGAGGCGGATCAGCCGGCCGGTGCCCGCGAGCTCGGTCATCGGGCCACCTGCCGGTCCGTGTCGTCCCGCTCGTAGTGGCGCAGGAACAGCTCCTCCAGCGTGGGCGGCTGGCTGAGGAGGCTGCGGACGCCCGCCTGGGTGAGGTGGCGCAGCGCCGCGTCGAGGGCGGCACCGTCGACGTCGAAGCGGACGCTGCCGTTGCCGGTACGCAGGTTGTGCACACCGGGCAGGCCGGCCAGGCCGTTCGGAGCATGGGCGAGCTCGGCCTGGATACTGGTGCGGGTGAGATGGCGCAGGTCGGCGAGGGTGCCGGTCTCGACGGTACGGCCGTCGCGGATGATGGTGAGGCGGTCGCACAGGGCCTCGACCTCGGCCAGGATGTGGCTGGACAGCAGGACGGTACGGTCCCCGCGCCGCTGTTCGTCGCGGACGGCCTGGCGGAACACCTCCTCCATCAGCGGGTCCAGCCCGGAGGTCGGCTCGTCCAGGATGAGCAGCTCGACGTCGGAGGCGAGGGCGGCGACCAGGGCGACCTTCTGCCGGTTGCCCTTGGAGTAGGTGCGGCCCTTCTTGCGGGGGTCGAGGTCGAAGCGGTCCAGCAGGTCGGCACGGCGACGCCGGTCGAGCCCGCCGCGTAGCCGGCCGAGCAGGTCGATCACTTCGCCGCCGGTCAGGTTGGGCCAGAGGGTGACATCGCCGGGCACGTAGGCCAGGCGGCGGTGCAGGACGGTGGCATCCGACCACGGGTCGCCGCCGAGAAGTCGGGCGGTGCCCGCGTCGGCGCGCATCAGGCCGAGCAGGACGCGGATCGTGGTGCTCTTGCCGGCGCCGTTCGGGCCGAGGAAGCCGTGCACCTCGCCGGTGCGCACGACCAGGTCGAGGCCGTCCAGGGCGCGGGTCGAGCCGAACGCCTTGACCAGACCGGCCACTGAGATGGCGTCAGTCATGGAGATCCTCCTGCTCGCCTGTATAGCTGGCTGCTTTCATGTAAAGAAGGCTACACCCATGTGTAGTCGACTGCGAAAGCGCATGATCTACCCGAATGAGGGCAAAGGCCGTACGGCACATTGGCAAAGCTGATTAGAGTGAAATTTGACTATTCGTCAGGCACGGGAGGCATCAAGGATGCGGAACGGCACGACGATATTGGCGAGCGCCCTCGCCTGCGCGCTGGTTCTGACCGCCGGATGCACCTCCAGCGGTGGCGCGCGGACCCCGGGCGCGGCCCCGCAATCGCCGGGCCCGGTGGCGAAGCTGGCCATCACCCCCGCGGATGGGACGAAGAAGGTCGCTCCGGACGCGGGGATCAGCGTCAAGGTCACCGGCGGCAAGGTCACCAAGCTGGCCGTCGCCGACTCCAAGGGAAACGCGGTGCACGGTGCCGTGGGAACCGACGGCACCTGGCGCCCCCAGTGGGCGTTGCGCCCGTCGACGGCGTACACGGTCAGCGCCGAGGCGACCGGCACGGACGGCAAGCAGGTCACCGCGCAGGCGAAGTTCACCACGCTGAAGCCGAAACGCGCGCTGGAGAGCGGCATGGCGCCGCTGGACGGCGACAAGGTCGGCGTCGGGATGCCCGTGCAGCTCCTGCTGTCGCAGTCGGTGGCCGGCAAGGAGGACCGGGCCGCGATCGAGCGGGCCCTGGTGGTGAAGATGTCCGAGCCGGTCGAGGGCGCGTGGAGCTGGGTGAGCGACCGCGAGGTCCAGTTCCGGCCGCGCGAGTACTGGCCGACCGGGGAGAAGGTCGAGGTCGTCGCGCATCTGGCAGGGGTCAAGGCGGGCGAGGGGCTGTGGGGCACCAAGGACCGCAGCCTGACCTTCACCGTCGGTCCCCGGCACATCACCAAGGTGAACGCCCGCACCCACGAGGCGGTGGTGACCGACGGCGACAAGGTCGTCAGGACCATCCCGGTCAGCCTCGGCAGGCCGGGTGACGACAGCTATTCGGGCACCATGATCGCCCAGGAGAAGGCCGCGGACATCATCATGGACTCCGCGACCACCGGCCATCCGGGGGAGTACCGCATCCCCACCAAGTGGAACGTCCGGATGACCTACAGCGGCACCTTCTTCCACGCCGCCCCCTGGTCGACCGGCGCGCAGGGCAACTCCAACGTCAGCCACGGATGCGTCAACGCCAGCCCGGCCAACGCCCGCTGGTTCTACGAGTTCACCCAGCGAGGCGACATCATCCAGGTCAGTGGCACATCGAGGAAGCTGCGGTTCGGCAACGGTCCCACACCGTGGGCCAAGTCCTGGGACGACTGGCTGGTCGGCAGCGCGCTGGGCAAGCCCGTCAACGGCGATTAGCCCCGTCTTCGCGACTCAGAAACCGAAGACGGCCGTGGGGTTGTCGACCAGGATGCGCCGGCGCAGGGCGTCGGTGGGGGCGATCCGGTCAAGGAAGTCCACCAGAACGCCGTCATCCGGCGACTCGCCGGAGATGTTCGGGTGCGGGAAGTCGGTCCCCCACAGGACCCGCTCCGGAGCGTGCGCGGCGAGGCGTCCGGCGAAGGGGGCCACGTCCTCGTACGGCGGCCCCGCCGTGGAGAGCCGGTCGGCGCCGCTGAGCTTCACCCAGACGTGCCCGGTGTCGAGCAGCCGCAGCAGCGTCTCCGCCGCCTCCTCGTCGTGCAGGTCCACCCGGGCCATGTGATCGATGATCACCGGGAGCTCCGCGGCCCGGATGAGGCCGGCCAGGTCGATGATGCCGCGGCCGGCCATGTGGACGCCGAGGTGCCAGCCGTACGGGCGGATCAGCCGGATGACCGCCTCGACGCTCTCGGGGGAGGGGCTGGGGCCCAGGTGGGGCAGGAAGCTCAGGCGCCCACCGCACACCCCCGCGGCGTCCAGCCGGGCGAGCTCGGAGTCCGGGGTCGCGGACGTCACCAGGGCGACGCCGCGGTAGCGCCCGGCGCCGTCCGCCAGCGCGTCGAGCAGCGCGGCGTGGTCGGTGCCGTGGCACGCCGACTGGACGATGACGGCCCGCTCGATCCCCAGGAAGTCGTGCCGGCGCCGCAGGTCGTCCTTGGAGACGTCCGGCGGGGTGAACGTGCGGTTCTCCGCGTACGGGAAGACCGAGCCGGGGCCGAAGATGTGGCAGTGGGCGTCGCAGCTCGACGGAGGGAGCTTGATGCCGGGCGGCTTGGGGTCAGGGTGCGGTGGCGGGGTGGTCACAGCGCCACCGGCTCGGCGGCCGGCTTTCCGGACAGCTCGGCGAGGGCGCGTTCCCGGTCGAAGGCGCGCTCCCAGATGCTGACCACGATGCTGGCCAGCATCTGCCCGCACAGGCTGACCAGTCCGCGGGCCATCGACATGAACCGGTCGATGCCGAAGATCAGCATGATGCCGGCGACAGGGATGGTCCCCGTGGTCGACAGCGTCGCCGCCAGCAGCACGAAACCGGCGCCGGCGATGCCCGCCCCGCCCTTGGAGGTGATGAGGAAGACCGCCAGCAGCCCCAGTTGCTGCCAGATCGACAGGTTGATGTCGAAGGCCTGCGCGATGTACAGCCCGGCGAAGCCCATGTAGAGGCAGACGCCGTCGGAGTTGAAGGCGTACCCGGAGGGCACGACCAGGCCGACGATGGGCTTGGGGCAGCCCAGCCGCTCCAGCTTGGCGATCAGCTGGGGCATCACCGCCTCGTAGTTCGCGGTGCCGAGGGTGATGAGCAGTTCGTCCTTGAAGTAGCGGTACAGGCGCAGGATGTTGATCCCGCAGAGCCTGGCGATCACACCCAGCACGACGAGGCAGAAGAACAGGCCGGTCAGCCAGAACAGGCCGACGAACGCGCCGAGGCTGGACAGGGTGGTCGCGCCGAACTTGCCCGTGGTGTACGCCATCGCGCCGAACGCGCCGATCGGGGCCAGGTACATCACCAGGCGCACGATGCCGAACACGGCCTCGCCGATCCGCTCCACGCCCTTGGTGATCGCGGCGCCGCGCGGGCCCAGCATGACGACGGCTATCGCGAACAGCACCGAGACGAGCAGCACCTGTAGGACGTTGCCGTCGACGAACGCCCCGACCAGGCTCTTGGGGATGATGTTGACGAGGAAGTCGTACCAGTGCGCCTCCTCGCCCTGGGTGACGTACTGGCCGGCCACGCCCGTGATCTTGATGGCCCCGGGGACGGCGTGGACGCCGTCGCCGGGGCGCAGGACGTTCATCACCACCAGGCCGATGATCAGGGCGATGGTGGTGACCACCTCGAAGTAGACCAGCGCCTTGACGCCCACGCGGCCCATGCTGGTCAGCGCGCCGGCCGAGGCGATGCCGGTGACGACGGTACAGAAGATCACCGGTGCGACGAGCATCCGGATGAGTGCGATGAACCCGTCGCCGAGGGGCTGCATGGCGACGCCGGCCTCCGGAGCGACCAGGCCGAGTACGGCTCCGAGCACCAGCGCCACCAGCACCGTCACGTACAGCTTGGTGGTGAAAGCGGTCCTCAACATCACACACCTCGTTCGTCAGTCGCACAAGTGTGCGTCGGTTAAACAGCGAGTGTGACGGACGTGTTAACGGCGGTCAAGAGTCCTCTCGAAGGGTTCAGGGGCTGGCGAAGCCGACATCTCCGGAAATGGCGTGCGCGGTGGCCACGACGCGCGGGACGTAGCGCTCGCGCAGCTCGTCGACCGAGACCCGGCCCGCGTTGGCCGAGACGTTGATGGCCGCGATGACCGCGCCCGTGCCGTCGCGGACCGGTGCTGCGGCCGAGCGGACGCCCTCCTCGCGCTCGCCGTCCACCAGGGCGTACCCCTGCTCGCGGACGCGGCGGAGCTCTCTCTCCAGCTCGGCCTGGTCGGTGATCGTGTGCGGTGTCAGGGCCTTCAGTTCCACCGAGTCCAGGTAGCGGCGCAGGGCGTCCTCCGGCAGGGCGGCGAGCAGTACGCGGCCCATGGACGTGGGGTAGGCGGGCAGGCGGGATCCCACGCTCAGGACGATCGACATGCTCCGGTTGGCCGGCACGCGGGCGACGTACACGATCTCCTCGCCGTCCAGGGTGGCCGCGGAGCACGACTCGCGTACCTCGTCGGCCAGGGCGCGCATGTGGGGCTGCGCCCGCTCCCAGATCGGCAGCGACGACAGGTAGCCGTAGCCGAGACGGAGCACCCGCGGCGTGAGCCGGAACCGGCGATCCACGGCCTCGGCGAACCCCAGCTTCACGCAGGTGAGCAGGATGCGCCGGGCGGTGGCCCGGGAGAGCCCGGTCAGCTCCGCCGCCTCGCTGACCGTGAGCGAGGGGTGCTCGCCGGAGAACGCCTGGAGTACGCGGAACGCCTTCTCGACGGAGTCGATGACGTCGGGATCCTGCCTTGACATATCGTGAACCTCGCGATCTAGACTACAGACGCACATGTGTTCGCCCGTCGCACAAGGAGGGCGTTCAGGTTCCATTGTCCTCGGGAGGTAAGGGTTGGTCGGCCTGCTCTTCGTCCTGTCGCAGCCCCGCGACGGTGACGAGCCGGAGTTCCACGACTGGTACGACACCGAGCACGGTCCGGCCCGCCTGGCCCTGCCGGGCGTCCACAGCGGCCACCGCTACCGCGCGATCGACGATGCCGAGCCCGGCTGGCTCGCCTGGTACGACCTCGACCTAGACGTGCTGGACGCCGACCGTTACCGCCGCCTGCGCGAGGAGCGCAGCCCGCGCGAGAGCGCTGTCATCGCCCGCCTGCGCACGCTCGACCGGCGCGTCTACGAGCCGATCGGCGAGCACGGCCGCGGCGGCGGCCCGATCCTGCTGACCGTGTCCATGACGGTACGCCCGGAGGCCGAAGCCGACTTCCACGCCTGGTACACGGAGGAGCACATCCCCGCCCTGCACAAGGTCCCCGGCTGGGGCCGTATCCGGCGCTACGTCCTGCGTGACGGGAACGCTCCACGCTTCCTCGCCCTGCACGAGCTCAGCGGAATGGACCTGTTCGACACCGACGCCTATCGCGCGGCCAGAGGCACGCCCTGGGGGGCCAGAGTGATGGCCGCGGTCACGAAGCGCGAACGCCGCCTCTTCACTCACCATCTCACGTTCGGGGGAACACCTTGCCAGCCCGCCTCGACGCCTTCCGCCCCGGCGACCTGACCGCCGAACAGCGACGGCTCTACGACCGCCTGCTCGGCAGCCCGCGGGCGACCGCTCCCCGTCCCTTCCCGCTGGCCGACGAGGAGGGCCGCCTGCGGGGGCCGTTCAACGCGATGCTGCTCAGCCCGGACCTCGGGCATGCCTTGCAGGAGCTCGGCGGCGCCGTCCGCTACCGGACCGGGCTCACCTCCCGGCAGCGGGAGATCGCCATCCTCGCGGTCGCCGGGCACGAGCGCTCGGACTACGAGTGGAAGGTGCACAGCCACGCGGCCCTGCTGGCGGGCCTCACCGAGGCGCAACTGGCCGGCCTGCGGGGCGGGGCGGACTGCCCGTTCGACGACGCGGCCGAGCAGGCGGTCCTGGAGGCGGCCCGCGAGCTGCTGCGTACGGGGGATCTGGCCGACGACACGTTCGCCGCGTCGGTCGACGCGCTCGGGCAGACCCGCCTGTACGAGGTGGTCACGCTGGTGGGTTACTACCGGCTGCTGGCCGCGCAGCTCCGCGTCCTCCGCGTCGACGGCTGAACCGCCCGCCCTTCGAGCACCGGCCGTCCTACCTCTCCAGTACGACGGCCAGTCCCTGGCCGACCCCGATGCAGAGGGCGGCCAGGCCGGTGCCGGAACCGGCCGCCGACAGTTGGTGGGCGACCGTCCCGGTGATGCGGGCCCCCGAGGCGCCCAGGGGATGGCCCAGGGCTATCGCCCCGCCGTACGGGTTGACGATCCCGGGGTCCAGCTCGGGCAGCTCGGCGAGGCAGCCGAGCGCCTGCGCCGCGAACGCCTCGTTCAGCTCGACGGTCGTCAGGTCGCCGAATCCCTTGCCCGCCTTGGCCAGGGCCTTCTTGACGGCTTCGACCGGGCCGAGGCCGAAGTAGCGGGGTTCGAGCGCGCTGACGCCGCTCGCGGTGATCCTGGCCAGGGGTTCGCGCCCGCGCAGCCCGGCCTCGTCGGTGAGCAGCAGCGCCGCGGCGCCGTCGTTGAGCGGGGAGGAGTTGCCCGCGGTGACGGTGCCGTCCGCGCGGAAGGCGGGCTTCAGCCGGGCGAGCGCCTCCAGCGAGCTGTCCTCGCGGATGCCCTCGTCCCGGGTGAGGTCGCCGACGGGGACGATCTCGCGGTCGAAGGACGCCTTGGCCGCCTTCTGATGGCTGGCCAGCGCGAACACGTCCTGCTCGGCCCGGGATATGCGGTGTTTGTCGGCGATCAACTCGGCGCCTTCGCCGAGGGGGACCGTGTGCTCGGCGGGCATCCTCGGGTTGACCAGCCGCCAGCCGAGCGTGGTGGAGACCAGCTCCTGACCCTTGGCCGGGAAGGCCCGGTCCGGCATGGGCAGCACCCACGGCGCGCGGGTCATCGACTCCACGCCGCCCGCGATCACCGTGGCGGCGTCGCCGAGGGCGATCGCCCGGTACGCCTGGATGACGGCCTCCATGCCGGAGCCGCACAGCCGGTTCACGGTCGCGCCCGGCGTGGTCACCGGGAGCCCGGCCAGCAGCGCGGCCATCCGGGCCACGTTGCGGTTCTCCTCGCCGGCGCCGTTGGCGTTGCCGAGGATCACCTCGTCGGCGGCGACCTCGCCGTTGCGGTCCACCAGCGCCTTGATGACGTGCGCGGCCAGGTCGTCGGGCCGGACGCCGGCCAGCGCCCCGCCGTAGCGCCCGAAGGGGGTGCGCACAGCGTCCAGGACGTAGACGGTTTTCACGAAAGGACCTCCGCGTTCGTACGGTCGCGTAGTTGCGTGACGCTCACGCCGGGCGCGGTCTCCACCAGTGCCAGGCCCTGGTCGGTGACGTCGAGGACACCGAGGTCGGTGATGATCCGATGCACGCACGCCTTGCCGGTGAGCGGCAGCGAGCACTCCTCGACGATCTTCGGGGAGCCGTCCTTGGCGGTGTGGTCCATGATCACGAGCACCTTGCGGGCGCCGTGGACCAGGTCCATGGCCCCGCCCATACCCTTGACGAGCTTCCCGGGAACCATCCAGTTGGCCAGATCGCCGCGCGCCGAGACCTGCATCGCGCCCAGCACCGCGACGTCGATGTGACCGCCCCGGATCATGCCGAACGACAGCGACGAGTCGAAGAACGACGCCCCCGGCCGTACGGTCACCGTCTCCTTGCCCGCGTTGATCAGGTCCGGATCGATCTCCTCCGGCGTCGGGTAGGGGCCGACGCCGAGGATGCCGTTCTCCGAGTGCAGGGTCACGTCCACGTCGGACGGCAGGAAGGACGGGATCCGGGTGGGCAGCCCGATGCCGAGGTTGACGTAGTCGCCGTCGCGCAGCTCGGCCGCCGCGCGCGCGACCATCTCGTCGCGGGTCCAGCTCATGACGCGGTCCCTTCCGGGGGAGTGGAGACGGTACGCCGTTCGACGGGCTTGACGGCGGCCTGTTCGGGGGTGAGCGCCACGATGCGGTCGATGAAGACCCCCGGCAGGTGGACCTCGTCGGGATCGAGCTCGGTCAGCTCCTCGACCTCGGCGATCGCGATGCGCGCGGCCATCGCGGCCAGCGGGTTGAAGTTCCTGGCGGCCTTGTTGAAGACCAGGTTGCCGTGCCGGTCCCCCTTCGCCGCCCGGATCAGCGCGTAGTCGGTGGTGATGGCGTGCTCCAGCACGTACTGCCGGCCCGCGAACTCGCGGACCTCCTTGGGCGGTGAGGCGAGGGCGACCGACCCGTCAGGAGCGTGCCGCAGCGGCAGCCCGCCGTCGGCGACCGGCGTGCCGACCCCGGCCGGGGTGTAGAAGGCGGGGATGCCGCTGCCGCCGGCCCGCAGCCGCTCGGCCAGGCTGCCCTGCGGGGTCAGCTCCACCTCCAGCTCGCCGCCCAGGTATTGCCGGGCGAACTCCTTGTTGTCACCGATGTAGGAGGCGGTCACATGGGCGATCCGCCGATCGGCCAGCAGGGTGCCCAGGCCGCCGCCGTCGACTCCGCAGTTGTTCGACACGACGCTGATGCCGCGTACGCCGGAATCGTGCAACGCCTGGATCAGCACGTCCGGAATGCCGCACAGGCCGAAGCCGCCGACCGCGAACGACGCGCCGTCCCGAACATCGGCCAGCGCCTCATGGGCGGTGACCACCACCTTGTCTCTCCGCACGGCACTCCGCTTCATATGTGTTCGCTAGGTGAACTTTAATTCATTATTATCGTCGAGTATGGGGAGCCGAATCGTTCCCTGTCAAAGTTCTCAAGGACTCGAGGACTCGAAGGAGGAGAGCGGATGGAACCGGCGGGCACTCTGGAACGCGGGCTGGCCGTCCTGCGCGTGCTGGCCGCCGGCCCCAGGTGGCCGATGCGCGCGACTGACCTGGTGCGGGCCACCGGCCTGGCCAGATCGACGGTCGACCGGATCGTGGCCACGCTCGTCCGGCTCGGCTACGTACGAGCCGAGGAACGCGACGTGCTGCTCGCGCCGCGCCTGATGGAGCTGGGCGAGGCGTACCTGGCGTGTGGCGGTCTGGGCGCGGCCCTCGACGGGTACGCCGAGCGGCTCGCCGACGAGCTGGACGAGTCGGTTTCGCTGGCCGTGCGGGACGGCGACGGGGTCCGCTTCGTCGGCCGCTTCGCCCGGCGACGCACGATGTCGGTGGCCTTCCGGGTGGGCGACCTGCTGCCCGCCGACCGCTGCGCGGCCGGCCTGATCCTGCTCGACCCCGCCGCACGGTGGGCCGAGGACGACCAGCTCGTCGAGCCCGGCGTGGTGGCGGTCGCGGTGCCCGTGCGGGACGCGAGCGGAACGACGGTCTGCGCGCTGACCGTGGCCAGCCACACCAGCAGACACACGGCCGCGGGTCTGCGTGATCACGCTCTGCCCAGCCTGCTGAAGACAGCGGGGGAGATGGAAACGGCACTGGCCGACCCGGTCGCGTCGCGTGACCGGGTCGTCGCGGGAGTGGACGCGTCGCGGGCCACGAAGGAGGAGCTGGGGGCGGGCTATCTTCAGTCGCTGGCTCGCGGCCTGGCCGTGCTGGTGTCGCTCGGCTCGGCGCGTGGCGGGCTCACGCTCGCCGCCGCGGCCAAGGTCACCGGCCTGCCTCGGGCCACTGTCCGGCGCGCGGTGCAGACCCTGGAACAGCTGGGGTACGTCACGGCCGACGGCAGCCGGTTCGTCCTGCTGCCCAGGGTGCTGGAGCTCGGGTACGCCCATCTGTCGGGCCGGACCTTCGGCGAGATCGTCCAGCCGCACCTCGTGGACCTGGTGGCGCGGGTCCACGAGTCGGCCTCGGTCGCGATGCTGTCCGGCGACGACGTCGTCTACGTGGCGCGCGTGCCGACCGTCGCCATCATGAGCGTCGACATCACCGTCGGCACCCGCTTCCCCGCGTACGCCACCTCGATGGGCCGGGTCCTCCTGGCCGACCTGCCCGGGGAACGGCTGGCCGGGATGCCCTCACCCCCGCTGACCCCCCACACGCTCACCGCACCCGCCGACCTGGCGGCAGCCGTACGGCAGGCGGCCGTGGACGGCTACGCCCTCGTCGACCAGGAGCTGGAGGAAGGCGTGCGGTCCATCGCGGTGCCCATCCGCGACCGGAGCGGCCGGGTCGTCGCGGCCGTCAACGTCGCCACCCACGCCAGCCGCGCCACCCCCGCCGAGCTGCTCCGCGACGTCCTGCCCGCACTCACTGAGGCGGCGGCACGCATGGAAGCGGATCCGTTGATCAGGGCCATGGCCAGGACGGCGCTGAACGTACCGGCCGGGATGCCCTGGCCCAGGTTGCAGCTGCCGTCGGAGTCGCCCGGGACCTTGACCCAGAAGACGTACTCGGCGCCGCTCGTCTGCTTGGCCGGCACGCTGCCCAGTCTGCGGCCGGGCGGGTTGCACCAGCTGTCCTGGCCGGTCCAGGGGCCGTTGCCGTTACGGCTGGTGTCGATCACGTACTTCTTGGCGCCGACGGTCCCGGACAGGTAGCCGTTGACCGCGACGGAGTAGCTCTCGGAGTCGGCCGTGGTGATGTAGTTGGACACGTTCACGGAGAAGCCGCGCGTGCTGGCGATGCCCGACTTGACCAGCCGCGTGGCCATGTCGGCGGCCGGAACCCAGGTGGCGTTGCCCGCGTCGAGGTAGACCCAGGCGTTCGGTGCCTGAGCACTCAGCACCTGGGTGGCGTCCAGCAGCATCTTGTACTGGTCTTCCGGATCCTTGCCGATCTGGGTCACGCAACTGGCGGCGGCGACGCCGTCGGGCTCCAGCACGACGATCGCGTGCCTGGTGCCGATCGCCTTGGCGAACTCGGTGATCCAGGTGTGATACCCGGCCGCGTCGCCCGCGCCGCCGCCCGACTGGCCCGCGCACGCGTCGCGGTTCGGGATGTTGTACGCCACCAGCATCGGCAGCTTGTCCGCGGCCTGGGCGGCGCCGACGTAGGTGTCCACGGCCAGCGTGAGGTCGGGGAACCAGCCGCCGAACCACTCGAAGATCGGCTTGTTGGCGATGTTCGAGCCGATGGCGATGCCCTCGGTCGTGTTCTGGTGGGTGGAGACATACTTGGCGGGGTTTGACTGGTCCGAGACGTACAGCGCCGTCGGCCGGGTCGTCTGCGTCTCCATCAGCGAGACGTTGTCGAAGCGGACCGTCGGGGTGGCGCCGGACCCGCCGAGCTGGAAGGTCACCTCGGCGGCCGTGTTGGTGGCGGCCGCGGCCACGAACGGGATGCTGTAGCGCCTGCTTCCCGTGGTGAGCTGGACGGGCGCGGCCAGCGACTGGTTGGAGCTGGGCGTCGCCACGTACTGCACGGTAGTGGTGGCCTTGAAGGCCGTCGTGGAGTACGCGTCGAACGAGAGCGTGTAGTTCTTGCCCGCGGTCAGAGCGGCCGTGGTGGGACTGGCCACCATGGCGTCCCACGGGTTGGTGACGACGGCCGTCACGTTCACCCGCATGCGGGCGGACTCGGCCGTGACCGTCGTCTGGCCGATCGCCTGCCAGGGGGCGGTCGAGCTGGTGAAGAGGCCGTTGCCGATCAACTGGGCGGCGGCGGAGGCAGGTGCGGGTACGACCAGGACGGCAGCCACGACCGCGGTTAAGGCTGCGGCGGCTTTTGCTGCGATAAATCGCACTAAATCACCTTTCAGTGGTTTCGCTCGAAGAGCGTCGTCGGCGCAGGCGCTGGGCGCACACGCCGGCCGCACTCGAAAAGACATGCCGGACCTCTCTCGGCGCGGTACCGCAGCGTCGGCGCTGATCATTACTGACCACCCTAGATACGGTCAAGGGATTGCGTATGGAAAAAGGTCCGTAACCCTGGCCCTCTTCTCTATGGGCCAGGTCATGGTCTACCGTTTATGGGAGCGCTCCCATTCAGTTTGCCGACGGCATCTACGCAGGCCAGGTCTGTTTTTCTGAGAGAGGTACCGCCATATGACGGCTCTGGTTCGCCGTGGACTTCCCACCGCGCCCACGGCCGCCTGTTGTGGAAGCGGGCGGGACGATCGAGCGGATGGTCAAGACCTTTAGCTCCGCACGGTGATGATCCCCATGCGGATGGGGATCATCCCGCTTTGTATGGTCATGGTCCGGCTGGCCGCCAGATCATCGGCGGCATGATGGAAGGGTCCGTCAAGGCATGAGCTTTCTCTGGGGCGCGGCGACGTCCAGCTATCAGATCGAGGGCGCGTTCGCGGACGACGGCAGGGGGACGTCCATTTGGGACACCTTCAGCCGCATTCCCGGCAAGGTGCGCGGTGCTGAGAACGGCGATGTGGCCTGCGACCACTACCACCGTTACGTCGACGATGTGCAGGTGATGGCGGGGCTGGGGTTGCAGGCGTACCGGTTCTCCGTCGCGTGGCCGAGGATCGTGCCGGAGCGCGGGGTGGTGAACCAGCGCGGCCTCGATTTCTATCGCCGCCTGGTGGACACGCTGCTGGAGCGCGGCATCACGCCGTGGCCGACGCTCTACCACTGGGACCTGCCGCAGTACTTGGAGGACGCGGGCGGGTGGCCTAACCGCGACACGGCCTATCGATTCGCGGAATATGCCGACATTGTGCATACGGCGTTGCGGGATCGGGTGGCGAACTGGACGACGCTGAACGAGCCGTGGTGTGCCGGGCTGCTCGGATACGCCGGCGGCGAGCACGCGCCGGGGCGTCAGGAGCCGTCCGAGGCCGTCAAGGCGGTGCACCACCTGCTATTGGGCCACGGCCTCGCCATCCCCCTTCTGTCCGGAAATATCGGCATTACGTTGAATATGTCGCACGTGATGCCCGCCACGGCGTCGGCCGCGGACGTGGACGCCGCTCGCCGGATAGACGGTATTCAGAACCGGCTGTTCATCGATCCGGTGCTGCTCGGCTCGTACCCCGAGGACGTCGTCGGCGACCTGGCGCCCCACAGCGACTTCTCCCACGTCCTGGACGGGGACCTGAAGATCATCTCCCGGAAGATCGACATGCTGGGGATCAACTACTATTCCCCCGCCCTGGTGGCGGCTGGCGAGCCCGCGCCGTTCGGCAGCACGCCGTGGATCGGCGCCGAACACGTCCGCTGGGTGGACGGCGGGCGCAAGCGCACCACGATGGACTGGGAGATCGACGAGAACGGCCTGCTGGAGCTCCTCCAGCGGGTGCACAAGGACTACCCCGCCATCGACCTCTACGTCACCGAGAACGGCGCGGCCTTCGCCGACGAGTTGAGCGCGGACGGGGCCGTGCACGACCCGGACCGCATCGATTACCTGGAACGCCACATCAACGCCTGCGCCGAGGCGACTCGCCGGGGCGTGCCGCTCAAGGGCTACTTCGCCTGGTCCCTGCTGGACAACTTCGAGTGGGCCCACGGGTACGGGCAGCGGTTCGGCATCGTGCACGTGGACTTCGACACGCAGCAGCGCACCCCGAAGGACTCCGCCCTCTGGTACGCGGCCCGCATCCGAGAGGGCGGCCTGGGGTGATCCCGCCGCTCAAGCGGCACAGACCATCGCCCGGCTCATCCGTACTTCTCGGTATATGTACGGGCAACGCGCAGGAGTTCGGACTCCATCCACTCGGCGGCGGCCAGTGTGCGCGGGAGCAGGTGGCGCTCCGTGGTGGCGGCGCGGAGCAGCAGCGCCGCGGTGATGTCGTGGTCGGGGCGGCGGACGACGGTGATCGGATCGTCCGCGCGGATCTCTCCCGGCGCGATCACCCGTAGCAGCGCCCCGGTGCGCCCCACCTCGATGAACCGCTTCATCCAGCCCTGCTCTCCGACCCAGCCCGCGAAGGTGCGGCAGGGAATCCGGCCGGCGGTCACCTCGACCACCAGGTCGGAGCCCACCTGCCAGCGTTCCCCGATCAGCGCCTCGGTCACGTCCAGACCGGACGTGGTGAGGTTCTCGCCGAAGGCGCCGTTGGCGAGCGTACGGCCGAGGGCCTGCTCCCAGGTGTCCAGGTCCTCACGCGCGAACGCGTACACCGCCCGGTCACCGCCGCCGTGGAAGCGGCGATCGCAGACGGCGTCCCCGGCCACGCCGCCGCCCGCCGTGCCCTTGGGGCCGACCGGCGACACCTGGACCGGCCCCGGCACCGGACGCTTGTCGATGCCCGTCACCCCGCCCGCGGCATCGGTGTAGTCCACGGGCATGGGGCGGCCGACGTTGACCGACAGAAGTCTCATGGTTCCCAAGCATTACGGACACTGGCCATGCGGAGCGAACACTTTTGGGGCGATCGGTGAAGGAGGGGGGACCGATCCCCGCTACGGAAGACAGGCGATGACTCGAAGAGCTACGACATGGCCCCGATGACGGAGCGGGAGGAGGACGCCGCGATCATCGAGCGGTCCTTACGGGAGCCGGAGTGCTTCGCCGAGCTGTTCGACCGCTACCACGCGCCGATCCACGGCTATGCCGAGCGGCGCCTCACCCGGCCCCTGGCCGACGACATCGCCGCCGAGACGTTCCTGATCGCGTTCGGCCGGCGCGACACCTACGACCTGTCCCGGCCGGACGCCCGGCCCTGGCTGTACGGGATCGCCTCGAACCTGATCTCCCGTCACCACCGGGCCGAGGTCCGGCAGTACCGCGCGCTGGCCAGGTCCGGTGTCGAGGAGAGCAGCGAGGACCACGCCGACCGGATCGCCGGCTCGCTGGCGGACCGCCCCTGGCTGGCGGCGGCCCTGGCCAAGCTGCCCGCCGCGGAACGCGACGTGCTGCTGCTGGTCGCCTGGGCCGAGCTGACCTCCGAAGAGGCGGGCAAGGCGCTCGGTGTCGCGGCGGGCACGGTCCGGTCCCGGCTCCACCGGGCTCGTACGAAGATCCGCGCCGCGCTGGACCCGGCACTCACCAGAAAGGGCAGTTGATCATGAACGAACACCCGGACGCCGATCTGGACGCCCTGCGCCGGGCCTGGCCCGAGCCCGCCCCGCCGTCCCATGACACCTGTTCCGCCGCCAGGGCCGCGCTCCTCCAGGAGGTCACCGCGGCGGTTCCCCGGCGTGCGCGCCGCTTCCGCCTGCCTCGCGCGGGCGGGCGCGTCCTCGCGGTGGGGGCACTGGCCGTCGCGATCACGGTGGTCGCCGTGGTCGCCGAGAACGTGGGAGTCGACGCGCCGCGCCCGATCGTCCCCGGCCTGGCGCTGCCGGCCGCCAACGCGCAGGTACTGCTGCACAAGGCGGCCGCCGCCGTCCGCGACCGGCCCTTCACCGCGCCCCGCCCGGACCAATGGATCTACATGGAGACGCGCTACCAGGGGGTCGGCAATGCCGCCCCAGGCAAGGCACAGACCCCGGAGACGCCGCTGAAGACCAGGGTGGATCGGAGCTGGACGCGGGCCGACGGCAAGGTAGTGGCCACCTTCGAAGGCGGCAAGCTGGTCCGCTCGCCCACCGGAGGTGGCATGCCCCCCACCAGCTTCGCCAAGGTAGCGGCGCTGCCAACGGATCCCGATGCGCTCCTGGCCTGGCTGTACGGATACCTGGGTGATCGCCAAGGGCGGGATGTCATCGCCTACAAGCTGCTCGGCTCCCTGCTCGGCAACAACCTCGTCCCCCCGGCCCAGGAGGCGGCCGTCTACCAGGCGATGGCCAAGATCCCCGGGGTGACGGTGAACCCAGACGCGGTAGACGTCGCCGGACGTCCGGCGCTGGCCGTCGGCTGTGTCGAGGACGGCTGGGTGAGTCAGGAGATTCTGCTCGACCGGACCACCTACACGTACCTGGGCGAGCGTGGCGTTGCCATCGCCGACTACACGTCCCCCGAACCGGACACCTTCTTTGCGATCAAGAAAGGGACGATCATGAGCCGCTCCGTCCGCCTCGCCATCGGAATCACCGACAAGCCCGGAGTACGGCCCTGAACGGTGGTACGGCCCGCCTGCGCCGGTGGGCGGCGTCGCTGCTGCTGGTGCTCCCGTCGGCGGTCAACCTGGCCGGCGGGCTCACCTGGATCTGGACACCGTCGCTGCCACTCCCACTGCTCCACCTGCTGACGCGGGCCGGCCTGCTGGACGGGTGGCTGGTGCTGGACCTCCTGGCCGCCTCGGGCGTGCTGGGCGGGGCCGCCTTGGCGGCGCTGGCGGCACAGGAGAGGACCGCCACCGACCTGCTGCTCGCCGCGGTATCGGCGATCAGCCTCGCCGCCGCCGTGATCGGAGGGGCGTGGCTGCCCACTTGGTACGGCGTGGCGTACGGGGGAGCGCTGGTCATGTTACGGAGCTCCGGCCGACGCCGTCCCGACTGATCATTGGTCGACGTCTCCCCGCGATCACATTGTGAACGTTTCACCGGCCGCACCTGAGATGACCCGGCAAGACCTCAAGGCCCCGAGTCCGTGCCTTGACGCTCCCCGTACGGCCGAGCAGACTCACCGGCGATCCCCTCAAGTGTTAGCGATAACAGCGAGGTGGCACATGGCACGATCTATCCTCTCCCTGGTGAGCGTGCTGCTCGTGGCGGTGGCGGCGGCGGTGATCGCCGTCCGCCCGGCCGGTGCGGTGGCGGCCTATCCCAATCCCGGGTACGTGACCGGCAGCATCGGCGTGCACGATCCGTCGGTCGTGAAGACGTCGAGCGGCTACCTCCTGGCGCATACCGGAAACAACATCGCCCTCAAGACGTCCACCGACCGGACGGCCTGGCGGGACGCGGGTGTGGCCTTCCCCGGCGGCGCGTCATGGGCGCTGCCGTACACCGGGGGCGGCGCCAGCCTGTGGGCGCCGGACATCTCCCGCCACAACGGCAAGTACTACATGTACTACTCCGCCTCCACGTTCGGCTCCCGCAACTCGGCGATCTTCCTGGCCACCAGTGCCACCGGCGCCTCGGGTACGTGGGCCAACCAGGGCCTGGTCATCTCCACCACCTCGTCCAGCAGCTACAACGCGATCGACCCCAACCTGATCACGGACGCCTCCGGCAACTGGTGGCTGTCGTTCGGATCGTTCTGGACCGGTATCAAGCTGATCCCGCTCAACTCCTCGACCGGGCTGCGCTCCGGGACCGCGCTCTCCTCGATCGCGCAGCGCACCGGCGGCAGCACGGCCGTGGAGGCGCCGTTCATCTTCCGGCACGGGTCGTACTACTACCTGTGGGTCTCGTTCGACCTGTGCTGCCAGGGCGCGTCGAGCACGTACCGGATCATGGTCGGCCGGTCGACCGGTGTCACCGGCCCGTACGTGGATCGCAACGGCACCGCCATGACCTCCGGCGGCGGCACGCAGGTCCTGGCCGGGCACGGCGGCGTCCACGGGCCGGGCCATCAGGCGGTGATCACGGACAGCGACGCCGACGTGCTCTTCTACCACTACTACGCCGACAACGGCGCCCCGCTGCTCGGCATCAACCTCATCGCCTACGACAGCGCCGGCTGGCCCTACGTCTACTGAGCCGCGCTGAATCGCACTGAGTCGCACTGAGCCGTCCACGCCACCACCACCCCTCACTCCCTGGAGCCAGGCATGCTTCCCGCGCGAAGGTGCTCCCTCTCTCTCGTGCTCGTCGTGGTCCTCGCCCTGACCGGAACCATGGACGTCAACGTCGCCTCCGCCGCCGTGGCCAAGCAGGTGGAGAACCTGGATCGCGGCCTGATCAGCGTCCATTCCAGCAGCGGCAACCTGGTGTCCTGGCGCCTGCTCGGCACCGAGGGCCTGAGCGCCGGGTTCAACCTCTACCGAGGCGGCACCCTCCTGAACTCGTCGCCCATCACGAACTCGACGAACTACCTCGACTCCGGCGCCGCGGCGAGTTCCGCGTACACCGTCCGCGCGGTGGCCGGCGGTGTCGAGCAGGCGCCCTCCGCGGCGGCGACGCAGTTCGCCAGTGGTTACCTGGACGTCCCGATCCAGCGGCCCGCCGGCGGCACCACCCCTGACGGGGTCGCCTACACCTACAGCGCGAACGATGCGAGCGTGGGCGACCTGGACGGCGACGGCCGCTACGAGTTCGTGCTCAAGTGGGATCCGTCCAACGCCAAGGACAACTCCCAGTCCGGCTACACCGGGAACGTGTACGTGGACGCGTACAGGCTGAACGGGACCCGCCTGTGGCGTATCGACCTGGGCCGCAACATCCGGGCCGGGGCGCACTACACCCAGTTCCAGGTGTACGACTACGACGGCGACGGCAGGTCCGAGGTCGCGATGAAGACCGCCGACGGGAGCGTGGACGGCACCGGCAGGGTCATCGGCTCCGCGTCCGCGGACTACCGCAACTCCTCCGGCTACGTCCTGTCCGGGCCCGAATATCTGACCATGTTCAACGGCCAGACCGGGGCGGCCATGTCCACGGTCTCCTACAACCCGCCGCGCGGGACCGTGTCGAGCTGGGGCGACTCCTACGGCAACCGGGTTGACCGGTTCCTGGCCGGTACGGCGTACCTGGACGGGCAGCGGCCCAGCCTGATCATGGCGCGGGGCTACTACACGCGTACGGTGATCGCCGCCTGGGACTTCCGCGCCGGGGCGCTGACCCAGCGGTGGACGTTCGACTCCAACGTGTCCGGCTCCCAGTACGAGGGGCAGGGCAACCACCAGTTGTCGGTCGCGGACGTCGACGCCGACGGCCGGGACGAGATCGTCTACGGCTCGGAGGCGATCGACGACAACGGGAGCCCGCTGTGGAACACGCGGCTGTTCCACGGTGACGCCCTGCACGTCGGCGACCTGATCCCGGCCCGCTCCGGCCTTGAGGTGTTCAAGCCGCACGAGAACACCAACCAGCCCGCCACCTCCATGGTCGACGCCCGGACCGGAGCCGTCATCTGGACGAACCCCTCCTGCGGGTGCGACAACGGGCGCGGCGTGTCCGACGACGTGTACGCGGGCAGCGCGGGCGCCGAGTCGTGGTCGTCGGCCGTCTCCGGGCTGCTCAACACCTCCGGCGCGAACATCGGCCGCAAGCCCGGCTCGACCAACTTCGTGGTGTGGTGGGACGCCGACCCGGTCCGCGAACTGCTCGACGGCACGCACATCGACAAGTACGGCACCGGCGCCGACACCCGTCTGCTCACCGGTTCGGGCGTGCATTCCAACAACAGCACCAAGGCGACCCCGTCGCTGTCCGCCGACCTGTTCGGCGACTGGCGCGAGGAGGTCGTCTGGCCGACGACGTCGGAGACGGCGCTGCGGATCTACAGCACTCCCACCGCCACGACGCAGCGGCTGTGGACCCTCATGCACGACCCGCAGTATCGGGTGGCGATCGCCTGGCAGAACAGCGCCTACAACCAGCCACCGCACCCGAGCTACTTCCTCGGCAACGGCATGTCCACCCCGGCCCAGCCGAACATCTACGTGCGTTAGCTGCCTTCCCAACGTCGAGTGGTCTAGTCGCCGTTGGTGACGGTCGCGGCGACGCGTTCGGCCAGCCCGCCCGGGGGCCGGGTGAAGCGGGTCGGCAGTGGCCCGCCCGCGAGCTTGCCCAGGGCGCGCAGCCAGGGGCGGGCCTGGTCCAACGCCTGCTGCTGAGCCTGCTCGGCATCGACGCTGGCGAGGTGGTCGTCGGCCCATCCCGCCACGGCCCGGGCCAGCAGTTCATGCTCGGCACAGGCCTGGCGTACCTTGGCCTCCAGTCCGGCCACCTGCGCCAGCAGCAGCTGCAGCCGACTCGACCGGGAGGTGCGCTCCAGGCCGTCCAGCTCGGCCAGGCGCTGCGGCCAGAGCAGCAGCTCGGTCAGCTCCGCGCACGTCGCGGCGACGATCGCCGGCCGGCCGGCCTGGCCGTCCTCCTGCTCGGCGTGCAGCCGCACCGCGGTGGCGACGGCGTGTTCGGCGCTCTTCCGGAAGTCGGCCAGCCGTCCGGTGAGCGCGCCTTGCAACAGTCGTACGCGGTGCTTCAGACAGGCCGCACTCCAACCCTGCACCAGCACCCGCTCGGCGGTGGCCTCGGCGTGCCAGCCGACCCGGGCCACCTGCCGGGCCATGCGCTGGTGCACCACCCAGGACGGCCCCTTCCCGTCGGCTCCGGACAGGTCCGCCCACACGCGCACCCCGCCCAGCGGCAGCGGTACGGTCTGCAGGCGGGCCTGATCGGGCGACAGCGGCGTACAGATCCGCTCGATCACCTCATAATGCGGCACTGAAAGCACGGAGCGCCGGCCCCTCAGGGCTGGCTCGTGGTGGGCCATCGCGCGGCTCCCTTCAGCAGGGCTCTACAAACCCACACTCAGGACAACGTACTAATCGCTTGGCTGGCGATCGGGGTGAAGCGTGTCTCTTGGGTCAGCGGTGAATGTTCGCGCTAATGTGGCAAAAATCAGCTTATGCCGAGTTTGGCGGCGATGCGCTGGTAGGGCGCTGCGATTGTGCGGGAGCGGGAATGTCACGCCGGCAGTGATGGCGATAATGCTGCTCAAAAGGGCGACAATGATCAGCCGCTGTCGTGTCGTTCTTCGTGGTGGGGCGGCAACCGCTGGCCCGCGGCCCGGTGCCGGTCGACCCGGTCCGCGACCTCAGTAAGGCGCGCACATATGTGCTCGAGCTTCTCATGGGCTTGATTTCGCTCCGCGATGATCGCGGCCAGCAGCAGGGCGGTCAGCGACGCGGCCCCGTTGAACGCCTGAAGGGTGACCATGTTGAGGAAGAGGTCGTGTTCGGCGAACGGGCCGGAACCTTGCGCGGCCGCGACGATCGCGATCGTCGACACGATCAGCGCGCATGCCGCGGCGCCCGCCAACTGGAAACGCAGGGCGGCCCAGATCAGGAAGGGGAAGACGAGGAAGAGCAGGTTGAAGGAGCTCACCGTTGCCACCAGCGTGACGAGGAGCGTGCCCACGGCCAAGGCCACCGCCTCGACCCAACGGGACAGACTGGCGTTCCACGGGGCCCGGGACGTGCGCAGCACCAGCAGAACGGGCGTGACCACGAGCACGCCCATCGCGTCGCCCGCCCACCACACCGACCACGTCGGCCAGAAGTCGCCGCTCCGCAGCGCGCCGGCGAGCAGGAGCACACCACTGCCCACCGTCGCGCTGATCATCATCCCGATGAAGGCGCCGAGGAACACCAGCGCCAGCGCGTCCCGCAACCGATCCAGATCGATGGAGAAACGGGTGCGAACGAGCATGAGGTAAGCGCACAGCGGAGCGAAGGTGTTCCCCACGGAGATCGCCGCGACCGCGAGCAACGACGGCCCGAGCGACAGGTTGACCAGGAACGCACCGAGAGTGATCCCCGGCCAGACCCGGCTGCCCATGAGGAGGAGACAGGCCAGTGCGATGCCCGTCGGTGGCCAGAGCGGCGTGACCTGCCCGCCGACCATCTCCTCCCGCAACCCCACCTTGGCGGCCGCGAAATAGGCGCCTGCGACGGCGAGGACCCGCAAGATGTTCGCGGCAAGTGACCGGGGCTCATTGTCGTTCAGCACAACAGCCTCCAACATGCTCCTGGCCTGGATCATCGCCCCGGGCTCCGTATGTGGCCGGCCAAGTAGACGTGGGCACGGCCGGTTCTGCCGCCACCCGCGGTGGACAGCCGGGCCTGATCGGTCCCCTCTTCGACGCCTCACTCCCCGTCACCTGCGGAAACTTCCCCCCATGACATTCTGCTACGGGATGGGCCGCTGGTCACCGACCGCTGGACGGGCTTCTCGCGCACGCGAAGTGCGGCCCGAGCCCGCCGGCTTCCAGGCGTCACTCGCAGGTCCACCGAGCTGGGCTGCAACTTCTGCGGCAGCCGATGTATACCTGCGGTTTGATGCGTTACGGGCGGTGCCGGAGTTAGCGTGGCGGATGCACATCAGCGCCGTATCGCTCGTCCGGCGGGTGTCCGCGTCCCACCCCCTGCTCCTCGACACCGCGCTGGCCCTGACGCTGGTCGTCGGGACGTGGCTGTGGGAGATCTACGAGCCGGGCAAGGGCCGCCCCACCGACGCCTTGTCCCTGACGCTGACCCTGCTGGTGAACGGGCCGCTGGTCCTGCGCAGGCGGGCGCCGGTCGCCGTCCTGCTGGTCTCCACCGGGGCGGCGCTGGTCTACCACCTGCTGGGCTATCACCTCGGCCTCAACAGCATGGGCCCGCTGGTGACGCTCTACACCGTCGCCGTCCAACGGTCCTGGGTGGTCTGCCTGGCCGGGGCCGCGCTGGTCGTGACGGAGTGGGTGCACGCCTCGGTCCACCAGCCCGGCGTCGCGCTGTGGTCGGCCCTCGGGCAGTCGCTCCTGGTGGCGGGCTACGCCGTGGGCGCGGGCACGAGCAGGCGGCTGCTGGCCGAGCGCACCGGGCAACTCGCGGAGCTGGCCGACCAGCTCAGCAGGGAGCAGGACGCCGCCGCCCGCATCGCCGTCACTCACGAACGGGTGCGGATCGCCCGCGAGCTGCACGACGTCGTCGCCCACCACATGTCGGTGATCTCCATACAGGCGGGCCTCGGCCGTTACGTCGCCCTGGCCGACCCGCCCACCGCGCACGCCGCGCTGGGGGTCATCGCCGACACCACCCACGAGGCGCTGGCCGAGATGCGGCGGTTGCTGTCGATCCTGCGGATCGAGGCCGACGACCAGGACGAGGGGCTGTACACGACGGCCCCCGGGCTCCAGAGCCTCGAACCCCTGGCGGAGCGGATCCGCACGGCCGGGCTGCCGCTCGCGGTGATCGTCGAGGGAGCGGCCCGGCCGCTGCCGCCCGGCCTGGACCTGTGCGCCTACCGCATCGTCCAGGAGTCCCTGACCAACGTGCTGAAGCACGCCGGTTCGGCCACGGTGGAGATCCGGGTGACGTACGGCCCTGCCAAACTGGCGTTACGCGTCACCGACGACGGCGCCGGCGCCACCGGGAGCTCCCGTTCTCGTGGTCACGGATTGATCGGCATGTCCGAACGTGTCAGGCTTTATCAGGGAACGATCACCGCAGGGCCGCGGCCGCTGGGCGGATTCGAGGTGCTGGCGATCTTCCCGCTGCCCCCGCCCGACGATCAGCCCCAAGAAACGAGCTCATGATCAGAGTGCTCGTGGTCGACGATCAGGTGCTCATCCGTGCCGGTCTGGCCGCGCTGCTGCGCGCGGCGGGCCTGGAGGTGGTGGGCGAGGCCGCCGACGGGGAGGAGGCCATACGCCTGGCCGCCGCCGTCAAGCCCGAGGTGATCCTGATGGACATCCGGATGCCGGGCATCAGCGGCATCACCGCCACGGAGCGGATCCTGGCCGCCGCCGAGAGCACGCCGCCCAAGGTGCTCATCCTCA
Organism: Nonomuraea sp. NPDC026600; assembly: GCF_040638335.1. Taxonomy (NCBI): domain Bacteria; kingdom Bacillati; phylum Actinomycetota; class Actinomycetes; order Streptosporangiales; family Streptosporangiaceae; genus Nonomuraea; species Nonomuraea sp. NPDC026600. Next base: position 198,947 of record NZ_JBEZYD010000002.1, read on the forward strand.
CCACCTTCGACCTGGACGAGTACGTCTTCAACGCGCTGCGACTGGGCGCCAGTGGCTTCCTGCTCAAGGACACGCCGCCCGAGCGGCTGATCGCCGCCATCCACACGGTCGCCTCCGGTGACATCCTGCTGGCCCCGATCGCCACGAAGAGGCTGATCGAGGCGTTCGTCGCCCCGCCGCAGGAGGCCGTTGTGTCTCCGCCGCCGGTCCTGGACCGCCTCACCGGCCGCGAGACCGAGGTGCTCGGCCTGGTCGGCCACGCCCTGTCCAACAGGGAGATCGCCGAGCGGCTGTCGGTGAGCGAGGGCACTGTCAAGACCCACCTCAACCGCCTGATGGCCAAGCTGGGCCTGACCAGCCGCGCCCAGGTGGTCGTCCTGTCCTACGACTGCGGCCTGGTCAAACCCGCGTCCCGGTAGGCCGGGCGATATCCTGCCGCACATGGGGATGAAGATCGTCGTTGACGACCTGTCGGGCCCGGAGATCGCCGCGTTCCTGGACGAGCACCTCCAGGAGATGCGGTCCATCACGCCTCTGGAGAGCAAGCATGCCCTCGACCTCGACGCGCTCCGCAAACCCGAGGTCACGTTCTGGACGGTCATCGACGGGGACACCCTGGTGGGCTGTGGTGCGCTCAAGAGGCTGGACGCGGAGCACGCCGAGGTGAAGTCGATGCGTACCAGGCCGGTGCGCAAGCGGAGCGGGGTCGCGTCCCTGCTCCTGGAGCACATCATCGCCGAGGCCAAGCGCATGGGGTTCGCCCGGCTGAGCCTCGAGACCGGCTCGGACGAGTTCTTCCTGCCCGCCAGGAAGCTGTACGAGAAATTCGGGTTCGAATACTGCGAGCCGTTCTCGGATTACCGGCCCGACCCATACAGCGCGTTCATGACAAAGACCCTCTAAGTGTGGCGCGGCCGGTAGATGTTGAAGCCTCTGCGGTGACATCTATCCCGGCTTGGCCGGTTCCTGCGCATAGCGGAAAGTTGGGGGACATTCCTACATTGGAGATCCCTTAATGACTACCCATCCTCTGCCGATGCCGGTCCCCGGTGAGCTGGCGTCCAGCACGATTCACCGCTATCGGGACGAGAACGGGCCGGTGTTCCGCATCGAGCTTCCGGGCAAGGTCAATGCGTGGGCCGTGACCTCGTACGACACGGTGAACGCGGTCCTCTCCAACGACGACGTCCGCTTCAGCAAGAACCCCAAGAACTTCACCGCGCTGCACGACGGCACCATCCCCCCTGACTGGCCGCTGCGGCAGCTCATCGAGGGCGAACACCTGCTGGTGAAGGATGGAGCGGATCACCGGAGGCTGCGCGGCCTGGTCAACCGAGCCTTCACCCCGGGACGCGTGCAGGGCCTCGCCGCGCGCGTCCAGGAGATGACGGACGAACTACTCGACCGGCTGGCGGACGAGGGCGAGGTGGTGGACCTCGTCCGGCACTTCACCGAGCCGCTGCCCGTCAACGTGATCTGCGAGCTGTTCGGTGTGCCCGAGGACGATCGGAACCAGGTCCGCGTCTGGAGCGGTGTGCTCCTGTCGCACACCGCCACCCCGGAGGAAGCCGCCGCGACCGGGGCCGCCCTGCTCGGGTACCTGGGCCGGTTCATCGACAGCAAGCGCGGCGATCCGGGTGACGACCTCACCACCGGGCTCATTCGGGCGCAGGAGGACGACGGGGACCGGCTGTCCGACAGCGAGATGGTGTGGATTCTGTGGCTGGTGCTGATCGCCGGTCACGAGACCACCGTGCACCTGCTCGCCAACACGGTCATCGCCTTGTGCGCGGATCGCGACCAGCTCGACCTGGCACGTACGAAGGACGCCTGGGGGCAGGTGGTCGAGGAGTCGTTACGCAGCCGGAACTCGGTGATCAACGTCCTGTTCCGCTACCCGCTGGAGGACGTGCGTCTCGGCGAGGTGACGATCCGGGCCGGGGAACCGATCATGATCGCGGTCGCCGGCACCGGGACGGATCCGGCCAGGTTCGGCGGGGACGCGGGGCGCTTCGACATCGCGCGCGGCCAGGAGACGCATCTGGGGTTCGGCCGCGGGCCGCACTTCTGCCTAGGGGCGCCGCTGGCCAGGCTCGAAGCCCGCATCGCGCTGTCCTCGCTGTTCGGCAGGTTCCCCGAGCTGCGTCTGGCGGTCGATCAGGGCCAGATCGCCTACACCTCGTCGTTTATCACCGAAGGTCCGGTCGAGCTGCCCGTGGTGCTGGGGCCCGCCGGCTGAGCTCCCGGCGGGCCCGCGATCGCCTGACCTAGGCGGGGCTGGTGGTGCCGAGGAAGTAGTACTCGCCGATCGGGGTGGTCGGCCCGACGATGGTGTCGCTGACGCTGACCACCCACCGGTAGGTGCCCGCGGTCTGGCCGGTGCTCAGGGTCTTGACGGTGGTGCCGGTTGCGGTGGTCGCCACCTCGGTCCAGATCGGCAGGCCGAAGGGCCCGCAACAGGAGTACTTCTCCAGGCTGAGCCGCATCCGCGCGGTGCCGGGTCCGTCGAGGCAGGCGGTGTGGGTGCCGGCGCCGGCGGAGGTGAAGCCGGCCGGCGGGTAGATGCCGGGGTCGGGGACGAGCAGGCCGAAGTTGCCCTGGTGCGCCGTCAGGTCGTTGAAGTGGTGGTTCGGGTGGCCCGCGCACTGGGTGTTCACGATGGACAGCGTGAGCCCGTACGCGTTGAGGATCTCGTTGACCGGCTGGAAGTAGGTGGTGCCGCCGGCGCTGCAGTTGCCGGAGCCGCCGGAGGTGACGCCCTGCGCCTGGTAACCGGAGATGAACGGGCCGCCGGAGTCGCCGGGCTCGGCGCACACGTTCGTCCGGACGACCTCGGTGACCGTCCCCTGGGAGTAGGTCACGCTGACGTTGCGCTGCTGGATGACGCCGCAGTGCCAGTGCGTGGTGGAGCCCGACCGGCACACGGCCGACCCGGCCGGCGCCTCGACGGAGCCGAAGACCGGTACCTGCTCGGTGCCGTAGGCGTTGACCGCCGGGCGGGCGACCCACTGCGAGTTGACCGCGACCCAGGAGTAGTCGTTCCCGGGGAACGACGAACCCTGGAACGTGCCCTGGCTCTGCCCGCCCGGCCCGGTCGTGGTGAGTCCGGGAGTGCCGCAGTGACCGGCCGTGACGAAGCCCTGGGTGCTCCCCAGGGTCGCCGGGAAGCCGATCGAGCAGCGTGAGCCGCCGGCGATGTAGTAGGCGTCGCCGCCGCGCAGGTTCTGGAACGTGACCGGCCGCTCGGCGATGGTCTCGATCCGTACGGCGGCGCGGTCCACACCGCTCGCGACCACGAACGCCGCGCCCGCGGCGGCGTCCAGCGCCTGCACCACGACGGTGTTGGCCTGCTCGTCCACGAACCAGACCGGGACTTCTCGCCCGGCGGTCTTCCCAGCGGTGGTGTCCAGCGCGTTCTTGACCGAGGTGAGCGCGGCCAGAGACCGGCCGACGACCTTCGCCTGGGCGCCCGCGGCGGTGACGGCGGCGGCCGAGGCGGCGTCGGTGGTGGCCACCACCAGCCGGCCCTCCTGGTTCACCCAGGATCCGGCGTACCGGTCCTTGAGCTCGGCGCGCAGCTTGGGCTGGAGCCGGCGGGCCCGCTCCTCGTTGTCCAGGCGGGTGATGACCTGTTCGCGGGTGTGGCCCAGGTCGCGCCGCATCGCGTCGATCACTTCCGGCGGCGGCTCCACGGCGGAGGCTTGGACGACTTCGACGGGGGCGGCCGTGGCGGGGGTGGCGGTGAGCACGAGAGCGATGATCGCGAGCGCCGCGCCCGCCGCCGACGGGCGGTGAAGGATCATGGAAGCTCCTCGGATCGGGGGGTGCCGTCACGGTATGACGGGGCCGATCATCGAGGGACATACCATCCGCGCATACCGCGGCCTTATGGCGCCGGGCCCGGCGCCATAAGGCCGCCGTCTAGCTCGGGATCGGGTACGGGAACGCGCCGGTCACGCCGATCTTGTCGTACTCCATCTTCGAGGTGTCGAAGCCGTCCACCCAGTTGGCGTTGGTGACCTCGTTGCACTTGTACGCCTGGTACTTGTCGTCGCTGACCTTGCCGACCTCGACGTTGGAGATGGCGAAGCCGCACCCGCCCGCGTCCATGTGCACGCCACGCGTGCCGGAGTCCGGCATCTGCCCGGCGGGGTCGTTGATGACGTCGCCGATCACCATCTGCGAGACGTAGTTGTCGATCGGATGCGGTTCGACGTTGTGCACGCCGTAGGTGTAGAAGGCGCCCATGTCGCCGCTGTCGAGGCCGGTCTCCTCCAGGCGGATGTAGGAGAAGCGGTTGCCCCGGGCGTAGTTGTCCTCGTTCTTGATCTCGGGGCGGACCTCCAGGCTGATGCCGTAGCGGGCGCTGTGCTTGACGACGATGTTGCTGACGGTGTTGTTGCCCGTGCTCATCAGCTCGATGCCGGCCGCGTCGCCGGGGACCAGCTCGCCGACGTGGTAGATGTAGTTATTGGTGATCGTGTGATGTCCTGAAATGTCGCCCTCGCCGGGGTAGCCGCCCTCGACCTTGATGCCGTCGCCGCCGATGTTGTCAAGCAGGCCGTCCGACACCTTGACCCGCTCGTTGGCGAAGAGCAGGAAGACGCCTGTGTACCCGCTGTCGGACAGGTGCAGCCTCGTCAGGTCGATGTCGCGGGAGTTCGTCACGGTGATCATGCCGAACCTGTTGCGCGGCATCTCGATCTGCCGGTCGTAGATCGGGTACTTGTGCTCGTAGCCCGAGTCACCGGGGCCGTTCCACCCGTACCTGTACCAGTCGACGAAGTCGGAGTACTGCAGCGCCAGCCCGTCGAAGGCGAGGTTCTGCACTCTGTGCTCGGGGGAGGAGCCGGCCAGCGAGACGATCGTCTTGACGGTGGGCGCCATGACCTTGTCGATCGAGCTCTTGGGCCAGTAGTAGACCTCGCTGTTGGCGAAGTCGAAGTAGTACTCGCCCGGCTGGTCGAGGAAGCGCAGCGTGTTCTGCAGGAAGTAGCGCGAGCCGCTGCGGCTGTTGACGAGGGTGAAGCGGGCGTCGTTGTTGAGCGTGAAGAAGTTCTTGCGGAAGTCGGCTCCGCCGAGCGGCACGGTGTCGGTGAACCAGCTCCACGACCCGCCGGACCAGACGACCATCTGGGAGTTCTTGTCGAAGTCGGCGTCCCACTCCTTCGGGACGTCCTTGGGGTCGAAGAAGAGCCAGTTGTGCACGGCCTGGTATTCCGCCTCGGGCGTCACGGAGAACAGATACGGCGACCACAGATCGTCGCTGGTCCTGTTCGGGTAGCGGGCGGTGGTGGCGCGCTTGCCATCCTCGAAGAGCGTGTAGAAGCTCCGGTCGACCTTGGTCTTGTAGATGGTGTCGTTGTACTTCTGCCAGCCGGTCAGCGGCTTGGCCCCGAGCAGCCTGGCCTTGCCCGGGCCGTCGGCGCTGCGATAGGTGATCTTGTGGCCGTTCTCGCCGGAGTCGGCCTCGGTGAAGGTGATCGTCTTGTCGACGACGTAGTCACCGGCCTTGACGTTGACGACGATGTCGCAGTTCTGGTGGCCCTTCTTGGCCCGGAGCCGGTCACGGGCCTGCTCCACCGACTTCCACGGGCGCCGGGAACCACCGTCGCCCTGGTCGCTTCCTGAGGTGGAGACGTAGTAGTCGCAGGTGGGCTTGGCGGCCGGGGTGGGGGTCGGGGTCGTCAATCCGCCGATCAGTAAGACGATCGCGCTCAGAGACCTGAGGATCACTGGCTCTCCTTCATGTCCCGCCACCGCTCGTACTCGGCGCGGGTCTCGGGGGTGAGTGGGTAATAGTCGGAAAGCGCGCCGCCCTCCTCGATGCGGGCGCGGCTGTAGCGCTCCCACTGCTCGTGGTCGGCGGCGGCCTCGAGCACGGACGCGGCCCGCCGGCGCGGCACCACCACGGCGCCGTCGTCGTCGGCCACGCACAGGTCGCCGGGCAGCGCGAGCGCCCCGCCCACGGCCACGGGCACGTCGTACGCCCACGGGAACAGCTCCGCCTGCGAGGCGTACTGCGGGGTGGCGCCCGTGCACCAGATCGGCACGTCCAGCTCGGCGACCCGGGGCAGGTCCCTGATCCTGCCGTCCACGACGATCGCCGCGCCGCCCTTGCGCTTGAAGTAGCGGACCAGCATGTCGCCGAAGCAGCCGGTGTAGGCGCTGCCGTACGCCTGCACGACCAGCACGTCGCCGGGCTCGATCTCCTCCAGCACGGCCCACAGGGCGGTGTGCCGCTCGACGTACTCCTGGCCGAGGCCGGAGGCGATGTCCTCGCGCTGCGGCATGAACTGCAGCGTGCGGACCCGGCCGACGACCTGCCGCCCTGGCGCGATGGGACGCGGACCTTCGATGAAGGTCCGCCGGATGCCCTGGTTGTGCAGTTTGGCGCAGGCGGTGGCCGAGCTGATCCGGGACAGCCCGGCCACGAGGGCGGGATCGGGTTCGGCGGGCAGCGGCCCGCGAACGGGAAGGTCCCAGATGGGGTCGTCCATGAAACTCCTCAGTAGGCCCGGTGTGGGTCAGTGGTGGCGGCGCGGCTCAGTAGTGCTGGTGTGGCGCAGGAATGCCGAGGAATGCTCAGTAGTGCTGGTGCGACGGGGTGCGGACGCGGGCGGTCGTGTGCAGGTCGAGCCGGATGCGGCGGCCGGGCGGCAGCTCCACGAGCAGCCGGGGCCCGCCCACCGCCACCTCCCGCTCGGCCTCGGTGATCGGGGGAGCGGTGTAGGAGCGCGGGTCGCCCGGGTAGCCGGGCTCGGCGCCGGTGACCATCGCCCGGTCGATGTCGTGCTCGCCGAACGCGCCCGCCTGCACCACGACCCTGCGGGTGCGGCTCAGCCCGAGGTTCACCAGCTCGACGCGGACGCCGTCCGGCCGTACCGAGTCGACCAGCGCGGCCACGTCGGGGGGCAGGCCGGGGCGGTGGCGGTCGGCGTCGAAGTAGGCCAGCCGGGCCGGCAGCAGCCCGCCGTTGTAGAGGACCTGCGGCGTGCCCGTGACCAGTTGCAGCAGCGCCTCGGTGAGCACCGGGTTGAGCCGCTGCCAGTGGTGCACGTGGATGGTGGACGGGTCCGCGTGGTCGGCGTCGATGAGCGCCATCCGCCGCTGCACCTGGCCGAGCGCGGTGGCCAGCATGGCCTCGGGGAAGCCGGGGTTGGCGCCGCGCAGGAACTCCAGCCAGGGCGCCTCGTGCCCGGCCTCCTCCTTGTTGCGGAACGCCCGTACCGTGGTCCAGTCGTAGCCCGAGGCGGCGCGCAGCCGGTCGATCCGGTCCGCGTCCTGCTCGGCCAGACCCGTGTGCCATAGCCAGACCGGCAGGCCGAGCTGCGGCGGCTGGAAGTCGAACCAGCCCTGGTCGTCGTGCCGGTTGGGCACCAGCATGGTGGGCAGCCCGGCCTCCTCGCCCAGTTCGGCCAGCCACCGGTCGCTGGTGCTCATCTCCGTGCCGGTCACGGGGGCCTGCCTGGCGTGGCCGTACACGGTGTCCAGGGGGTCGCGGCCGATGGCGAGCGCGGCCTGGTCGCCGGTCAGCAGGTGGGCGTTGACCGCGGCGATCGCGGCGGCGGCGCCGACGCTGTAGAGGCCGTGCGGCCACTGCCAGCCGTAGGTGCCGCCGTACCATCGGCCGCCGTGCAGCTCGCCGACCTTGCCCGACGGGCCGACGTTGTCGGGGAGCACGCCGTGGTTGGCGGCGGCCCGCTCCTGCCAGGCGCCGATGTAGCGCAGCGCCCAGTCCCGGTAGCGGTCGTCGCCGTCGTACAGCCAGGCGTTGACGGCCAGGCTGGTGGCGGCCAGGTTGATCGCCACGTCGCCGCGGCCGAGCCGCTCGCTCATCGCGGCGCCCATGCGGGCGGCGTTGCCGGGGTCGGCCAGGTCCGACCAGGCCGTGATCCCCGGCAGGTCGCGCAGCGGCAGCCCGTACGGCCGCATGCTGTCCAGGTCCGCGTGGTAGGAGGCCCACTCGCGCTGGAGACCGTACCGGGGGCCGCCCGCGCCGTTGTGCGGGGCGCGGATGAGGTCGAGCTCGGCGTCGTAGTTGGCCGAGCCGGGCAGGTAGAGCCCGGCGAAGCGGCGGGACAGGTCGCGGAAGCGCTCGTCGCGCGGGTCGGCCGCGCAGATGCCGTAGAACAGCAGCAGCGACTCGCCCTGATGGAACCAGTCGTAACCGCGCTCGAACTCCTCCACCAGGTAGCCGAGCTCGGTGAGCTGCGCGGTCACGCCCTCCCAGTGGTGCTTGGCCGCGTCGAGCAGGTCGTCGGCGCCGCCGAGCTGGTAGAGCGCCGGCCAGTTGAAGAACGCCTCATAGAAGTCGTCGGCGCCGTCCCGGTCCTCGCCGTGGCCGTGGTAGACGAGCCGGCCGTCCGGCCCGCAGTAGCGGGCGGCGAAGGCCCGCCACGCCTGGTCCAGCGCGTCGAAGAGTCGGCGTTCGAGCACTGCCCAGACCGGCGGCGTGCCGAGGGGGACGGTCGCCTTGATCTCCCGCAATGTCATCCCTTCGTGGACCCGGCCGTGAGGCCGCTGATGATGTGCCGTTGCATGAAGACGAAGAAGACCAGCAGCGGGGCGATGGCCAGCAGCAGCGTCGGGAAGACCACCGTGTAGTCGGTGGCGTATTGGCTGACCGCCGCGTAGACGCCGGTGGTCACCGTGTACAGGCCGCTGCCGGGGCCCAGGATGATCTGCGGGTTCACGAAGTCGTTCCACACCGAGAAGGTGTTGAGGATGACCATCGTGGCGACCGCCGGCCGCATCAGCGGGAAGACGATCTGCCAGAACGTCCGCAGCCGCCCGGCCCCGTCCACGGCCGCCGCCTGGTCGAGCACTGCCGGGACGGTCGCGATGTAGCCCGCGTACAGGAAGATCGAGAACGGCAGCGTGAGTACGGTCTCGAACAGCACGAACCCGCGGATCGTGCCCATCAGCCCGAGCGTCTTGAGCACGTAGACCACCGGGATGACCAGCACCTGGCCCGGGATGAACGTCCCGGCCAGGAAGAACAGCATCAGCACCCGGAAGCGGCGCTTCGGGCTGCGCGCGATCACGTAGGCCGCGGGTGCGGCCAGCACCACGGAGAGCACGTTGACCGCCACCACGAACAGCAGCGTGACCGCGTACCCCTTGACGACGTTGAACTGCGGGTTCGTCAGCGCCCTGCCCAGGGGCTCCAGCGTGAGGCTCCCCAGGCCGAACGGGTTGGCCAGGATGTCCTGCTGGCCCTTGAACGCGTTGACGGTCAGCACGTACAGGGGGACGAGCATGAAGGCGACGCTCGCCCAGAGGAAGGTCCTTCTCACTGGTGCACCGCCAGCTCGCCCCGCCTGCGCAGCCGGGTCACCACGAACGCCAGCGCGCCCGTCACCAGCATGAGCAGCACCGACTGCGCCGAGCCGAAGCCGAGGCGGGCGTCGTGGAAGGAGTTCCACAGGATGAGGTAGGCGACGGTCTGCGTCTGCCCGGCCGGGCCGCCCGCGGTCAGCGACACCACCAGGTCGTACGTCTTGAGCAGCGTCACCAGCGACAGCACGATGTTGACCGTCACGGACGGGCCCAAAGCGGGCAGCGTAACGTTCCTGAACACCTGCCATCGGGTCGCGCCGTCGATGCGCGCCGCCTCGACCAGGGAGTGCGGCACGGCCTGCAGCCCGGCCAGGTACAGCACCACGTTGACGCCGAACCCCGCCCACACCAGCACCGCGATCATGGCGACCATGGCCCAGGCCGGATCGGACAGGAACGGCAGCACCTCGCCGCCCCAGGAGGTGACCAGGTTGTTGACCGCGCCGGTGGTGCCGAGGATCGCCGACCAGAGGAAGCCGACCACGAGGGCGCTGAGCACGTGCGGGTAGAACAGCACGATCCGGAAGAACGTGTTCGCCCTGGAGGCACCGTTGACCAGGAGGGCGAAGCCGAGGCCCAGGAGGTTGAGCCCGGCCGTGCCCGCCGCCGCGACGAGCAGGGTGACGAAGGCCGCGCGGCGCAGGTCGGGGTCGTCCAGGAGGTCGAGGTAGTTGGCGGCGCCGACGAAGGCCGGGTCGGCGCTGAAGCCGTCCCAGTCGGTCAGGCTCAGATAGAGGGCCAGGCCGACCGGGACGATCAGCATCACGGTGTAGAGGACGGTGGCCGGGCCGACCATGATCGCGGTGACCCATCCGTCGCGTCTCCTGGGCTTCCGCGGCACGACCGTGGTGGTGACGAGGGGTGCTACCCGGGTGAGCGTCATTTCCGGCCGGCCAGCCAGCGGTCCACGCCCTCGGCCACTTCCTTGGGCGACTTGCCCACATACAGGCCCTGGACCTCGGTGTTCCAGGCGGCGTTGAAGCCCTTGGGCAGGGTCGCGTCGCCGTACCCCTCACCCTGCGGGACTCCCGAGGGGGCGCCGTCGAGGATCTGCTGCACCTGCTTCTCCAGCGGGGTGAACTCGCGTTCCACCCCGGCGCGGAAGTTGCCGTCCTGTTTGAGCTGGCTCTTGACCGCCGCCGGGTCGGTGACCAGCCACCGCACCAGCTTGAGCGCCGCGTCCTTCTGCGGGGTGGACTTCAGGATCATGTACGGGGCCGCCATCGTGGCGCCCTGCGGGCCCGGGTACCGCTGGCCCTTGTCGACCGGGGCGGGGAAGACGCCTACCTCGAAGTCCTTCTTGGACTTGGCCTCGGAGGCGGTGAACCAGCTCCCCATGACGTACATCGCCGACTTGCCGGACAGGAAGGCGGTCTCGGCGTCGGCGTACTTCATGCCGAGCGCGTTCTTGTCCACGTACCCCTTGTCGATCCACGTGCGGTAGCGCTCCAGGTACGGCAGCAGCGACTCGCCCGCCTTGATCTTGCCCGCCTTGATGTCCTGCTGCCAGGTGGGGAGCGTCTGGGCGCGCGACGGGTTGGACAACTGCAGCAACTGGAGCCCGGTCAGGAACTCGCCGCCGGTCTGCAGCGGCAGCCACCCGGCCGCCTTGAGCTTGCCCATGACCTCGTCGAAGTCGTCGAACGTGGCCGGCGGCCGGTCGATCCCGGCCTTCTCGAACGCGCTCTTGTTGTAGAAGACCAGCGACTGCGCCTGCACACCGACGCCGACCGTGTAGATCTTGCCGCCCAGCCTGGCCTGCTCGGCCAGCGGCGTGTCCTTGGCCCACGGCTGATCGGTCAGGTCGAGCACCTGCTTGGCGAGCCTCTCGTCGGCCGTCAGCGTCTCGACCACGTCGGGGGCGTTGCCCGCGGCGAGTTGCTGCGGGAGCGTGTCGGCCACGCCCTTGCCGGTCGGCGCCTCGATCTTGACGTCGATGCCGGGATTGGCCTGCTCGAACGGCTTGACCAGCCCGTCCCAGTACGCCTGGGTGAGGTTCGGGGTGATGTTGACCAGCATCCGGACCGTGGCCTGGCCGCCCCCGCTCGGCCGCTCCTGGCCGTCACCGGCGAAACCGCCCCCGCCGCAGCCGGCGAGCAGGGACAGGCATCCGACGGCGGCCAGGGCGAGGAATGGACGTGGGGAGCGCATCGCACCTCCAAGGGAGACGCCTTTTAATGGGTCGTCACTCGATTAACGATTATTTAATACGTAGGTCACATAGGCTCGTCAAGGGCCACGTAAATAGGTATCCAGCGGATTGCCTGAGTCATAAATACGTTAGGATGGGCGGATGGCTGGACGCGAGGACGGCAAGCGGCTGGTGCTCGGCGCGGCGGAGCTCGCCGCCCTGCGGGCATGGGCGGAGGGCGGCGGAAACCTGCGCCTGCGCAGCCGCATCGTGCTCGCCTGCGCCGACGGCCTGCCCCGCAACGAGATCGCGACGCGGCTGGCGGTGAGTCCCGCGACCGTCACCAAGTGGCGCGACCGGTTCATCGAACGGGGCCTCGACGGCCTGGCGGACGCGCCGCGCCCCGGCCGCCCGCGCACCGCGGAGCGGCAGGAGGCCGAGCGGGTGATCGCGGCCGCGGCCACCGGGTCCGCCGTGCCGTCCACCCGCACGATGGCCAAGCAGCTCGGCCTCTCGCAGTCCACGGTCGCGCGCATCTGGCAGGAGCAGCAGGTCGCGCCGCCCGCGGCCCGGGTGCTGCCCAGGGAACTGCTGTCCGACCGGGTCTACGCGCTGCTGCGCGGCTGGATCGTGGCCGGCGAGCTGGTGGCCGGGCAGCGGCTGGTGGAGTCGGAGATCGCCCGCCGGGTCGGCACCAGCCAGGCCCCGGCCAGGGAGGCGATCAAGCGGCTGGCGCACGAGGGCCTGGTCATCTCCTATCCCAACCGGGGCAGCTACGTCGCGGAGATCTCCGACGAGCAGGCCCGCGAGGTCCGCGACATCCGGGTGCTGCTGGAGGAGTACGCCGCGCGCGGCGCCGCCACCCGCGTCCGGCCCGAGACGCTGCGGCAGCTCGCGGGCGACGTGCGGGCGATGCGGCAGGCGGCGAGCGACGGCGACATCGGCGCGTTCAGGGACGCCGACCTGGCCTTCCACCGGCGCGTCTGCGCCGCCTGCGGCAACTCCTTCCTGCTGCGGCTCTGGCGGACCATCGAGTCCAACCTGTGGAGCCTGCACGTGGTCGGCAACCCGCTCTACGGTGGCGACTGGGGCGCGATGGCGGACTACCACGACGACCTGGCGGCGGCGCTGGCCGCCGGCGACCCGGACGAGGCGGCCCGCCTGTTCGCCGCCCACGCCCGGGGCGAGTCCTCCCGCACCCCGCCCCGAAACCGGCCACCTCAGGCGGCTGCCCAGGCCGACGTCCCGGCGGACGCGTAGGACGTCGTCCCGGCGGACGCTCCGGTTGACGCTCAGGCGGACGCGGCCAGGTCGTAGACCCCGCCGCGCCGAGTGTCGAAGACGATCACCCCCGGCTCCGGTCGCTCGCTCTTGACCGGCCTGCCGTGCTCGGTGACCGTGACGTCCTTCGCGGTGCGGAGCGTGAGCTTCCGCCCCAGGTCCGAGCAGATCTTCCCGTGGAGGACGGCCCCGCCGCTCCACTCCAGGTCGATCTCGAAGCCGCCCCGAGCCCGCAGCCCGCCGAACGACCCCGCCGGCCAGGCCGCGGGCAGCGCCGGCAGCAGGTGCACCTGGTCGCCGTGGCTCTGCAGCAGCATCTCGGTGATCCCCGAGGTCCCCCCGAAGTTGCCGTCGATCTGGAACGGCGGATGCAGGTCGAACATGTTGGGCGCCGTACGGGCGGGCAGCAGCAGATTGCTCAGCCGCTTGTACGCCTCCGGCGCGTCCAGCAGCCGCGCCCAGAAATTGATCTTCCAGGCGAGCGACCAGCCCGCCCCCGCCTCGCCCCGCAGCTCCAGCGTCCGGCGGGCCGCCGTGGCCAGGTCGGGGGTCAGGCGCGGGTCGATCTGGTGGCTCGGGAACAGCCCCCACAGATGTGAGATGTGCCGGCTGCGCGACAACGCGGCGTCGCCCCGGTAGTCCTCCTGCCACTCCTGGATCTGGCCGAGATGACCCACCTGGGTGGGCACCAGCCGGGCCCGGGCCTGCTTCACCCGCTCCCGCATCCCCTCCTCCAGCCGGAGGATCGTCGCAGCCTCCTCGAACGCGCCGAACAGGTCCCGCAGGATCTGCATGTCCATGGTCGGACCCGCGCAGATGCTGACGTTCTCGCCACCGTCCTCGTGGTGGCCCACCTCGGGGGAGTGCGAGGGGTTGGTCACCAGGTAGCCGGTCCTGGGGTCGGTCTGCAGCGTGTCCAGGAAGAACTCCACCGAGCCCTTGATCAGCGGGAAGTGCTCGCGCAGCCGCCGCTCGTCACCCGTGTAGAGGTAGTGCTCCCACAGCGTCAGGCAGAGCCACGCGCCGCCGCTCGGCCACACGCCGTAGAAGGCGAAGTCGACGGGCGCGGTCCCGCGCCAGCCGTCCGTGTTGTGGTGGGCCACCCAGCCGCCCGCGCCGTACTGCGTCCTGGCGGTCCTGGCCCCCGACTCGGCCAGGTCCTTGATCAGATCGAACAGCGGCTCCATGCACTCGGTGAGGTTGGCCGGCGCGGCCGGCCAGTAGTTCATCTCGCAGTTGATGTTGATGGTGAACTTGGACTCCCACGCGGGCGTGAGCGAGTCGTTCCAGATGCCCTGAAGGTTGGCGGCGTAGCCGGGCGAGCGGGAGCTGGAGATCAGCAGGTAGCGGCCGAACTGGAAGTACAGCGCGGCGAGCTGCGGGTCAGTGTCGAGCTGCTTGCGGGCGATGCGCTCGTCGGTCGGCAGCGCGACCGCCTCCGAGGTGCCCAGGTCGATCGCCACCCGCCCGAAAAGCCGCTGGTAATCCCGTACGTGCTTGCGCAGCAGCACCTCGTACGGCCGCCCGCTCGCCCGCCCCAGATGCCGCTCCGCCACCTGGGCGGGGTCGCCGCCGACGTCCTTGAAGCTCCGGTAGCTCGAACCCATGGAGATCAGCAGCGTGACCTCGTCGGCGCCCTCCACGATCAGCGTGCCGCCGTCGGTGCGGACCGTGCCGCCCTTCGCCTCGGCCCTGGCCAAGGCCTGGAAACGTACCTCGCCCTTCATTTCCTGGGTCTCGCCGCTGACCCCGTCGAGTGCGATCGAGGCCTGGCCGGTCGCGGCCGTGGTCGAGCTCTGCGCGCTGGAGAAGGCCGCCTGGAACGTCACCGCGCCCGGTTTGTCAGCCGTGTGGCGTACCACGATGACCTGGTCGGGGTTGCTGGCGAAGACCTCGCGCGTGTGGCGGACGCCGTCGCGGACGTAGGTGACCGTGGTGACGGCGCGGGTCAGGTCGAGCTCGCGGCGGTACTCGGTGAACTCGGCGGAACCCGGGAAGGTCAGCGCCAGGTCGCCGAGCACCTGGTAGGGGGCCTGTTCGCTGGGCCGGCCGAGGAACTTCTGGTCGGCCAGGTTCTGCGCCGCCTGCCACTTGTCCTCCCAGACCAGTTGCCTGATCTGCGGGAGCGCGGCCAGTGCCTCGGGGCTGTCGTAGACGTGCGGGCCGCCGGCCCAGATGCTGTCCTCGTTGAGCTGCAGGCGTTCGGTGGCCACGCCGCCGAAGACCATGGCGCCGAGTCTCCCGCAGCCGACAGGTAATGCCTCCAGCCAGGCCGCGGCGGGTTTGCCGTACCAGAGAGTGAGGGGGTTGTCCGGCGCGGACCGGGCGGCCCGCGCCGGGTCCGCGGCGAGGCCGCTCGTGAGCAGGGAACCGGCCGCGGCTCCCAGCCCGGTCGTGAGCACGCCCCTGCGTGTGTAGCCGTGGGTCACCATTACTCCTTTTGTTGCGCGGAGGTTAAGGCGGACGTGGGATGTATTAGTACGCTCGATAGGGATCTTCTGTCCAGCCCCCCACGTTTGGCGCAGGGGGCTGGCCAGAACATGGGATGTTTGTTAGATTCCAGCCTGCGAACGATCTCCCGCCGGAGAGGATCAGATGTCCCTGACCGACGAGGCCATCGCCCGGATCCGGCAGCTCATCCAGTCCGGAGAGCTCCCGCCGGGCTCGCGGCTGCCGCCCGAACCGCAGCTCGCCGCCCAGCTCGGCGTCTCACGCAACCCGTTGCGCGAGGCGGTCAAGGCGCTGGTCGTGGCGCGTGTCCTCGACGTGCGCAGGGGCGACGGCACGTACGTCACCAGCCTGGAGCCGGCGCTGCTGCTCGAAGGGCTCGGCATCGCCATCGAGCTGTTGCGCGACGACACGCTTATGGAGGTCATCGAGACCCGGCGGCTGTTCGAGCCGGTCGCGACGGCGCTGGCCGCCACCCGGGTGTCCGACGCCCAGCTCGCCGTCATCGGCGAGCAGTTGGCGGCCATGCGGGAGGTCAGTGACGACGTGGAGAAGCTCAACCACTTCGACGCCGCCTTCCACCGCGCGGTGGTGGCCGCGACCGGCAACGAGACGCTGTGCACGCTGCTCGACGGCATCTCCGGCCGGACGATGCGGATGCGCGTGTGGCGCGGGACCGTGGTGGCGGGCAGCGCCGACCGCACGCTGGCCGAGCACGAGGCGATCTACGACGCGCTCGCCGCGCGGGACGCCCCGCTGGCCCAGGCCGCGGCGCTGATGCACATCAGCACGACCGAAAGCTGGTTCCGCCTCGTCCTCGCCGCCGAGTCGAGATGACCCGCTTAGACGCGCACCACCACGTCTGGGACCTCGCCGTCCGGCCCCACGCCTGGCTCGATGCCGAGAAGCTGGCGCCGATCCGCCGCACCTTCACCCTCGACCGGCTCGCCGGGCACGCGGCCGCGGACAAAGTGAGCGAGACCGTGCTGGTGCAGGTGCTGCCCGACCTGGCGGAGACCGCGGAGTTCCTGGCGCTGGCCGCGGAGTCCGACCTGGTGGCGGGCGTCGTGGGCTGGATCGACCTCACCTCGCCCGCCGCCGCGGAGACGCTGGCCGGGCTGCCCGGCGGGCTGGTAGGAGTCCGGCACGGCGTGCAGGCCGAACCCGACCCCGGCTGGCTCACCCGCCCGGACGTCCGCCGCGGGCTGGCCGCCGTCGCCGCGGCGGGCCTGGCCTACGACCTGCTCACGCTGCCGCGTCAGCTGCCCGCCGCCATCGACACGGTGGCCGCCATGCCCGAGCTGACGTTCGTCCTCGATCACCTGGCCAAGCCGCCGATCGCCTCGGGGGAGCTCGAACCGTGGGCGAGCAGGATCCGGGAGCTGGCCGGACACCCCAACGTGTACTGCAAGCTGTCCGGGATGGTCACCGAGGCCGACTGGGCATCCTGGCAGGTGGCCGACCTGCGGCCCTATGCCGAGACGGTGCTGGCGGCGTTCGGTCCTGAGCGGGTGATGTTCGGGTCGGACTGGCCGGTCTGCCTGCTCGCGGCGGATTACGAGCGGGTCGTGTCGGCGGCCGATGAGCTGTGCGCGGGCCTGTCGGCGGGGGAGCGGGCGGACGTCTTCGGGGGTACGGCACGCCGGGCGTACCGGCTGCGGGAGCGCTGACGCGGGCCGCTTTTTATATCCCCCATACGCCGATATCGCAGGCTTTACAAGATCTTGTCAGCTCATAGAACCAGTGTTAACTCTTGCGGAGGCGCGGGACCTGATCGCGCAAGTCCCTGGCGTGCAGGAGGAAAAGGTGTCGACCAGACCCTGGTTACGCAGCACTGTCGTCGTCCTCGCCATCGCGGCGTCCTCTCTACCCCTCACCGGAGCCGCCCGGAGTGAACCGGGCGGGACAGTTCCCCAGATCCAAGACGTTCAGGACGGCGAGCCCGGCAAGCCCGACCTGGACAACCGGCAAGGCAGAGTCCCGCCGCCGGTCGGGATCAACGCACGGAGCGCGGGCGCGGCGGCCGAGATCCGCTGGAACGCGCTGGGCACCCCGGCCGCCATCACCAGCGCCGCGCCGCTTGCCGAAGGGCTGGGCGCCGACCCGGAGCAGGCCGCACGCGCCTATCTCAAGAACAACGAGCGGGTCTTCGGCCTGTCCGGCGCGTCGGTCGACGCCCTGGAGAAGGTCGCGGTCAACCCCATCGGCGCGGGCCATGCCGTACTGCTGCGCCAGCGCTTCGGCGACCTGCCGGCCGGCGTGGACGGCCTCGTCGCGATCGGCGTGGCCGACGGCAAGGTCAGGCACGTCACCTCCTCGCTGTCGCGCGACACCGGGGCGCCGCCGGCCGCCACGATCACCGAGCGGCAGGCCCTGGAGATCGCGGCCAGGGACGACGGCATCGACCTGGCCACGGCCGTCACCAAGCAGGTCAGCGCGGTGGCCGTACCGGCACCCGACGGGGTGCACAACGCGTACCAGGTCGTCCTGATCGGCGGTCAGGACGAGGCGGCCGGCTACACCACGCACGTGGACGCGGTCAGCGGCGCGATCCTGGTCCGGGAGAACCTGGTCGAGCACTTCGACCCGGACAACCCGCACTGGTCGGCGTTCCCGTCGAACCCGCCGGACGACTACTCCGCCACCGACACCCGCCAGACCTGGTGCTTCGCGGCGGCTCCCGGCTGTGACTACGTGACCGGCGGCGACCCGCCGACCGGCAAGGCGTGGGACGTCGACCACGCCACGAACACCCCGACCGGCACCAGCGTCGGCAACGCGGCGAAGACGTTCGAGAACCGGGCGAGCGGCGACCCGTTCACGGTCGGCACCCGCAGCAACGTGCTCAGGCCGAGCCGGAACTACTCCTACCCGTGGCAGAACACCTGGTACACGGCGAAGTGCAACCCCGCGGTGTTCGACCAGAGCGGCGAGAACGACCTCGAAGCCGCGATCGCCAACCTGAACGCCATGCACAACAGGATGCACGACTGGTCCTATCGGCTCGGCTTCACCGAGACCGCGTGGAACATGCAGGTGAACAACGGCGACCGAGGCGGCCTCGGCAACGACCCCGAGCAGGGCAACGCCCAGGCGGGCGCCCGCGACCTGACCGTCCGCGACAACGCCAACCAGATCACCGGCCCCGACGGGGTCGCGCCGATCACGAACATGTACCTGTGGCAGCCGATCGCGGGCTCGTTCTACTCCCCGTGCGTGGACGGCGACTACGACATGTCGGTGATCGGCCACGAGGACACCCACGCCATCTCCGGCCGCATGATCGGCGGCCCGACCGCCGGCTGGAGCGGCGCCCAGGCCGGCGCGATGAACGAGAGCACCTCCGACCTGATGGCGATGGAGTACCTGTTCGAGTACGGTTTCCGCCCCTCGGGCCTGACTCCGTACGTCACGGGCGGCTACGTCACCGGAGACCGCGAGCGGGGTATCCGGAACTACGACATGTCGAAGTCGCCGCTCAACTACAGCGACATCGCCTACGACCTGGTGGGCCAGCAGGTCCACGCCGACGGCGAGATCTGGTCGGCCACCCAGTTCGACGTGCGGGACGCCTTCGTCAAGCGGTACGGCAAGGGCACCGCGAAGCAGCAGCGGGCCTGCGCGGACGGCAAGACGCCGATCGGCAGGTGCCCGGGCAACCGGCGCTGGGCCCAGCTCTCCCTCGACGCCCTGCTGCTGATGGCCTCCGGCGCGGTCAGCTACGTCGACCACCGGGACGCGCTGCTCGCGGCCGACGCGCTGCGCTTCGACGGCGCGGACCAGGACATCATGTGGCGCGTGTTCGCCGAGCACGGCCTGGGCGCGAACGCGGCGAGCGTCGGCCCGAACGACCCCGACCCCACGCCCAGCTTCGTCAACCCGGCAGGCAAGAACGGCTCGCTGCAGCTCAAGCCGCTGGGCGAGGCGAAGGGCGCGGCGCTGCGCCTGTACGTGGGCGACTACGAGGGACGGGTGGTCCCGGTCGCCGACACCGACCCGGCGACGCCGCTCGGCGACACCGTCGAGATGACGCCCGGCCTCTACGACTTCGTGGTGGCGGGCAACGGGTTCGGGCACACGCGGCTGAAGTTCCCGGTGGTGGGCGGCGCGAAGCTGCCGCTACCCCTGCCGCTGTCACGTAACCTCGCCTCGGCCACGGCCGGCGCGACGGCCTCGGGCGACGGCGTCAACCAGGCCAAGCTGATCGACGAGACCGAGGCCACGAACTGGGCCTCGCTCACCGGGGCGCCGGCCGGCAGGTCGGTCACGGTGGACCTGGCGGGCGACACTCCCGTCAAGATCCGCAGAGTCCAGGTCAGCGCCATGCTCAGACCCAACATCAGCGACCCGGCCGACCCCGGCGCGCAGAACCGCTTCACCGCCCTGCGCTCCTTCGAGGTGCTCGCCTGCGCCAAGGACTGCGCCGACCCGGCGAACTTCAGGAAGATCTACACCAGCCCCGCGGACGCGTTCAAGACCACGCGCCCTCGTCCCCGTGGCGCGAACCTGCTCATCAAGTCGTTCAACATCCCCACCACCACCGCCACCCACCTGATGCTCCGCACGCTCACCACCCAGTGCACCGGCAACCCGCTCTACGCCGGTGAACAGGACGCCGACCCCAACTCCTCGACGGACTGCGCCACGGCCAGCCCCTTCCGCGACCAGGCCCGAGCCGCCGAATTCCAGGCGTTCTCGTTCTGACCCCCGTAGTACGGCTTGCGCTCACACCGGGCGCGAGCCGTACTAAATTTTGACCGGTGTACCCTCCCATCGAGCCCTATGACCATGGGCATCTCGACGTCGGCGGCGGCCATCTCGTCTACTGGGAAGTCTGCGGGAACCCCCAGGGCAAGCCCGCGCTCGTCGTCCACGGCGGCCCCGGTTCGGGCTGCACGCCGCGTCAGCGGCGCGGCTTCGATCCCGAGCGTTACCGCATCATCCTGTTCGACCAGCGCAACTGCGGCCGGAGCCGGCCGCACGCCAGTGACCCGGCCACCGATCTGACCACCAACACCACCCACCACCTGATCGCCGACATGGAACGACTGCGCGAGCACCTCGGCGTCGACCAGTGGCTGCTCTACGGCGGCTCGTGGGGGTCCACGCTCATGCTCGCCTACGCCGAGACGCATCCCACGCGGGTGTCGGAGATGGTGATCTGCGGCGTCACCATGACGCGCCGCTCCGAGATCGACTGGCTCTACTTCGGCGTCGGCCGCTACTTCCCCGAGCAGCGGCAGCGCTTCCGGGAGGGCGTCCCCGAGGCCGAGAACGACGGCGAGGTGCTGGCCGCCTACGCGCGCCGCATGTCCGACCCCGACCCCGCCGTCCGCGCCAAAGCCGCCCATGACTGGACGGCGTGGGAGGACACGGTGATCTCCATGGAGGTCAACGGCTCGCCGAACGCCTACAGTGACCGGCCGCCCCTCGCCCTCCTGGCCTTCGTACGGATCTGCGCCCACTACTTCTCCAACGCCGCCTGGCTGGAGGAGGGCATTCTGCTCCGCGAGGCCGACAAACTGGCCGGGATTCCCGGCGTGCTCCTCCATGGCCGCTTCGACCTGGGCTCGCCGCTGGAGAACGCCTGGGACCTGGCCCAACGCTGGCCCGCCGCCCGGCTCGTCGTGGTGGACGACTCGGGGCACACCGGCAGCGACACCATGCGCAAGGAGGTCCAGGCGGCTCTGGACGGCTTCGCGACCTGAGCCCGCGGGCGCTAGTGCCGGTCGGCGCCCGGTCGTTTGGCGGCCAGGGCGATCACGTCGGCGAGCTCGCCGAGTTCGGCCGGTTCCTCGGTGAGGGCGGCGATGGCCAGCCGGAGGTGCGGCCGTCCCTGGCGTACCCGATAACGGCTGCCGGGCGCCGCCGAGATGCCGTGCGCGGCCAGCGTGACCAGGGCCTCCGACTCGTCGTGGACGGGGACCCACAGCACGAGGCTGTCCCGGCCGCCGGTGTGCACGCCGCGGGTGGACAGCAGGGCGGCCAGGCTCGCGCGGCGCCGGGCGTACGTGGTGCGGGCCCGCTCCACGATCGCCTGTGTGGCGGGGTCGGTGAGCAGGTGGGCCAGGGTGTCCTGGAGGATCCGGCTGGTCCAGCCGGTGCCGAAGCTACGCAGCACGCGTACCCGTTCCACGGCGTCCGCGGCCCCGCCGATGATCGCGAGCCGGAGGTCGGGTCCGTGCGACTTGGAGTAGGAGCGCACGAGCACCGTCCGCTCGGGCAGCGTCGTCCCGAGGCTGTTCAGGGGCTCGGCGGACAGGTCGCCGATCCCGTCGTCCTCGACGATGAGGGTGTTCGTGGGCGCGAGGAGCCGGGCCAGCTCGGCGGAGCGGGCCTCGGGCACGGCATGGCCGCACGGTGAGTGGCCGCGCGGCTGGTAGACGAACGCCACCGGGCTGGAGCGCAGGCTTTCGGCGAGCGCGGCCGGGATGGGCCCGTCCTCGTCACAGGCGACCGGGACCAGCTCGACGCCGATCATCTCCAGGATGTCCAGCAGCCTGGCCGCCGTGGGTTCCTCGATGGCGATGCGGTCGCCGGGCAGGGCGGTCGTCTGGCAGAGCAGTTGGACGCCTTCGTACCCGCCGCCGAGCGCCAGCCAGCCTTGCGCGGGAAAAGGCCAGGTAGGCTCGACGGCGGCCCGCAGGCGCGGGGTGATCGTCTCGCGGGTGTAGTCGTTGAGCCCTTCGGCCGTGGAGGCCGCGGCGAGCGCGGCGCCGAGGGGCGGGAGCAGCGCCCGGTCCGGCGCCGCCATGGCGAGGTCGATCGCCAGCCGGTTGCCGAAGTGGCCGATCCGCTCGTAGCGCGCGGGGTGCGGCACGCCCGGAGGCCCGAGCACGACCGTTCCGCGCCGGCCATCCGTACCGATCATCCGGTGTTTCCGCAGCTCCGACCAGGCTTCGGCGATGGTGCTCGGGCTGACGCCCAGCTCGCGGGCCAGCCGCCGCACGGTGGGCAGCCGCGCGCCGGGGCGCAGCGTTCCCTGCCTGATCAGGTCGATCAGACAGGTGGCGACGCCGCGCGCACTGGGTTCGCGCACCTGCTGCCCGAGCCAGGCGGGATCCACCTCCACGAGACCTCCCATCGGACAAAGCTTTGTTCAGCAACAAAGCACAGCTTGTGTAGCGGATTTCGCTGAACATAAGGTACAGCCCAATACATAACTAAGGGGAGTTTTTGTGACGAAACCTCGCATTCGGCTTGGTCTCCGCGACTGGGATCACCTCGTTCCCGTGGCGACGGGGACGCTGACGTCCGAGGCGTTCGACCTGGATCTCGATTCCCGGGCGATGACGCCGGACGTACTGAGCGAGCCGGAGCTGGACGGCGGGGAGACCTCCTTCAGCAGGTACGTCCTCGGCCGGGCCCAGGGTGACGACCGGCTGGTGGGGCTGCCCGTCTTCGTGATGCGCGGTTTCCGGCAGCGGTGCGTGCTGGTGCGCCGCGACAGCGAGCTACGCGAGTTCGCCGAGCTGAAGGGGGCCCGCGTGGGCCTCACCGGCTGGCCGGACTCGGGCAACACCTGGACGCGGGCACTCCTGCGGGCGGCCGGAGTCGACCTGACCGGGATCGAGTGGACGGTCGGCGCCGTGGACGCGCCCGAGCCGGGCAAGGACCGCGTCGGCGGGATGAAGCTGCCGGACAACGTCAGCGTGACCGACGGCTCGCTGGCGGAGGAGCTCGACGCCGGACGGCTCGACGCGATCATGACGCCGTTCATGCCCGCGGGCTTCTTCACGCCGGAGAGCCGGTTCCGTCACCTCCTGGCCGACCACCCGGCGGCCGAACTCGACTACTTCCACCGCAACGGCTTCATCCCCGGCATCCACCTGGTGACGCTCAAGCGCGAGGTCGTCGAGCGCCACCCCGAGCTGCCGGGGGCCGTGCAGGAGCTCTTCGAGCGGTCCAAGCGGCACTGGCTGGCGCGGCGGCGCCTCCTGACCGACACCACCCCGTGGCTGCTCGCCGACCTGAGCAGGACCCAGGCGGCCTTCGGCGAGGACTGGATGCCGTACGGCACGGCCGCCAACGCCGCGATGACCGCGGCCTTCTGCGCGGAACTGCACGCCCAGGGGATCGCCCCCGCTCCCATCGACTCTCAGGAGGTCTTCGCCTCATGAACAATCTGCGCGTCGCGATCGGCCAGTTCGCCTCAGCCGAGGACTGGACGGCCAACCTGAAGACCTGTACCGACCTCTTCGACGAGGCCGCGGCCGGGAACGCGGACCTGCTGGTGCTCCCGGAAGGGGCGATGGCCCTGTTCGTCGACGACCCGATCCGGATCCGGCAGGCGGCCCAGCCGCTCGACGGGCCGTTCGTCACCGGGCTGGCCGAGCGCACCCGCGGCACGTCCACCACGGTGATCGTCGGCATGCACCAGCCCGCCGAGGACGGCCGGGTGATCAACACGCTGGTCGCGCTGCGCGACGGCCAGATCATCGACATCTACCGCAAGCTGCACCTGTACGACGCCTTCGGCCGGCGTGAGTCGGACAACGTGCTGGCGAGCTCGGACAACCCCGTCGTCATCGACTGCGCCGGCTGGAAGGTCGGCATGATGACCTGCTACGACGTCCGGTTCCCCGAGATCGCCCGGATCCTCGCCGACCAGGGCGCCCAGGTGGTTGCCCTGCCCGCGGCCTGGGTACGGGGACCCGCCAAGGAGTGGCACTGGGAGGTCATGGTCACCGCCCGCGCCCTGGAGAACACCTATTACGTCGCCGCCTCCGGCGAGTGCGGCCGCCGCAACATCGGCGCCAGCATGTTCGTCGATCCGCTCGGCATCACCCGTGCCCGGCTCGGCGGCGACACCCCGGGTCTGCTCTGGTCCGAAGCCTCGGCCGAGGAACTCGACCAGGCCCGCCAGACCCTGCCCGTCCTCGCCAACCGGCGTTTCAAAGTCGATCCCCGCCCCATCACCCCCTCGACCGGTCCCACGACCGGCTCTCGATAGCCCAAGGAGCGCGTAATGCGTAAGACCCATGCCGTAGGAGCCGTCATGGCCGGGGCCCTGCTGCTGGCCGGATGCGGCGCCAACCCCACGGAGAGCCAAGGCGCCGTCGGGGACAACAGCTCGTCCGCCCCCGCCGCTGCCACCCACGCCAAGGACCAGGCCCTGTTCGACCGCCTGCCCGACAAGGTGAAGACCGCGGGCAAGCTGGTCTCGGTGAACAACGGCTCGTTCCCGCCGTACGAGATCGCCGGCACCGACGGCAAGACGATGACCGGTGCCGCGGCCGAACTGGCCGAAGAGCTGGGCGGCCTGCTCGGCGTCAAGATCGAGCACGTGACCGTGGACGGGCTGCCCAGCCAGCTCACCGGCATCGCGGCCGGCCGCTACGACCTGGCCCTCGGGCCGGTGGGCGACTTCCCCGACCGCCAGGTCTCCAACGACTTCGTCGACTGGGTGCAGGAGTTCGTCGTCTTCGCCGTGCCGAAGGGCAACCCGCACAAGATCCAGTCGATCGCCGACACCTGCGGGCTGCGGATCTCCGTGATGGCCGGCGGGTCGGCGGAGAAGGTGGTCAAGGCGCAGTCCGACACCTGCGTCAAGGACGGCAAGAAGAAGGTCGAGGTCCAGTCCTACAAGGACCAGCCCACCTCGATCCTCGCGGTCCGCTCCAGCCGGGCCGACGGCTTCTTCTCCTCGCAGGCGCCCCTGACGTACTTCGTGAAGCAGTCGGGTGGCGAACTGGAGCTGGCGGGCACCGGCCAGGCCAACGGATTCGACACCCTCTATCAGGGGGCCGTCGTGGCCAAGGACTCGCCGCTGCGTGACGTGCTCAAGGACGCCATCCAGAAGCTGATCGACGACGGGACGTACGAGAAGGCCATGACGAAGTGGGGAACCAACGGAAACATGCTGAAGCAGGCCGGCGTCAACCTGGCGAAGCAGTGACGACCGCCACCGAGCGGCACTCGCCCCCCGACATCGACGTCGCGGGGGCGGCGCGGACGCGGCACCCGCTGCGCTGGGTGGCCTCGATCATCCTGCTGATCCTGGCCGCCCAGTTGGTGAACCTGCTGGTCACCAACCCCAACTTCAAGTGGGACGTGGTCGCCCGCTATTTCAACGCCCAGGTCATCGGGGCGGGCATCGTCACCACGCTCTACCTGACCGTGATCGCCATGGCCGTCGGCGTGGTCGGCGGGGTGCTCGTCGCGATGGGGCGGCTCTCCCAGAACCCGATCGCGCGGATCGTCTCCGGGCTCTACGTCTGGTTCTTCCGCGGGACGCCGGTGCTGGTGCAGCTCGTGCTCTGGTACAACCTGTCCGCCCTGATGCCGCGGATCTCGTTCGGCGTCCCGTTCGGCCCGGAGTTCCTGTCGGCCGACACCAACCAGTTGATCACGCCGCTGCTCGCCGCCATTCTCGGTCTGGGGCTCAACGAGGCCGCGTACATGGCGGAGATCATCCGCGGTGGTCTGATGTCCGTCGACCCCGGCCAGACCGAGGCCGCGTCGGCGCTCGGCATGAGCCGCGGGCGCACGTTCCGCCGGATCATCCTGCCGCAGGCGATGCGGTTCATCGTGCCGCCGACCGGCAGCCAGGTCATCAGCATGCTGAAGGCCACCTCGCTGGTCAGCGTCATCGCCCTCGCCGACCTGCTGTACACCGTGCAGGCGATCTACAACCGCACCTTCCAGACCATCCCGCTGCTGATCGTGGCCTGCGTCTGGTACCTGCTGATCACCTCGGTCCTGTACGTGGGCCAGTCCTTCATCGAACGCCACTACGCGCGCGGCGCCACGCGGAACGCTCCCCAGAGCTTCTGGAGCTTCCTGCTGTTCCGGCGGCGGCAGGCCGCGCCGGCCCCGACCCGCGAGGAGACGCCATCATGAGCATGCCCATGGTGCACGCCCGGGCCGTACGCAAGAGCTTCGGCCACCTGGAGGTGCTCAAAGGCATCGACCTGACCGTCGAGCGGGGCGAGGTCGTCGTCATCCTCGGTCCTTCCGGGTCGGGCAAGTCGACGTTCCTGCGGTGCGTCAACCAGTTGGAGACCATCGAGGGCGGCGCCATCCACGTCGACGGCGAGCTGATCGGCTTCCGCGCCTCCGGCGGCCGGGTGCACCACCTGGGCGATCGGGACATCACCCGCCAGCGCCGGGAGATCGGCATGGTCTTCCAGCAGTTCAACCTGTTCCCGCACTTCACCGTGGTGCAGAACATCATGGAGGCGCCCGTCGGCGTGCGCCGCGAATCACGCGCGAAGGCCCGTGCCCGCGCGCTCGCCCTGCTGGAGCGGGTGGGCCTGGTGGACAAGACGAACAGCTACCCCCGCCAGCTCTCCGGCGGCCAGCAGCAGCGCGTCGCCATCGCCCGCGCACTGGCCATGGAGCCCAAGCTGATGCTCTTCGACGAGCCCACCAGCGCGCTGGACCCCGAACTCGTGGGCGAGGTGCTCGCCACCATGAAGGGCCTGGCCAACGACGGCCTCACCATGATCGTCGTCACCCACGAAGTCGGATTCGCCCGCGAGGTGGCCGACCGGGTGGTGTTCATGGACGGCGGCGTCATCGTGGAGTCCGGGCCGCCCTCTGAGGTGCTCGACAACCCGCAGAACCCCCGGACCCGAGCCTTCCTCAGCAAGGTCCTCTAGATCTCAGGTTGTGGCCATCTTCCGCATGAGCCCGGCGTACAGCTCCGGGTCGCTCGACGCGCGGACGATGAGCTGCGGACGCAGGAGTTCGGTCTCGCCGGGCTCGCCTTCGAGGACCCGTACGAGCTGGTGAAGCCCGCGGCGGCCCATCTCGTGCATGGGCGAGCGGACCGAGGTGAGCGGGACCGGCAGCTCGGCGGCCAGCGGCGTGTCGTTGAAGCCCACGACCGCGATGTCCGCGCCGACCCGCAGCCCGTGGTCGCGCAGCGCGCCGATCGTGCCGATGGCGCCGAAGTCGTTCACCACGAAGAGCGCCGACGGGAGCGGGCCCGTCGCGAGGAGGCGTTCGGTCCCCTCGCGACCGCCTCGCGCGTCGAAGCGTGAGTGCACGATCCGGTGCTCGGGGATCCGCAGCCCGGCCTCGCGGAATCTGTCGACGAAGCCGCCGGTGCGGTCGACGCCGGTGCTCGCGTACGGCTCGCCGGCGACGACCGCCACCTCCTCGTGCCCGAGCCGCAGAAAATGCTCCGCGACCATCCGGCCGCCGAGATAGTCGTCGCAGACCACCGCCGGATGCTGCCCGGCCCGCCGGTTGACCAGGGTGAACGGGACGCCGCGCGCGGCGACCTCGTCCAGGAAGCCCGAATCCGCGTGCGCGTCGCCGAAGATCATGCCGTCGACGCGCCGGCCGAGGACCATCTCCGTCCGGGCGCGCTGGACCTCGGGCAGGTCGCCCGTGTTGATGACGAACGTCGACAGGCCCAGCTCGGCGGCGGCCTCCTCGATGCCCTCGTAGATGGTCGCGAGAACCACGTCGGACAGCCGGGGGACCAGCACGCCGATCAGGTTGCTCCGCTGGGTGCGCAGGCTCATCGCGTGGGGATTGCGCTGGTAGCCGAGCTCGTCGGCGAGCTTGCGCACGCGCTCGACGGTGGGGCTCGACGCGGCCCTCAGCCCTTCGCCGGGCTTCGCGTGCAGCACTCGCGACACCGTGGAGACGTGCAGGCCGAGCTGGTCGGCGATCATCTGCAGCGTCACCGGTCGCGCCCTCTTCGCAGCCAATGTCCCTCGGCTTCCGCTGGCGGGGTTTTCTTGATTTTAACGTGAAGTTCTTGACATCTCGTAGGCGCAGGTCAGATGCTACCAAACGTTTGGCGCAAACGTTTGGGTAATGAGGAGGCCAGCGAGTGTCCAAGGTCATCGTCCTGTCCACGGGAGGGACCATCGCCACCCGTCGCGACGGGCAAGGAGTGGGTCTCGCCCAAGACCGGGTGCGCGAGCTTCTCGGCCGCCTCCCGGTCGATCCCGGGGTGGAACTGGACGGGGTGGACGTGCTGTGCGCGGGCAGCTACCTGTTCACCCTCGCGGACATGCGCGAGGTCGCGGTGCGGGCCCGCGCGGCGTTCACCGATCCAGACGTGCTCGGCGTGGTCGTCACCCACGGGACCGACGGCATGGAGGAGACGGCCTACCTCGCCGATCTGTTCCATGACGATCCCCGGCCGATCGTGTTCACGGGGGCGCAACTGCCGGCCGACGCGGTGGACGGCGACGGCCCGCGTAACCTCGCCGACGCGATCGCGGTGGCGGCCGGTGGCCGGGCCCGCGGGCTGGGGGTGCTCATCGGCTTCGACGGCCAGATCTTCGCCGCCTGCGGCACCCGCAAGTCCCACACGCTCGCCTCGTCGGCGTTCTCCGCGCCGGACAGCGGGCCGCTGGGGCGCGTACGTGACGGCCAGGTGAACATCCTCATGACGCCCGCGCGAGCAAAGCCGCTCGACCTGGACGCGTTCGACCTCGACGGAGTCCGTACCGACATCGTGGCCCTGTACCCGGGCTGCGACGCCGCCGCGCTGCGTGCGGTGGTCGACGCGGGCGCCACCGGAGTCGTCCTCCAGGCGCTGGGCGCGGGCAACGCCAACCCCCGGATCAGGGACGAGGTGGCCCGGATCACCGAGGCCGGCGTCGTCGTCGCCCTGTCCACCCGGGTCGACGCCGGGCCCGTCGTCGCCCTGTACGGCAACGGCGGCGGCGCGGATCTCGTCGAGGCCGGTGCCATCCCCACCGGAACCCTGCGCTCACCGCAGGCCCGCGTCCTGCTCAGCGCGCTGCTCGGCTGGCATCGGGATCCGGTCCGTGTACGCGCGGAGCTGCGCGCGCGGACCTGGAACCCCTCTCCGATCGAAAGGACGAAGTGACCATGCCCAAGGAGATTCTCGTCGCGTACGGCGTGGACGTCGACGCCGTCGCGGGCTGGCTGGGCTCGTACGGCGGGGAGGACTCGCCGTGCGACATCTCGCGCGGGCTGTTCGCCGGCGAGGTCGGCGTCCCGCGGCTGCTGCGCCTGTTCGAGAAGTACGACCTGCGGACCACCTGGTTCATCCCCGGCCACTCCATCGAGACCTTCCCCGACCAGACCCGCATGGTCGTGGCCGGCGGTCACGAGGTCGGCGTGCACGGCTACTCGCACGAGAACCCGATCGCGATGAGCCGCGACCAGGAGAGCGCGATCCTCGACCACTGCATCGACCTGGTCGAGAAGTACTCCGGCAGCAGGCCGACCGGCTATGTCGCCCCGTGGTGGGAGTTCTCGCCCGTCACCAACGAACTCCTGCTGGAGCGGGGCATCAAGTACGACCACTCGCTCATGCACAACGACTTCACCCCGTACTACGTCCGGGTCGGGGACTCCTGGACGAAGATCGACTACTCCCGCCCGGCGGCCGAGTGGATGAAGCCGCTGGAGCGCGGCCAGGAGACCGACCTGGTGGAGATCCCCGCGAACTGGTACCTCGACGACCTCCCGCCGATGATGTTCGTCAAGGCCAGCCCGAACAGCCACGGCTTCGTCAACCCGCGCCACCTCGAAGAGATGTGGCGGGATCAGTTCGACTGGGTGTACCGCGAATCGGACTACGCGGTCTTCACCATGACCATCCACCCCGACGTCTCGGGCCGGCCGCAGAGCCTGCTCATGCACGAGCGGCTCATCGAGTACATCAACGGCCACGAGGGTGTGCGCTGGGTCACCTTCGACGAGATCGCCGACGACTTCAAGGCCCGCTCACCCCGATAACGGCCCCGCGCCGTTCATGCCGGTCCGGCGATGACGCACGCGCGAACACCCCCCATCTCTTTCTCCGAAAGGCCATCTCCATGACAACGACCTCTTCGGGCGTCCCGGAAACCGGCACCCGGCCCTTGCCTCGCGTCGGGGTGCGGCAGACGCGCAAGGCCACGGTGATCGCGCTGTTCGCCTGGATCTTCGCGGTCGCTGGACGTGGAGATCCGCGCCGGCCACGTCGTCCGCGCCCGCGTGATCGCGCCGGCCATATGCCCACGCGATCCTCGCTCACCGGCGGATCCAGCGGGCCTTGAGGTCACCGGTTCAGGAGCGTGCTGAGCCGAGGGGCGTAGGTGGCGTGGAAGACCAGGGAGGCGGCCCCGATCGCGGCGGCGTCGACGGCGATGGGGGAGAGCTCGACCTGGACCGTGTGCAGGCGGCGGGCCAGGGGCCGGGTGGTCACGGCCGCGGCGACCACCCGGTGGTAGACGTTCGCGACCTTGTGCATGGCGGGCCCTCCTAGCACCACCAGGTCGATGTCGAGCATGTTGACGATGCTCACGGCGGCGTCGGCGAGCCGGGCCGCGACCTGGCCGATGACCTCACCGGCCAGGGGATCCCCGGCCGCGGCCGCCGCGCAGATCGCCGCGTGGTCGAGCCCTCCGGCGGACAGCGTGCTCTCGGCGCCCCCGGCCAGGCGCGCCCGTACGGTCTCTTCGATCGCGCTCGGGCAGCAGACCGCCTCGACGCAGCCGCGGTTGCCGCAGTAGCAGTCGGGGCCGTCCGGCGCCACCGTGATGTGGCCGAACTCGCCGGCGTTGAGGGAACGTCCGCGATAGATCTGGTTGTCCAGGAACAGCCCGCCACCGATGCCGGTCCCCAGGTACAGGTAGGCGAAGCTCGGCGCGGCACGGGCCACACCGGCCCAGCGTTCGCCGATCGCCGCCGCCGTGGCGTCGTTGTCGGCGGTCACCGGGAACCCGGCGTACTCCTCCAGCAGGCCTTTGATGGGCACGTGATCCCATCCGGTCAGGCGGGGCGGGACGTTGATGATGCCGTCGGCGTCGAGCGGGCCGGGGCAGGCCAGGCCGATGCCCAGCACCTTGCGGTCGGGCACGTCCGCCTCGCGCAGCATCCTGCGGGCCGTGCGGGCCATCTGCCGGATGACCGCGTCGGGCGCCAGACCGGGGCGTACGGCGGCGTGGAGTTTGGCGACCGGCTGTCCCGCGAGGTCGGCCAGCACGTACGAGATCTCGCCCGGATCGAAGTGGATGCCGACGGCGTATCCGGCGGTGGGATCCACCCGCAGGATCGTGCGCGGTTTGCCGCCCCGGGACGGGAGCGAGCCGTCCTCGATGACGAGACCCTCCTCCAGGAGCCGGCGCACGATGACGGAGACGGTCTGCGCGGTGAGCCCGGCCCGCCCGGCGATCTGGACGCGGCTGATGCCGTCCGAAATCTGGATCGCCTCCAGCACGACAGCACGATTGAAATGACCCACTTTAGGAAGATTTGTCCCCATTTGCATGTATGGCTCCCGGTGTCTTCGGGGGTTCCATCGTTGACTTAATAAATCAAAAAGATTTACCGTCTCGTCAACCCAGTTAACGCGTTCGGGGATCGGCGAGATAGGAGTCCGATGAGACGAGCGATGGTGGCCTCGATCCTGACAGTCGCGGTAGCCGCAACGGCCGGCGCGTGTGGTGCGGACACGCAAGACAAGAGCGGCAGTGGGGCCAAGGAGATCGAGGTCCTCTACCGGGTGGAACCCTCCTGGCCGCACCTGGAGAAGATGCTCAAACAGGCCAAGACGCAGTTCGAGGCCGCGCACAAGGGCGTGACGATCAAGCTGACCGCGGTCCAGGGCACCAACGAGGTGTACTACACCAAACTCGCCCTGCTCAACCGCTCGGCCGAATCGGCTCCGGACGTGTACCTCCACGACACGTTCCAGGTCAACGCCGACGTCGCCGCCGGAAAACTCGCCCCACTCGACGACTATCTGAAGTCCTGGCCCGACTGGGCCACCCAGTACCCCGACTCGGTCAAGCAGGCCGCCAAGGGCCCCGACGACAAGATCTACGGCGTCCCGATCAGCACCGACACCCGAGGGCTCTGGTACAGCAAGGACATCTTCGCCAAGGCCGGCATCCAGACGCCGTGGCAGCCCAAGACCTG
The DNA here is from genome assembly GCF_040638335.1 of Nonomuraea sp. NPDC026600. NCBI lineage: Bacteria > Bacillati > Actinomycetota > Actinomycetes > Streptosporangiales > Streptosporangiaceae > Nonomuraea > Nonomuraea sp. NPDC026600. The sequence goes on from NZ_JBEZYD010000002.1 coordinate 230,994, forward strand.
GGCGGACGTGCTGACCGCGGCCCGCGCCATCAAGCAGAAGGTCCCGGGCGTCGTCCCCTTCAGCATGTACTCCACCAAGCCGCACGGCGAGGCCGCCACCATGCAGGGCTTCGAGATGCTGCTCTACGGCACCCCCGGCGGCACGCTCTATGACGACACCCAGAAGAAGTGGGTGGCCGCCGGCAAGGGCTTCACCGACTCGCTCGGCTTCATCAACACGATCTACCGCGAGAACCTCGGCCCCAAGCAGGCCGACGCGTTCAACCCCAAGCTGGGGGAGAAGATCGGGCAGGACTGGTTCCCCAACGGCAAGCTCGGCATCGACCTCGACGGAGCCTGGATGGCGGCCGCCTGGAAGCCGACCAGCACCAAACCGTGGCCGCAGTGGACCGAGAAGATGGGCTGGGCCCCCATGCCGACCCAGAACGGCGAGGCACCCGGCGCGGTCAGCATGTCGGGCGGCTGGGTCATGGCGATGAGCTCGTACGCCAAGGACAAGAAGGACGCGTGGGACTTCATCTCCACAGCGACCAGCAAGGAGAACACGCTGCTGTACTCCGTCGGCACAGGTGACCTCGCCCCCCGCAAGGACGTGGCCGCCGACCCGAAGTACTCCGCCGACAACCCGAGCGTGAAGTTCTGGTCCGACCTGGCCTCGGTCACCCACTACCGCCCGGCGTACGAGGTCTACCCGAAGGTCTCGGCCGAGGTGCAGAAGGTCATGGAGGCGATGACGACCGGCTCCAAGGCGCCGGACGCGGCGGCCAAGGACTACGCCGACGCGCTGCCCGGCGTCGTCGGCGGCCCCGACAAGGTGATCTCCGGCTCATGACCGTCACGTCCGTGACGCCGCCACGGCTGGCCGGCTCCCCCGAGGAGGGGGAGTCGCGCCGGCGGGCCCGGCGCACGCTGCGCTGGCTGCTGCCGCTCGGGCCCGCCCTGATCCTGTTCGTGATCTTCATGGTCGGGCCCATCCTGTGGAGCGTCTACATCGCCTTCACCAACGAGACGCTGACCGGCGCCGCGTCGGTGAACTCGCGGTTCATCGGCGTGGACAACTTCGTCAAGATGTTCGGCGACGAGGACTTCCGCAACTCGCTCCTGCTGACCTTCGTCTTCGTGATCGGCTCGGCCGTCATCGGGCAGAACACCCTCGGCCTGATCATCGCGCTGCTCCAGCGGGGACGGGGGAGGGTGGTCAGGAGTGTGGTCAACGGTGTCGTCATCGCGGCCTGGGTGGTGCCCGAGGTGGTCGCGGCGGCGTGCTGGTACTCCTTCCTGGCCGAGGAGGGCACGCTCAACGAGGCGCTCGGCGCCCTCGGCCTCTCCCAGGACTGGCTCTTCACCGCGCCGATGATCGCGATCATCCTGGCCAACGTGTGGCGCGGCACCGCGTTCTCCATGCTCGTCTACTCGGCCGCGCTCTCGGACGTACCGGGAGAACTGCTGGAGGCGGCGGCGGTGGACGGGGCGAGCACCTGGCGGCGGCTGGTGCACATCACCCTGCCGCTGATCCGCCGCTCGATCCTGTCGAACCTCATGCTGATCACGCTGCAGACCCTGGCCAGCTTCGGCCTGATCTACGCCCTCACCGGCGGTGGCCCGGGCACGGCCAGCCAGACCACCCCGCTCTACATGTACGAGCAGGCGTTCCGCTACTTCGAGATCGGCTACGGCAGCGCGATGGCCCTGGTGATGCTCGCCATCGGCGCGGCGTTCTCCCTCGTGTACCTGCGACTGATCAAGGTGGACACCTGATGACCCGCCTGGCCGCCCGTGGCGCGGCACTCGTCTCGCTCGCGGTGATCGCGCTGGCCTTCCTCGGCCCGTTCCTGTGGGTGATCCTCGCCTCGCTGCAACCCGACGCCAACCTCGCCGCGCAGCCGACCTTCCAGTTCTCGCTCAAGAACTTCAGCGCCGTGCTGACCTGGGAGACCGTCTACCACCCGATCATCAACTCGATCCTCATCTCCGGCAGCACCGCGATCCTCACCGTGATCGTCGCCGGGCTCGCGGCCTACCCGCTCTCCCGCTACACCCTGCGTTTCAAGCGGCATTTCATGCTGACGCTGTTGTTCACCACCGGACTGCCGGTCACGGCGATCATGGTGCCGGTCTACTCGATGTTCTTCCGGTTCAACCTGTACGGGTCGGTGCCGGCCATGGTGCTGTTCCTGGCCGCCAGTTCGCTGCCGTTCTCCATCTGGATGATGAAGAACTTCATGGATGGCGTGCCAGTGAGCCTGGAGGAGTCCGCCTGGGTCGACGGGGCCGGTTGGGTGCAGTCGCTGCTCAGGATCGTCGGGCCGTTGATGGCGCCCGGGGTGGCCGTCGTCGCCATCTTCGTCTTCGTCGGCCAGTGGGGGAACTTCTTCGCCCCGTTCGTCCTGCTCGACACGCCGGAGAAGCAGCCGGCGGCAGTGACCATCTACACCTTCTTCTCGCAGTACGGGCAGGTCGCCTACGGTGAGCTGGCCGCCTTCTCGATCATCTACACGGCCCCGGCCGTGGTCCTCTACGTCGCCGTGAACAAGTACCTCGCCGGTTCCTTCAGTTTCGCCGGATCAGTGAAAGGCTGAGCGCCGCGCCCAGTACGCGGAGGTGACCTGGGTGTGCAGCGGGAACGCCAGCTCCCGTGGCCCGTCTATGAGCAACCACTCCATGGTCTCGGCCGTCGGCACGACCGGCGGCAGGGCGGCCGAGATGGTCCGTGGTGCCAGGCCGAAGACCAGCAGGGTGCCGTCAGGAGCGCTGTGCACGTCGAACAGCCGGACCCGGTCCGCGTCGACGACGACGGCCGTCTCCTCCTGCAGTTCCCTGGCGGCGGCCTGCTGCCAGGTCTCGCCCACGTCGATGAACCCGCCGGGCAGGGCGAGCTGGCCCCGGTGCGGTTCGATGCCGCGGCGGACCACCAGCAGGCCGTCGTCCACCGGCAGCAGCAGCACCGCGACCGGCAGTGGGTTGAGGTAGGCGGTGTTGCCGCAGCCGGCGCAGGTGCGCGGCCAGGGCTGGTCCGGGGGGTACGCGGTGCCGCAGAAGGAGCAGTGCGAGTTCCTGATCGCCATGAGGTGAGACTAGCGATGCCGGTTGAGGGCTTTGACGACGAGCTTGGCCGTCCGGTCGGCGGTGGTGAATCCCGGCTGCCGGCCCGTGTGGTAGATGATCACCCAGACGTTCGACAGGCGGAACGAGATCTGGGTCCGGTAGATCGTCCCCACGATGTCCTCGCCCCGGGTGTAGCTGAACGCCTCGTCTCCGATGGCCGGGCCCTTGCGGACCTTGGTCCCCGGGTTGCGCTTCGGCTCCTCCTTCATGGTCTTGACCGTGTACCCGTGGGCGATGTGCGCGGTCGAGGCATCCGCCAGGCGGTTCGCCGTGACGCTCACGAACGCGCCGTTGTCGGGTCTGGTCCACATGCAGGCGGAAGCGGTCTGGAACTGGCGCTTCACCGCACCGCCGAGCAACGAGCGCGCCTGGGCGTTGGTCAGCAGGCCGCACGCCTCGAAGTCGCGCGCGAACAGCGCCCGGGTGCCTCCCGTGGAGCCGGACGTCGGGGCCGGGGTGGGGGTGTCGCCGACCGTTTCGCTGAACGTGAACGTGGTGTTGAGGTCCGGCAGGACCCGCACCAAGACCACCACCCCTGTGGCGATGGTCAGCACGACCGCCAGCACGGCGCCGCCCAGGATGAGGGGCATGCGGCTGCGCCTGCGCACAGCGCCGGTCTGGGTCCGCTCGCGGTGCAGGGCCGGGTCGGTGCTGGGGGCGCCCTGGGCGACGCCGTTCAGCCAGTCGGCCGCCTGGCCGGGGGCGCAGCGCCGTACCGGATCCTTCTCCAGGATCGCGGCGAGCACGGGGCCGAGCGGGCCGGCCAGCCGGGTGGGGGCGGGCTGCTGCATCAGGACGGCCGCCATCACGGCGGCCGCGTTGGGGCGGGCGAACGGCGGGCCGCCCTCCACCGCCGTGAACAGCGTGGCGCCGAGCGACCACAGGTCGGAAAGGGGGCCGTCCGCCTCGCCGCGCAGGCGCTCGGGGGCGATGTAGCCGGGCGAGCCGGTGAGCAGGCCGGTCTGGGTGAGCGCGACGTCCCCGGCGACGGTCGCGATCCCGAAGTCGGTCAGCAGCACCCGCCCGTCATCGGTGAGCATGACGTTGGCGGGTTTGACGTCCCGGTGCAGCACGCCCATCGCGTGCGCGGCCCCGAGCGCGTCGAGCATCCGCAGGCCGATCCAGGCGACCTGCTGCGGCGGCAGCGGGCCGTCGTCGCGGACGACCCGGTCGAGGGAACGGCCCTGGACCAGTTCCATGACGATCCACGGCCGGCCGCCGTCGAGGACGACGTCGTGCACGGTGACGATCGACGGGTGGGAACGCAGCCGAGCCGCGGCCCGAGCCTCGCGCAGCGTGCGTTCGGCCAGCTCGTTCCGGGACGCCTCGTCGAGATCCGGTGGCAGCCGGACCTCCTTGATGGCCACCTCTTGCCGCAGCAGCTCGTCCACCGCCCGCCAGACGATGCCCATGCCGCCCTGGCCGAGTGGGGACAGCAGCCGGTAGCGGTCCGCGAGCAGCGTCACCGGACCGCCGCGCTTCGCGCACGTCCTGACGTGTTCTCGGTCCCGCGGTCGCCCACTGCTTCCTCCGATATCGGGGCCTATACGGACATGAGCGATATTAGGGGTCGATGGTGCCGCGCGGGCGCTTACTGCGGCGCTGCTGTCCTCAAAGGTCCTCCGCTTCGCTCCGGGCGCTCTTCTTTCCCACCCCTTACCCGTCTGGGTGGTTGGCCGTCTGATGCCCGCCCGCCCACAAAGGCCCTCCGCTTCGCTCCGGACGTCCTCCCAGGCGGGCTGACGCCCGCCCCCTGAAGGGCCTCGCTACGCTCGGACGCCTTCCAAGAACGCTTCGCCCGGTCGGCTGGTTGGAGCGGACTGAGCTCGGCGGAAACTCATCGAAACCGGCACCAACTCGGCCTGTATCCCGAGAGTTCGCCTTATTGCCCCCTGCGTCCTGACGCTGGCGAAGCTGAGGACGAACAATTGGCCGGGTAGCGCCATAGGGCTATAAGCCCAGTTCACTCCGTTTCACTCCCCTGGTGCCTGCCTCGGTAGCGGACCTCATGAACGCCCACGAGGACAAGGCCCACGACACGCTCTGAGAGAGCGCCTGAACCACCAAGAGCCCCCGTCCATGGATGGGGGCTTCTCTATGCCCGCCGTCCGGCGAGGCGAGCCAGACCGGGTTTCCTGTTCTTTCAACTCGCACAGCTTGACCCCCCCTTCGTGTGCCCCCAAGCATGGGAGCAACGACGGGAGAGGGGCAGATATGGTACGCGTCCGGCTCACCAGGCTCGACGACGGGAAAGACTGCGACGAGGGCACCTGTCCTGCCATCTATCGAACCGACCGGGGAACGATGGCGATACAGGGAGCCAAGTTCCTGGATGAGCACGGCGTGCAAGTACCCGATCACGAAACCCTCGTGGAGATTCCCGAAGAACTGTTCTGGAAGGTTGCTCGTGATTTCTCCTGAGGAATTCGGCAAACTCTTCGAGACGTTCGACCGCGAAGCGTTTCGGCTGGAAACGCTCGACTACTACGACGCGGCAGGAACGCGAACAGGTCTACCGGCCTTTCTGGCCGGAGAAGACGAACCCGAGCAGTTCAAGAATTCCCCGTGGATGACGACCGTGAGCAACGCCGTTCAGGCTGGAAAGCGCATGTACCGCGTACATGTTGTCACCACGCCGCTGACTGACTATCTGCGGTTCGAGTTCGCATGGGGTTATCGTCGAAACGCCACAGCCGGGGAAGAATTCTTCATTCTAGACCTCGCCGGACACGATGTGCCAGGACTTCCTGATCACGATTTCTGGTTGTTCGATGAACGGAAAGCAGTCCGCATGGACTATGACAGCCAAGGGGCATACACCGGGGCAGATGTATTGCCCGAAAGCCAGACTTCGGAGTACATCCGATATCGTGACCTAGCGCTAAAGCATGCTGAGCCGCTCACGACCTTCTGGGAGCGTCACAGCTGAACAAAGAAGACCTATCGGCGGCACTCCGGGAACTGCGAGAAGCTAGCGGTATGCCCGCTAAAGCGGTTGCCCGGAGCGCTGCCATGTCCCCATCCAAGCTGAGCAAGATCGAGAATGGACACCTCGCACCGTCGCTCGCCGATGTAGAGGGCATCTTAACCGCCCTTCAGGTCCCGGAAGAGGTCAAGGCCGGGTTCATCCAAGGCGCCCGCCTCGCGGCGACAGAAGCCACGGCATGGCGCCTGTACCGGCGCATGGGGCCACACAAAAAGCAGATGCAGATTCAAGCTGTCGAGGCTCAGACGGCGATCCTGCGGCTATTTCAGTGCTCGGCAATCCCCGGTCTACTCCAAACGCCCGAATACGTTCGAGCGGTCGTCGGACGACGCAATCACACTCCAGAGGAGACGACTCGAACTGTATGTGCGCGCTTGGAGCGCCAAAGTGCGCTATACGACTCGGGCAGATCGTTCCGTTTCCTCATCACGGAGTCGGTTCTCCGATGGCGCTTCCTGCCTCCGGCGATGATGGCCGGACAGCTAGATAGGCTTGTTTCTATCTCTCGGCTGGCCAACGTCCAAATTGGCGTGGTGCCGCTGTCGGCATCACAGGCCGATTTGCCAGGAACGCCATTCTGCATCTTTGATGAACGGCTAGCGACGGTTGAGACGCCTCACGCCGAGATCGTCACGACCGATCCTCGCGACATAGGAACATATGTCGCTAAGTTCCACGGCTTTGCTCGCGTAGCTATGCACGACGACGAGATGCGGGCTTTCGTTGAGTGCGTCCGGGACGAACTGTTGCCGGAACAAGAAATGCCCTAGGCCCTATAGCTGGACTTTCATACGGTCAAGGCATGGCCGTCACTCACATAACCGCATCAGCCGAAGACCTGTGGGGGGAGCCGATCCGGGAGGCGGAGGCGGCAGCGCAGAATGTCGCCCTCGATCGGGTTCTTGAGCATCTGACGGCTGAAGGTGTGAACGCGCAACTGATCAAGCGGCTGGTGATCGAGTGTGGGGCGCATCCTGGCCCGTTCCTCGAAAAGCTTCGGTATCCGCCTCAGCTCGTCATCTACGCGGATGCGGGTTGGCGGGTCGCCACGGTGACCATCGGGGCTCGCTCGGGCGCCTACATGGTCGAGCTGGCACGCGGAGGACCCGACAACGGGCTGCGGGCCGACAGCGTGGAGGTCGTACCGGCGGCGCAGCCGGGCCGGGTTGCTCTGCTGGTCGCGCAGAACGCGGGAGAAACCCCATGACCGGAGCCAAGGTAAGTCAGACAGCGTTCCGCTACCCGTACGTGATCGGGTGGACAGGCGAGACTCAGAGCCCTCCACTGAAGTGGGTACCGCACCGTGGCGGGCTGCGGCTGAGCTACGTCGTGCCGCACCGCGACGACTTCCGCAACGATGTGCTTCGACTGCGGCAGGGGCAGACCCGTGCTGGGCGGCCCGATTTCCGGACGGTCAACACGCTGCGGCAGTGGTGTGCCATGGAGAAGCGGCTGTGCCAGGTGTGCGCCCGCTCTGCTGTGGATCGGGCCACGGGGCGGATTTGGTGGCTACTGTCCTCTGGTCATGGCGGTGATGGCGACGGCTACACCAATGCGCCGCCGACATGCCCGGCCTGCATCCCGGAAGCGATCTCCCAGTGTTCGCACCTGCGGCGCAACGCGGCCGTCTTCACCGTGGGCGACTGTTCGCCGTACGGGGTGCGGGCAGATGTGTTTGTTCCTTACCTGCCGCCGCTGGTCCCGTTCGAGCGGAACGCCATCTTGGCGTTCGACGACTACGACATGCATCACGTGCTCGCCCGTGAGCTGTTGATGCGGCTACATGACGTGCGGCCGGCTGTGATGGAAAGTGATGCGTCGTGGACGGCTTAGGCGATGTCCAGATGAGCTTGCACAGGCTGCGCATGACCGCCTCCTACCTGGCCCTCCTCCCGCTGTTGGGCCTGGCCGCGCTCATCGCGCAGTCGTTCGTGGACGCCTGGCGCCGGGGCTGGCGTCCCTGGAAACGCGAGTGTTTGCGGCCTACAACGCCGCCCTGGCCGACGATCGCGACCGGGCCATCGAACTGGTACGCCGCCATCCGACCAGTACGGGCGCGGACCGGCTCGCCCTGGTGCTGGCCGGAACCTGAGCCGTTGTCCTCCTGCGCGGAGAGTTAGCGCGATCTCAAGCGGGTCTCCTCGTCTCTTGCGAATCGCTGGTGTTGACCGCCCTGCACCTCCGGTAAGACACGGGCGTGAGCTGGGGGGCGCTGTGTCCGACCCGCCACCGTTCGCAGGCCGGTCCTGGCCGTGCGAGCGATGGACTGGGGGCGAGGGCCGCCGCTGTGCAGCATGTACTACATACTTCATAGTCTCTTCGACCTGAGAGGGCAACGAGTAGGTAGTACGTACTATCGATAGGGTGAGAGCGTGATGAGCACGGCAAGCTACCGCCAGGTGGCCGACACCATCCGCCAATCCATCCACGATGGCACCTACCCGCGCGGCTCGCTGCTGCCCAACGAAGACACCCTGGCCGACGGGCTCGACGTCCACCGGGCCACAGTCAACAAGGCATTGAAGATCCTCAAGGCCGAGGGTCTCGTCTACGTGCACATGGGCGTCGGCACCTACGTCCACAAGCTGCCGCCCATCTTGCGCAATGCAGCCGTGCGGCACAGCCGCACCCACCGAGAACGCGGCGGAGCCCGCGGATCGCTGGCCAGCGAACTCGAACAGCTCGGCTACACCCTGGACAACCAGACCACCATCGGCCCCGGTCGACCGCCCACCGAAGTCGCCGAGGTCCTGGGCGTTGACCCCGACAGCGACAGCGTCATCATCCGCGCCCGGCGCATGTACGCCGAGGGCGTGCCCATCCAAATCGTCACGACCTACATCCCCCGCTCGATCGCGGAGGGCACTCCGATGGCAGAACGCGACTCGGGCGTTGGCGGGATCAGCAGCCGCCTGGCAGAACTTGGCCATGCCCAGGTGGACATTCAAGAAGACGTCGACGTCCGGCCGCCCACGAACGAAGAAGCACGGTTCCTGCGCATGACGCCCGACCAGCGGGTCTACGAGATCTTCCACTTGGGACTGACTCGTGACGACCAGCCGGTGAAGGTCAACCTCTACGTCTTGCCGACTTACCAGTGGAAGCTGCGCTACCGCTACCGCGCTGACCCGGACAACCTGCTGGCCCGGTAGAGCATCAGGTGGTCGTTCCGACGGGACGTCGGCGTGTGCGCAGTCAGCGTTCTTCGTGCAGGAGTCGCCGCCGACGGTCAGCCCCGGTCACCCGGTCCTCGACCGAGTTTCGCGCGGTCAGGAACAGTACGGGCATGTCGGGCGCCTCGCCGCGCAGCCGCCGCAGCGCCTCCAGGCCGTCGATGTCGGAGAGCATCACGTCGAGCACGAGGGTGTCCGGACGGAAGGCACGGGCGATCCGGACGGCGCGCAGGCCGTCGGCGGCGCTGCGCACCTCCCAGCCCTCGTAGCGCAGCGCCATCACCAGTCGTCGTCGACGCTCGTTACGAGGAGGCCAGAGCCGGGACGGACCGCTCGTGGCGGTGAGCGGCCGGCCAGCCCGGCAGCGAACTGCGCGGCCCGGTTCCGCATCGGCCGCCTGTGGAGACCCTCCTGAAGGCCGACACCGACGAGATCAAAGCCCTCGCCACCGTCGCGTACCACGCCGCCCATGGCCGAACCTCGTAGAGGATCGGCGGCGACTCGGCACCGTACGTGATCACTTCCAGGGTGGTCTCGCTGTCCGCACAATGATCAAGCCGAGCCGCACCGGCGGCTGCGAGCGGACCCGATGGTATGGAGACGCGGCTCAGCCCGTCGTCCAGCGACGGAGTTTTGCGGGGTTGCGTACTACCCAGATGTGCTTGATCCGGTCGCCCGCGACGTCGAACGCGAACACCGTCACGGTGACGCCGTCCTGCTGGGCCACCAGGCCGGGCCGGCCGTTGACCGTACGTTCCAGGAACGTCATGTTGCCGGGCCTCCGGTGGGCGATTTCCACCCAGGCGTGCGCGATCTGCTCGCCGCCTTCGATGGGGTGCAGGAAGGTGATGGCAAGGCCGCCGCCATCGGCGATCGCCGTGGCGTCGGGGTCGAGCAGGCCGATCAGGGCATCGATGTCCTTGGCCTCCCACGCCGCTTTGAAGGCCCGGACGACGCCGGCCTGCTGCGCCGCCGGAGTCGCGGGTGCCTGTGAGGCGTGGATGCGGCGGCGGGCCGAGGAGGCCAGCTGGCGGCATGCCGCCGGGCTACGGCCGACGATTTCGGCCACTTCGGCGAAGGAGTAGCGGAAGACGTCGTGGAGGATGAACGCGACGCGCTCGGCCGGGGTCATCGATTCGAGCACGACCAGGAAGGCCAGGTTGACCGACTCATCCAGGGTGACCCGGTCGGCCGGGTCGACGGTCGTGCCGCCCGGCCGCCCGGTGACCCACTCCGTACGCTCGGGCAGCGGCTCGGGGATCCATTCGCCCACGTAGGTCTCTCGCCGGGCCCGTGCCGAGTTGAGCAGGTTGAGGCAGATACGGCTGGCGACCGTCGTCAGCCACGCGCCGGGGGACGCGATGGCGTCCCGCTGCTCCCGGGACATGGCGTACCAGCGGGCGTAGGTCTCCTGGACGACATCCTCGGCCTCGGCCAGCGAGCTGAGCAGCCGGTAGGCGAGATTGATCAGCCGCTGCTGCTCGCTGATGATCATGCTGAGAGCTGGATCGGACCGGCCGTGTTCTGGCCTGGACTGGTTGGTCATGGGTGTCGCCGGCCCTCCTGGGTCTCATCTGCCCTCACCACTTCGACAAAACACCGCACCGGAATGTGAGGTCGGCGACCCGCCTCACATTCCGCGGGGCGGTCTTGTCGTACGAGAAGAGACGAACACCCCATCCAACGGGCAGGAAGCGCGGGACACACCAGGACCCGCTCCTCCGTCCCCCGCGATCGAGCTGGGACGGCACCACCTGCTCGTTATGGCCCGCCACATACGACCAGCCAGGAGACACCATGACGACCTCGGCTCCAGCAACATCGTTCACTGACCCGGCGCCCGCGCAGACCCTGGAGCGGGTGGCCGCCGCGTTGAGGGAGAACAATTTCGCCGTCGAAATCCTCGATGACGCCGCCGCCGCGCGTACCCGCCTCAAAGACCTGATTCCCGAGGGCGCCAGCGTGTTCACCGGGGCCAGCGAGACCCTCCGCCTGTCCGGCATCGATGAGGACATCAACAGCGGCGGGCGATACGAGTCCGTCAAGGCACGCAGCGTGACCATGGACCGCGCCACCCAATTGACCGAGATCTGGCGGATGATCGCCTGCCCCGACGTCATTGTGGGCAGCGTCGCCGCGGTCACCGAGACCGGCTCCCTTGTGGCAGCCTCGGCCAGCGGAAGTCAGCTGGCCGGCTACTCGGGCGCCGCGGCCCGCGTGATCTGGGTCGTCGGAGCGCAGAAGGTGGTCCCTGACCTGAGCACCGCGCTGCGCCGCATCGAAGACCACTGCCTCCCGCTGGAGAACGAGCGCGCCATGAAGGCCTACGGGGTGCCCAGCGCCCCCAACCGCATTCTCGTCCTCAACGCGGAGCCCCACCCCGGGCGCGGCACCGTCCTGCTGCTCCGCGAAGCCATCGGATTCTGACACCACCCGTCGGGCAGCGGGCCCAGATCCTCCCTGCCAGGCGGGGCGCCGGTGCGGGCGGGGCCCGGCCGGCGATCGGCTCCAGCCCCAGCGGCGGCCATTCCACTCCTGCCGCTCCTCCAGCCTGCCGCTGAACTCCTCACGGACGTCCTCGACTCAGCTGACCAGCCCTCGCGCTCGCCGTTGACCATGCGGTGTCGTGTCAGCCGCCGTGTCAGGACGGCGACGGCCCGGTATCAGAGCGGTGAGACGTTGGATCGTCGAGAGGTCCCTGTCCTGGCTGATGAACGCTCGTCGCAATGTGGTCGACTTCGAACGCAAACCGTCGCACAGCGAGGCCCACCTGACCGTCGCCTCGATCACGCTGATGACCAGGCGGCTGACCAGGAAGAAGCCGCAGGCGTGGACCCGAAAGCCAGCGTCAGCGCCGCGGGCCGCCTGAGTGCCGCTGGCTCAGTAGGTCGGGGTGGGCCCGACCTATACGCGATGGAAGCCGGGGGTGCGACGGCAGGGCTCAGTCAATTGGAGTCTGGTCCGGGATTTGGATGCCGGCCGAGCGCCATCTTGCCTCGACCAACGCGTTCAGCCGAGCCCAGGCCGGCTTCTGCTTTTGCCCGTAGTAGCTGCTGAGCAGGTCGTACCGGATCGCGCCGTCGGTGCGGGCCTGGAGTCCGGCCGGGATCGGCAGCAGTGCGGGATGGGCGAGATAGTGGTCGGCCATGGCGGTGGCGAGTTCGTCGACCCGGGGGTCGTCCGGTTCCCACTCGGCGGCACGCCACATACGCTTGATCAAGGAAACGTATTCAGGGTCGTCGAGGCCGCGCTCGACCCGGGAGATGTAGTCGTCGAAGCCCTCCGGCACCAGGGCCCTGATCAGCACCAGGCCCTCTCGGGCCATCGTCACGTCGTCCGGGGTGAAGCCGAGATCGGCGGCCACCTTGTCCAGCTTCGCGAGAACGCGGTCGGGCAGCAGGGCCCGGTCCCCGGTGGCGAGCCGGCGCAGCGTGTCACGCCGCGCGATGAGATCGTCGATCCGGTCGGTGAGGCGCCGTTCGACGTCGACGAGCGCGGCGGCGAACCGGTCAGGATCGGCGTCGAGTATCGCCCTGATCTCGGCCAGCGGTACGCCGGCGGCGGCCAGCGTCCGGATCTGGACCAGCCGCAGCAGGTCGGTCGATCCGTAGCGTCGGTAGCCGGAGCTGTCGCGGCGAGGTTCGTCGATCAGCCGATGCTGGTGGTAGTGCCGCACGGTCTTCACCGTGACGCCGACGAAGGCCGCCGCTTGGCCGATTGTGACGCCGTCCGTCATCTGCTCTGCCGGCCTCGTGATCGTAGGGTGCCGGCGAGTTCGCGAATCGTGTCGGCGATGGCGCGGAAGTCCTTGCTCAGCATGTTGCCGTGGTTGCTGGCGACCTTGGCGCTCATCTTGATGTTCGGGTTGCGGGCGAGCACTGGGGTGAGGGTGGCGCGCATCTCTTCCATTTCTTCCCGGCTGCCTCCGAGGTTGGCGCCCGTGGCGGCCACGTACCGGACCGGGAAGGTCACACCGTCCAGGACCGGGTCGAGGGCGGCGCAGATCTCGACGAGTTCGATGTTGCTCTGGGCATGCTGCTCGACGGACATGTTCGCGCACAGGTGCAGTGGACGCAGCACTGGAAACAGCCAGCCCCACCGGCGAAACAGCCCCCTGATCCGTTCCGGGGTGACGGTGTCGGTCCACCCCCACGGGTAGGCGCCGTCCACGGACACCATCCCCAGGACGCGGTCCGGATTCCGGCTGGCCCAGTGCAGCGCGACCGGCGCGCCGTAGGACCAGCCGACCAGAAGCGGCCGGTCCACGCCCCTGGCCGCAAGGACGGCATCGACGTCACGGACGTGCGCCTCGAACGAAGCGGCTGCGGCCGAACGCCTCGATCGGCCGCGGGCCCGCATGTCGTAGGTGATGTGCCGGTAGTCGCTGCCGAGTTCGGCGATGACGCGCCGCCAGTATCTCTGAGTGGCGAACTGGCCATTGAGGTAGACCACGGAAGGGCCGGACCCACCGGTATCGGTCACGGCCAGCGCGGTGTCGTCGACCGACACCATGCCGGTCCATGGGGAGTCGAAGTTGGTCACCCGTTCAGCGTGCACCCTGACCTAAGGTCAAGGTCAACTCCCAGGGTGACATCCACGCTCACCAGCGAAGTCCGGCCAGTCGGGTCACCCGAGGTCCTCGCTCATCGTATCGGGACGCGTCGACCCGTGCGCGGGTGAGTCGGCCACGCCTCTACGCCTGCGTCTCGAAAAGATCGTTTTACCAGTTCAAAGACACCCTCTAACAGATCTAAGGAGCACCACCATGTCCGTCGCTGGTGCCGCCGGTTCGGCTCACAAGGTCGCCACCCACGGCTCCATCGCCCTGACCTCCGCGACCGGTCTGGTCGGGCACGTGCTCACCAAGGCCCTCAAAGGCGTGAAGTACGGCAAGTCCGTAGCTGAACCTCGCCGACCAGGTGCTGCCGGCCCTGACCGCGGCCATCAGCCTGCTCAAGCAGCAGGACCCGGCAGAGGCCGACAACTTCCGCAACACCGTCATCGTCGCCATCGACGCAGCCGCCCACACCCACCAGGGCCAGCCCAGCCCCACCATGACCGACATGGCTCGCAAAATCACCGGAGCCCTCGACGCCGCCTGATGAGATGTCGACCCGCGTAGTTACACCTGGTTGCCGGGGTCCTGTCCGGACCCCGGCCCATCCCCATCGACCCGGAGTTGCTCGGCGAGCTCTTGGCCTGGAGGCGAGGAACCGTGAAAACCCCATTCCCTCCAGCGATCACGGCGACAGGGTTGCGGATCTTCGGCGTGCACCGGCGCCCGCCGGATACGTGAAGACCGTCTCCACGAAGCCACCGTCATTGCCGACTTCGTCCACCTCATCCGCGTCTTCGGCGTCTCGGCCGCTACGGCGACCGCACCGCGATCACCAGTCCGGGCCTCTCCTCGGCTCCGACAGAACTGGCCTGTCAGCCCGGGTGGCGGAGGGCGCGGCGTGCGCAACCCGCCGACCGCCGAGCAGGGCAGTCGCCGTGACCACGAAACCCGCCGACCGGCTGACGCGCCCCCGCACGCCTACTGCCGGTGAACAGGTCAGCCTCATGGCGCGTTCGTCCCGCGCAGGTCTTAAATGATCATGACCGCCCCGCGGTGGCCTGCCATGATCGCGAAAGGTTGTGGTGGGGCCGGCCGCACTCGCTCGCCCTACAGGTGGCCTACGGTCATGCCGCTGGCCCTGCCGCTCGCCACCATGTGAAGGCCGTATCACCGGGGGCGTACCCCAGCTGTGCCCGCCGAGCCCAAGTTCGTCTGTTCGAGTGTTCCCTTGTGCGGCCAGTCCTGATCTTCTGGGTGTGGCGGGTTACCGAAGGCCATTTGTTTCTGTCTCAGTCCGTGTCCAGGGCGTACCGCAGTTAGAAATCCGGCTTGGCGAGGAAACGCCGCCAGTGGTCAACCAATTGGAGGCTCTCCCACTCTGCCGGGTGAATGCCGTCCTCGCCCAGTTCGATGATCTGCGCACCCGGCAGACTGCTCAGACGTTGGTCAGGCGGGGAGGTCCCAGGAAGGGCCGTCAACGTCGCCCAGCCATACACGCTGCCAGCTTGGAGTGACAGTCAACCCGAAGCTGGATTGATGAGGGGAGCCTGCTTGCCGCCATATCCCTATGGCATCCTCAACCGCATCCCAAAGACGCAACGGGCCATGCTGCTGCACCACCCACCCTCCATCCTCAGCTTTGCGGGTGCTCGCCTGTGAGCCGGTGGCGACATCGAGCAGAATTGTCTCGTCTCCCAGACCGGCGCGCTGGGCCGACGGTGCGCCCAACTGGGCGACGAACAATCCTGTGCTGTCATCAAGGATGTTGGGATCAATTTTGCTCTCTCGTGGCTCTCCTCGCGGTACCAGAGTAGATGCCAGGGGATGGGGTAGGTGTGGACGCGCGGTCATGAAATAAAGATCATCACTCAGAAAGCGTCCGTATGCATTTCCTGCGTCGTCGAGGGTCAGGTGAGCGAACGCGACGCCTCCCATCCATCCCGCCATCGGGGTGGTAATAGTCCCACCATCGCG
This sequence comes from Nonomuraea sp. NPDC026600, assembly GCF_040638335.1. NCBI lineage: Bacteria > Bacillati > Actinomycetota > Actinomycetes > Streptosporangiales > Streptosporangiaceae > Nonomuraea > Nonomuraea sp. NPDC026600. The sequence goes on from NZ_JBEZYD010000002.1 coordinate 246,790, forward strand.
CACCTGCCACATCCAGGGCACCGGGATATAGCGTACGGAACAGGTGGCGATCAGGCGATCGTATTCGGCGCTATCCGCATACCCTGCCAGTCCGTCACCCACAGCGAGCGTCGGGGTATATCCGGCGGCTTGGATCGCATTGTGAGCGCGAGCGGCTACCGCAGGGTCGTACTCGATCGAGGTCACCCTGCTGTCTCCGAGTCGGTAACACATCAGAGCGGTGGAGTATCCGGTTCCTGTTCCAATCTCCAATACCTTGTCTTCCTCGCGGATCTGGGCAGCCTCCAGCATCCGGACGACCAGGCTGGGCATGGTGGACGAGGAGGTAGGCACGCCTGACGTTCGGCCGGTCGCCTGCTCCGCCATGATGCCGTTCACCTGGGTAACCCAAGTGACATCACGGTAGACCAGACACAGCCAGTCATCCGTACTCATGTCAACGCGCCTGATGACATCCCAGCGATCCCCGTACTCCGTGCTCTGGAAGACCGCATTTCCTAGGAAGAGTTCACGCGCGACGAATTCAATCGCATGCCGCCACGAAGAGTTGCTGAAGGTGTCGGCTAGAGCATTTCGAGGCGAAGGAAACTCTGTTGGCGTTTGCGGGGTGCTCATTTGAGATTCTCCAAGAGAAGATCGGCGATGGCGGCGGATATCGATACTCCCGTTTCATCTTCAATCCACCCCCATTGCCCATTGGGGTTGCATTCAAGAAATACCGGCCCATCTTGGGAGAGGGCAAAGTCGAATGCCCCAAAGCGTAGTTCAAGCGTTTCCAGAAATGTCACGCATTTCTCGGCAAGGCCGGGCGGAGCCTCTACCACCGTATAGGAAAGCCGATTGTAATCCTGTCGCCAATCGAGGAGATCAGAGTCAATTCTCACGCAGAAGAGGTCATCTCCGACAACAGTCACACGGAGATCCGCCGTCTTGTCCACCCGAGCTTGAAACAGGTGCGGCGCGAACCTCACTCTCTCGTCCAATTCGGTCGGATCTACGGTGGACGTCCAGATAGTACAAAGTGCGCCGGTGGAATCAACGATGGCTGCGCCTCGCAAGGGCTTATAGATGATTGGCCCATGCGTGGCGGCAAAGGCGCGGGCATCGTCGAGGCAGTTGGTGATGAGAGTGGCTGGCACAGTGAATCCTGCCCGCTGGGCCACGCGAAGCTGTAGGGGCTTGTGTTCAGCTCTCGCCAGTGACCAGGGGTGGCTCACATAGCTGCATGGCAAGGACGCCAAAACGCCGCCGAGCCCGAACTTGGTCTCTTTTCGTGCAAACTGCTCTAACTGTGAGCCCACATCGTAACGATAAGGCGTGGGCCGCCGGTAGTAGACAGCCCGCACCTTTTCCAGATCGACATGTCGCGATGGTGTAATTAGGTACTCCCGCGATGACCGCCCTGCAAACGCACAGGAAAGCGTGGCCGTTTTCGGGAAATCTTCGCCCGGGTCGAAGCGGGCGACTTGCGCACCGCGAGCCACGAGGTGGCCGATTACCATATCTGCCGATGAGTCCTCCAGGCACGTGAGGACCAGAATTACGCCTTCGTCCATATCAGTCGTTATCGTAGTCGGTCACTTCCACCTCGTCGGGAGGCGTGGGATCTTTGCCGTCTCCCCTGCTTCCTGTCTTTTCCTTCTTCTTCGTCTCCTTGTTGGTGCCGTGCTTGCCCGCCTCGATCGGTTGCCCTCCAGGTCCCACATACACGGCCCGCTGAGAGCGCGGGTCGAGATGAACGCTCTCGTAGAACGCCGGAGATGCAGCAGGCAAGGGACTGAGGCGAGTCAATCCCCAGGGACGATTTCGATCTTCGAGCATTTCGTGTCCTCCTTGCGCTCAAGCATTAGCTCTGACTTACAGAGTTGTCAATGATGCTGATAGCATCAGCGCATTATAAAGGGCCATTTTTGATGCGTGATAATACGATCCTGCGACTTGTCGCGTGTTCACTCTTGCGGCAAGGCGCAGGGATTTTCCATAACGATACAATTAGCTTGCTGTTGTATTATTTGTCCCGTAATCACATCCTTATCGATCGGCCCACGGGATTACGTGGACGGCAACGCGGGCGCTCAACCCTGGATGGCGCCTGAGGAGCATCGACCGCGTTGCCGTCCACGAGGGTGCGGCGAGTTCCTTGGCGATGAGGGCCCGACAGCCCTCACGCGGCAGGCTGCTCTCATCGCCTCACCACACCCCGCCTCATCAACCTCTCTCGGCGGCATCATCCGACCGCACAAGATCGACACAGCCAGCGTGCGGGGTCCCGCCGCCCGATGATCTTCCGGTCATCTCGCGTGCCCCATCAGAAGGGCGCTCCACATGGCATCTGCCACACGGAAGGACCAGCGATCACTCTCGTGAATGACGCTCTTCCCGGCCTGGAGAGCTGTACGGCGAATGAACCGCAACCCGCCGAGCGTGATCAGTTCGTAAACGACCTCATTGCAGTCGCAGGTCCACTGCATTACCCGGCCGTCCGGCTCGCCCCCGCGTGGAGCGTTCCATGCCAGCTCCTCGTAGTGCGACTGGACGGCGGACACGTGCGGCGCCGTGCAATGAGGGGGAAACTGCCAGGGGCCGAACACCCAGCTCACCTCTTCACCTCCCACTCTCTGCGCGCGACCCCGGCTATCACGCCTTCCCCGGCGCGGCCAGGCACGGCCACCCCCGTGAACGTCTCCGCCCAGACCGCGCGCTGTCCCGCGCCCAACAGGCGCACGCCCCACTTGAGCGAGATCTGCTCGACCAGCCACAGACCCCGCCCATGACAGTCGTCACCGCCGGACACCCGCGATCGAGGAACCGCGTCCGCACCGTCATCGGTCACCTCAACGCGAACGATCTCGGCATCAACGGCGACGACCTCCACCGTCACCAGCCCGCCATACAGCCCCGAAGCGGTATGGATCAGGCAATTGCTCACTAGCTCGCTGACGATCAACCGCGCATCCTCCATGCCCCGATGCCCCGCCGCCGCCAGCATCGCCCCGACACAGTGACGAGCCACCGCCACCGACTGCGCCACCCCCGGCAACACGACTTCACCAAGAAACCGCGCGCTCACCGCGTCACCTCCCAGACCGGTGTAGCCGCGTCCACGTCGTACGCCCCCACTCGCCGCCGCTCTTGGCCCGCCGGGAATACCAGCTCGGCGAGGAATTCCCCGGTCACGATTCCGCCACCGCGAACGCCCGTCCCCGCAGAGCTTCTGTGATGCACAGCCGAGCACCCCCGACCGCCGGTCCCATGCTGGCCGGAGCGCACTCCGCCAAGATCCGGCCTGTCATATCAGGGTCTGTTTCAGCAGTCGTTCGGCCGCATCCTTGTTCTGGGCATTCACCCGGCACCATGGCCATCATCCCCAGTTGAAGGCCCAGGCCCCCTTGCGCACCGTCGCGCGCACGTTCACCCAGCCGGAAGGGATGGACAGTGTCAGCACCGGATGCCGCTTCCTGCCCGCCTTCACCCCCACTTCCGCGCCCAGGTCCCGCAGGTCGTTTGCTAGCCGGATCAGAAGAGCGCACTCCTTCGGCGGCGGTGGAGTGGACGCCGATCCACACCCGCTCGGGTGGAAGCAGGGCGCGCATGCCGATCTCGGCGTAGCGGGTGGCAAGCAGTTCGTACCCGGTTCGGAACAGGTCGAGATCGACGGTGACGGGCCGGGCTGTCAGGAGTTGCGCGAGCGTCTGGAAAGTGATGCCGGGCAGCGGCGCAGGCGCAGTCTCGGTGCGCAGGTCGCGCAGCAGAGAGTGGAGCCGGTGTTGCTCGGCTGGGGTCCCGTCGAGATGTTCGCTGGAGAGCAGGACGGTCATCGTAAGCCTCTTCCGGATGGGGGATGAGACTTCGAGATCACCACGTTTTCGCAGGTTGGCTGTCGGCCTTGCATGTCTTGCAAACCTCTTTGCGTCGCGTGCAAACCGCCGCGAAATTCTGTAACCTCACGGTTACTATGAGTGCGGTCCCTCATCGCCAGGAGCCGTCGATGGACGCCGGACAGATCGTGCGTATCGCGCGCCAGGCCAGGAAGATGACGCTGGCCGAACTCGGACAGTGCTGCGGCTACTCACCAGCCCAGTTGTCGCGCTACGAGCGAGGGAAGACGCCGCTGACCGACATCACTTTGCTGCGAACGTTCGTCGATGTCTTGGGAATCTCGCCCGAGGCCCTCGGTCTGGCTTCACCCTGTGAGGGGTCCGGGCCGATCCGCCTGCCGATCTCCGTCGAACCCGGGTTCTTGCCGCTCGACGGTCATAGTGTGGCGGCAAGTGCGGGTGGGGAGGATGATCCGGTGCGACGACGCAGTTTGCTGATCGGAGCGGGCCTTGCGGTGCCCGCCGCCCTGCTGGCCAAAGTCGAGGAGGCGCTGGCGGTGTTGCCTGCGCCCAAAGCCGCGGCCTCCGCCAGTGAGGTGGCGAGTCTGCTGGGCCAGGCCCGGTTGCGATTCGACACCGGAGACTTGGCCGCCTTTCTGCGCGGTCTGCCCGGTCTGCTATCGGCGGGGCACGATGTGCTGGATCGCGCGCTGGGCGACGAACGCCACCTCGCCCTGCTGGCAGGCTGCTATGACCTGGCGTCTGGGGCGTTGCTGAAGGTCGGACGTCTGCAGGCCAGCCGCATCACCGCCGATCGGGCCGCCACCTACGCCACCCTGTCCGGCGACCCGGTCGCCCAGGCGATGGCCGCCCGGTCCTGCGGCATCGTGCTGCGCCACCAGGGCCACAGGGAGCTCGCCGAACAGGTTATGTACGCGGCGGCCACCCGGCTCGACAACAGCGGTCTGCGTACGGCCGCCGCGGCGAACACGCTGGCGCAGATCTTGTGCACCTCGGCCTACAACGCCGCCCAGGCCGGCGACCGCGACCGGGCCATCGAGCTGATCGCAGAAGCCGCCCGTGCCGCACGAACCGTGCCGCACGAGCTGCCCGCCGCGAACCGGTTCGCCGTCACCCCGGCCCAGGTCGCTCTGTACCGAGTGGGTGTGCATTGGGCACTCGGCGAGCCCGGAGCCGCGATGCGCGCCGGCCAGGGCCTGCACCCTGCCCAGTTCCCCACCCCTGAACGGCGGGCGCGGCTGCTCACCGACCTGGCCCGCGTCTGGGCGCAGGCCGACAATCCCAGCCGGGCCATCGGCGCTCTACTGGCCGCGCACGGGCACGCCCGCGCCGAGGTGCGCGACCGCGCCGGCATCCGCGGTCTGGCCATCGAACTGGTACGCCGCCATCCGACCAGTACGGGCGCGGACCGGCTCGCCCTGGTGCTGGCTGGTACCTGAGCCGTTCGCGCTCCGCCGCCGACCCGTGGAGATAGCGACGTGAACGAGCTGCTGGCCAAGTTGTGGCGGATCGGCAAGCCCCTGCAGTGGCGTTTTCTGTGGCTCATGCACGCCAAGTTCATGTGCGGGGTCACCGGTGTCACTCGCGCCGAGGATGGTCAGGTTCTCCTGCTGCGCCACCGCCTGTGGCCCGCCGACCGGCAATGGGCTTCCCCACCGGCTACGCCGGCAAAGGCGAGAAGCACGAGGACACGATCGCCCGAGAGATCCGCGAAGAGACCGGCCTGACCGTCAAGGTCGGCCGCCTCCTCCACGTGAACAGCGGCTACAAGCTCCGCATCGAGATCTTCTACGAGGCCACCCTGATTGGCGGACTCGGCAACCTCGCCGTGGATGGCAGAGAGGTCATCGACGCCAAGCTGTTCGCCCCGGACGCTCTACCCGAGGGGATGCCCGAGGCTCACAAGAAGCTCGTCCAGCAAGCCTGACCCGGAGGACTGCGCGCGTGCGAACAAGGCGAGCTGGACCTGACCCAGAGCTGCGTAGACGGACGGTTCGGATGGTCGACGAGGTGCGGCCGGATCACCCGACCGAGTGGGCCACGATCAACGCGGTGGCCGGCCGTCAGCCCTGATGCTCCCGACCCCATCCAGGCCCGTACCGCCGGGAACCGTACCCAGCTCGGCTAACCGAGGTTGCGTCCACGGGAGTGCGGGGCCGGCACGCGGCCGACCCCGCACGGCTCCGGCCTGGGCGTTCATCGCTGGGTCATCGAACGCACGCCAGCCCCGCTGCACTGGTTCCGCCGCCTGCGCATCCGGTGGGAGATCCGCGACGACATCCACGGAGCCTCCATGACCCTCGCCGTCGCGATCATCTGCCGGCGACGCCTCGTCCGAGAAGTCCATTGTCAGGACCTCTCACTGCCGGCGCGGCCACCTGGTATCCGTGCGGCGGAACTCAGATGTGATCGATGAACAGCAGTTTCGTCGGCTCGTTGATTATGCACCCGCTGACTTCGGTGTCTCCCGGCCAGCGGTGGCAGACCATGGTGTGCCAGTAGAGCACGCCCCAGGTGTCGGGCTTGCCGACGTTCTTGAGCTTGTTCCAGCCCGCGGCGGGCATGGTGTACTGGCCGGACGCCGTCGTGAAGGTCTGGTATGACGCGTTCGCCGTGGCGTTGTCGTACGGCCACGAGGTGTTCTCGTTGCGCAGGGTGTCGTCGCCCAGCGCCGCCTCCAACGTCGCCCACACGCCCAGGACCTCCAGATTGATCGCCTGGCCGGCCGGGATGGGGGTCAGCCGCCTGAGGGTCGAGTTGTAGCACATGAGGCGGATGTTCAGCGTGGGCGCAGGGTCACTGCTGGACATCTGCAACGGTCCGGACGCGATCGACACGTGAACGGTGCCGAAGGGGCAGGGGTCCTCGGGCGTGGGCGTCAGGCGGTTCGCCACGCTCGCGTGCGAGACGGTCGCGGAGGACAGCACGGCGGCCACCGTCAGTAAGGGGAGCAGGACCTTTCTGATGATCAACTTCTTTTCCTCGATTCCTGGAGCTCGCTTCTCGTCGCTTGCACTCCTAAGCTGCCGATGGGGTCTTGTCATCTTCTTGGAATCGCCTGACTTCGCTGCGTTAACGCAGTAGCGGGCCGGTCGATCGGGCGGGGAGCACCGCTGCGAGTACGGAGCCCAGGCCACCCGCCCCGGCGAAGCAGGTCAAGCGTCTTTCTGGCGTACCCGGAGGATGGCCAGGCCGAGGGCGAGCGCCGCGTAGGCGCCCAGTACGGCGAGTCCGGCCCACGGCGCCAGCGGGAAGTAGCCCATCTGCGGCGCGTAGTAGGCGAGCACCTGCGGATACTCCTGAACGCTCTGCTGAATGGCGAAACCGGCGGCCGGAGTGAGCCGCAGCAGCCACTGCGACACGCCCAGAGGCAGCCCGGAGACGACAGCCAGGAGGTAGGGCAGCAGGACGGTCGCGATGGCGACGGTGATCGCCACGGCGGTGCGCCGGAACAACGCGCCCAGGGCGAAGGCGAAGACGGCGGCGCCGGCGAGCAGCGCCGCGGTGCCGACGATCACCCGCAGTTCGGTGAGCGGACTCACCAGCAGGGTGTGGTTGCCGTTGGCGCGCAGGATTTGCGTGCAGATCGGCACCGTCACGGCGGCGCTGACCAGCCCGACGGCGAAGGTGACCAGGCCGATCACGGTGGCCTTGGCCACGAGCACCCGGCCGCGCCGCGGGCTGGCGAGCAGGCTGGTGCGGATCAGGCCCCGCCGGTATTCGGCGGTGATGAACAGCACCGCCACGACCATCACCGCGATCAGCCCGGCCAGCGCGCCGATGAGGGTGCGCTCGATGGACTGGCCGTCGCTGATGGGCGCGATGTCACCGGTCCCGCTCACGGTGAGCGTGCCGCCGGACTCGACGAGCCCGTTCGCCCGATGGTAGCGCTCCCAGTCGGTCATTCCGTGGGCTCCCACATCCTCGCGGCTCCACGCGCCACGGGGTACGTCGCCCTGCACGCTGACCTGGTCGAAGGCGGCGGTGGCCTGGGTGAAGCGCACTTGGGTGCCGCCGAGGCCGCCTTGGTCCACTGTCAGGTCGCCGGGCGAGGTGACGAAGAGCCCGATACGCACCGTGTCCGGCAGCCCGGTCAGGGGAGCGGTGCCGACCTTCGTCCACTGCTTGCCGTCGGCCGACTCGTAGCCGGTGAGGGTGTCGCCGGAGCGGATCAGCCGCAGCCAGCGCGGGAATGTCGCCGAGACGCCGGCCGTGTCGTGGATGTAGTTGTGCTGCATCCGCACCCCATGACTGGCGGTGAGCATCACCGCGGCGTACGCCGATCCCTGCTTGGTGCTCTGCTTGATGATCAGCCCGGCCTTCGCCCACGGCACGAGTCCGGAGATGATCTTGTCGTGGTTGGGCGGGGGATAGGTGATGATGCCGGTCATGGAGGTCAGGCGGGCGGTGATGCTGCCGTCGCCGGTCAGTGGCCGGTTGACGAAGTAGAACCTGTCGTTCACCGCTTCGCCGTCCGGTCCCAGCGGAGGGGTGGGGCAGGCGACCTCGATCGGACCCTCGCTGCACGAGGAATGGCTGACCGCCGAGAAGGCCAGGCCGAGCAGCACGGTGACCAGTGCCGCGGCCGTCATGGTGACCACCCAGCCGCGGACCGTCCGGAACTTGGTCCATTCGGCGCGCAGAAGTTGCGCGAACCCGTCGCGACCGGCCCGCAGCTGGGAGCGGTACGGGGCGATGATGCTCATCGGGTGGCCTCCTGCTCGGCGGCGCGGAATTCGACCGTGTCGCGGGTCAGGTCCAGGTAGGCCTCCTCCAGCGTGGCGCGGTGGGCGCTGACCTCGGAGAAGGGCAGCGCGTGCTGGGTGAGGAGCGCGACGATGTGTTCGGCCGCCAGGCCGGTCACGGTCAGGGTGTCGCGGTCGGTGGCGGCCACGGTGGCGCCGGCATGTGCCAGCGCGCTCATCGCCTCCGAACGGGCGGTGGTCCGCAGGGCGACCCGGCCGGTCGAGGCGGAGGCGATCAGCTCGGCCACGCTGGTGTCGGCGACCACCCGGCCGCGGCCCACCACCACGAGATGGCCGGCGGTGTCCTCGAGCTCGCTCATCAGATGGCTGGAGACCAGCACGGCGCGCCCCTCGGCGGCCAGCGACCGAAGCAGCCCGCGCATCCAGATGATGCCCTCGGGATCCAGGCCGTTGACCGGCTCGTCCAACATCAGCACCGGCGGGTCACCGAGCAGCGCCGCGGCGATGCCGAGCCGCTGCCGCATCCCCAAAGAGAAGTCACCCGCCCGGCGCCGGGCCGCCGAGCCCAGCCCGACCTGCTCGATCACCTCATCGACCCGTCTGGCACCCAGCCCTTGGGAGTGGGCCAGCCACAGCAGATGGTTGCGGGCGGTACGGCTCGGCTGGAGAGCCGCGGCGTCCAGCAGCGCGCCGACGTGATGCAGCGGGTTGCGCAGGCCGGCGTACGGTCGCCCGCCCACTAACGCGCTGCCCGCGTCGGCCGCGTCCAGGCCGAGGATCACCCGCATCGTGGTGGACTTCCCCGCCCCGTTGGGGCCGACGAAACCGGTCACCTGTCCCGGCTCCACGGTGAAGGACATCCCGTCCAGCGCCAGGGTCTGACCGAACCGCTTACGCAGCCCGGCGACCTCAATGGTTGCTTCCATGCAAGGCACACTAGGCAGCGGTACGCCACCGGTCGTCACGCCGGCGAGCCATCTTCACCATCGCTGACTCGAGGGACCCGCCGTCCCTCACACGAGGGATGCCGTCACTGGCCGAGGCCGGCCTCGCGGGCCTGGATGATGGCTTGGGCGCGGTCGGCGACCTGCAACTTGGTGAAGACGTTGGACACGTTGTTGCGCACCGTCTTCGGCGACAGTGACAGGCGCTCGGCGATCACCCGGTTGGACAGGCCGGCCGCGATGAGCTCGAGTATCTCCCGCTCCCGCGCCGTGAGCTGGGGAAACGGCTCCTCGCGTACCGGCCGGGCCGCGGCCAGCCTGGCGAAGTAGCGCGTCACCCGGCCCGCGAGCGCCGGTCCGAAGATCACCTCTCCGCTGGCCACGGCCGTGATCGCCCGCAGGATCTCGGCCTGGTCGGCGCCTTTGAGCAGGTAGCCCCGGGCGCCCGCGAGCATGGCGGCGAACACGCTCTCGTCATCCTCGTGCATCGTCAGCACCAGCACGTGCGTCTGGGGGCAGGCGGCGACGATCCGTTCGGTGGCCCGCACCCCGTCCAGCCGGGGCATCCGCAGGTCCATCACGACGACCTGCGGGCGGAGCTCGATGGCCTTCGCCACCGCCTCCTCCCCGTCTGCGGCGGTATCCACCACCTCGGCCTGGCCCGTGGAGTCGAGCATCATGCGCAGGCCGTTCCGATACACCGGATGGTCGTCGGCGAGCAGCACGCGCGGCGTCATGAAGCGGTCACCGTCCCGGCGGGCAGAACCGCGTGAACCCGGGTCCCACCGCCGCGCCGGGCCCCGACCGCGCACCGGCCGCCCAGCTCCTCCGCGCGCTCACGCATGCCGACCAGGCCCACCCCGACGAGCGCGCCCTGGCGGACGCCGCGCCCGTCGTCCGTCACCTCGACCTCCAGCGTGCTCCCGGCCACGGCGACGCGCACCTGGCAGTTGGCCGCGCCGGAGTGCCGGGCGACGTTCGTCAGAGCCTCGCAGACGATCCGGTACGCCGCCACCTCGGTCGCGGCCGGCAGCCCCGCGAGGTCGCCCTCCGCGTCCACCCGCACGGCGAGCCCGCCGTCCCGGAACCGGTCGCCCGCCTGCCGCAGCGCGCCGACCAGGCCGAACTGGTCCAGAGCCGGCGGATGCAGATCGTGCACCAGCCGCCGCACGTCGCCGAGCATCGTGGCCAGGTCCGTCCTGACCTGGTCCAGCGCCTCCCGGGCGGCGTCGGTGTCACGGACGACCAGATTGTGCGCCGCCTCCACCTTCAGCGCGGCGGCGGCCAGCGTGGGTCCCAGCCCGTCGTGCAGGTCCCTGCGCAACCTGCGGCGCTCTTCGGCCACGCCGGTGACCAGGCGTTCACGGCTGTGCTGGAGCTCCTCGGTCAGAGCGGTCGCCCGTACGGCGGCGGCCGCCTGGCGTACCACGTCGGCCAGCAACCGCTGGTCGGACTCGGTCGGTCGCGCGCCCGCGCGCGGCACCAGGGCGAACCGGCCGATCAGCGCCTCGCGGTAGGAGAACGGCAGCACGACGACGTCCTCCCTGGGCGTGCCGTGCTCCACCACGACGGTCCGGCCGTCCGCGCGGTCGAGTTCGACTCGCACGTACGGCGAGCGGAACGCCGCCGCCACGGCTGTGGCGGCCTCCAGCAGCAGTTCCTCGGGCCGTACGGATTCCTCAAGCCGCCGGGCCAGGACCGAGACCACGTCGTACGGCTCCGCCCGCCCCGCCAGCACCCGGTTCACCCACTGCCGGACCCGCTCCCGCAGCGGCGCGTAGACCACCCCCACCGCGACCGCCGCCAGGACCGCCGCGATCGGCTCGTCGATGAGCGCCCCCATGCCCACGAAGACGGGTACGTCGATCGCGACGACGGCGACCGCGAGCCCGCCGTACAGCATGGTCCAGCCGAGCACCGGATCGATGTCGTAGAGCCGGTACCGGCTCACCGCGATCAGGACGGCCGCGGCGAGCGACACCAGCGAGACGACGAAGGACAGGTCCTGCGGCCACCCGTCCACGACGGCGGGGACCAGGATCAGGACCATGTTCAGCGCCGCGGCCAGCAGCATCCAGCGAAGCTGCGCCCGCCGCACGCCGGTGGAGCCCTTGAACCGCCAGGCGAAGGCCGCCACCGGCACCAGCAGGCTCACCACCAGCAGAACCGGCGCCAAGGCCAGCGCGGAGCGCCAGAACTCATCCGGAATCGGCGGCAGCGGCAGGTCGAGCCCCGGCCACTCGCCGTTCCCCAACTCGATCCGCCACGGGACGGTCAAGAACGTCAGGACGGCCAGCCCCGTGGCTCCGAGCGAGAGCCACGCGGCCCACCGCCAGCGCGGCGACGGCAGCCGTCCGTCGGGGAAGAACAGCAGTATGAGCAGCGGGAGCAGGTTCAGCAGCGGGCCCAGCCGCGCCCCGGCGTAGAACGCGCCCGCGGTGAGGGGCAGCGTGCCGTCGTGGCGGGTCAGCGACAGCACCGCGTACGCGCCGGCCAGGCCGTTGAGGGCGGCCACGGCCCCGCCGCCGATCAACAGCCAGGTCATGAGGTGGCGCGGCAGCCGTACCGCCAGCGCGGCTCCCGCGATCGCGAGGGCCGCGCCGGGCACGGTCGAGGACCACACGGCCCAGTTCAGCGGCCCCGGCCGGGTCACTGTCCCCGTCACCACATCGGCCCAGGTGGCGGCACCACAGGCCACGACGCACAGCGCGGCCAGCGCCGTCGCCCACGCCGCGACCCGCCGATCTGCGGCGTTGGGCGCGGCACCGTCCCCGGCGGAGTCGCGTTCCCGCGCGGATGGGGCGGGGTCGGTGGGGTCGGTGGGAGAGGGATCGGGCACGCCGCCAGCGTGCCACACCACGCGTCCCGCCTTCACGGGGGCGCTGTCCCTTCCCGATCGGGACATTTGGCCCGGTCACGGCGGGCGAAGCCGGGACCGTCCCGCGTGGCCCTGCTCCCTGGGCGCCCGGGACACGCCGCCGCGATCGTAGGTCCACCGACACACAACGGAGGAACTAACGATGTCCAGTCACGTAGTGCCCAGCAACGTCAACCCCAACGAGCCCGTGGCGGACCGGCGCACCGTGAACCCGGCGCGCGTCCAGCTCTCCGGGCTGTTCCTGGCCGTCGGGGCCACGGCCTGGGCGGCCGGCACCATCATCGTGGGAGACAAGATCCTGGAGGGCCCCCAGACGCTCGACACCATCACCGGAATGCTGTTCGTCGCGGGGATCTTCGCCTATGTCTGGACTGTGCTGTCCACGCGCGGTGCCGGTGACGGGTGGACCCGGGTGATCCCGGCGGGGCTGCTCGTGCTGCTGCCCGGCGCGTTTCTGCTCAACGCGCTGTCCTTCGGCTACGTCGGCTACGACGACTTCCCGCCGCCGCTGATGATCCTGGACGCCTGCTGGCCGCTCAGCCAGCTCGGCATGCTGGTCCTGGGCATCACCATCGCGGTCAAGCGCCGCCACCAAGGCGCGTTCCGTTGGCTGCCGCTGCTCGCGGGGATGTGGTTCCCGGTGGCCATGGCGGCTCAGATCTTCGGCGGCTCCACCATCTCGGTGTACGTCAGCGCCGCCTGGCTACTCGGCACACACGCCCACCTGGGCGTACGACTCGCCGCCCGCCCCATCAAGCTGTGACGAAGGCGTGGCGGCGGCCGAGTGGGTCTGGGTGAGCTCAGCTGTGGAAAACCGCAGCCAGATCCGGGTACGCGCTTCATTCCGGCGCTCGGGCGCCCGGACCTAGCGTTTCTCGGCATGAAGGGAAAGTTGATCGACGTCCCGCGCCGCACCCTGGCAGGGCTGCTGGCACTGCTCACCCTGGCCGGAGTGATCATGCTGACGGCGATGGGGCAAAGCACGATGCAGCCCCTCCCCGCGTCGGCGCCGGGCCGGGAGTTCAGCGCCGAACGCGCCCTGCGCCATCTCGAACAGTTCGCCGCCGAGCCGCGGCCGCTCGGCAGCCCAGCGGGCGACCGCGCCAGGACCTATCTGGTCGGACAGTTGCGGGCGGTGGGGCTCGACGTGGAGGTCCAGCGGGCGATCGGTGCGAACTCCGCGTCGGGGCTGGCGTCCTTCGGGCAGGTGGACAACGTGGTGGCCACCAGGCGAGGAACCGACGCGACGGGGACGTTACTGATCGCCGCCCACTACGACTCCGCGGCGGTCGGGCCCGGCGCCTCCGATGACGGAGCGGCGGTGGCCGCCATGCTGGAGACCGTACGGGCGCTGGGCACCGCCCCGCTCCGCAACGACCTGGTGCTGCTGATGACGGACGGCGAGGAAGACGGGGTGCTCGGCACAGAGGCGTTCGTCCGCGAACACCCCCTGGGACGCAAGGGCGGAGTGCTGCTCAACTGGGAGGCGCGCGGGGTCAGTGGGCCGTCCCTGATGTTCGAGACCTCAAGGAACAACGCGGGACTGGTGAGTACGTTCGCCGCCGCCGCGCCGCATCCGCGAGGCGACTCCGTGATGGGTGAGCTGTACCGGCTGCTACCGAACAACACCGACTTCACTCCGCTGGCCAAAGCGGGGTTCACCGGTATGAACTTCGCCTACATCGAGCGCTCCTCGCGCTATCACACCGCCGACGACTCAATCGCCAACCTCGACCGCGGCAGCTTGCAACACCACGGCTCCACCATGCTGGCGCTGGCCCGCACCCTGGGGGATGCGGACCTGCCCGCGCTGGCGGCGGACCATGACGTAACGTATTTCCGGATTCTTGGTGTCATGGTGACGTATCCCAGCCGGCTGGTATGGCCGCTGGCGGTGCTCGCCGTACTCGCGGTCGCCGGCCTGGCGCTGTTGGCGCGCAGGGCGCGGCTGGCGAGCATCCCCCGGATCATCGTCGCGGCCGCGTCCGCCACGGCGCCCCTGGTCCTGGCGGTGATCCTCGCGCAAGGGCTGTGGGAGGTGCTGGTCGCCCTGCGGCCCGCGTACGACGGGATGGGCGGCCTGCTGCATCGCCCGCTGGCCTACCAGGCGGCGGTCACCCTGCTGGCCGCGCTGGCGCTGCTGGCCTGGTACCTGCCCTTGCGAGGCCGCCTCGGGCCCGCCGCGCTGGCCATCGGCGCGCTGGTATGGCCTGCCGGGCTGGGCGTGCTGGCCGCGTGGTTCGCGCCCGGGGCGGCCTTCGTCCTCACTCTTCCCGCCCTGCTGTGCGCGCTCGGCGGCCTGGCCGCACTGCTGCTGCCTGGAGCGGTGTGGCGGGTCGTCGCGCTCACGCTCGGCGCGTCCATGGCCGCGATGCTGCTGCCCGCGCTGGCGGGCACCGCGTTCGACGGGATGGGGCTCGCGCTCGGCGGTGTGAGCGCCCTGGTCCTCGCCCTGTTCGGGCTGACACTGCTGCCACTCGCGGAACTGGCACTCCCCGAGCCGAGCCGTGACGGCGGCCGTGGCAGTGGTCTTGGCGTCGTGGTCGTCGCCGTGCTCGCGGTGGCGCTGACCGGTGTCGGGTTTGCGACGGACGCCTTCGACGCGACAAACCCGCAGCGCTCGCACCTGGCGTATGTGCTCAACGCCGACACCCGGGTGGCCCACTGGGTCAGCGGTGATGCCGAGCCCACGGCCTGGACCAGGCGATACGTCTCCGGCCAGGACACCGGATCGCTGCCTGCGGGCTACGCGCGGCGCACGCTGTGGACCGGCGACGCGCCGGTGATCGAGACCGAAGGGCCCCGCGTGGCCATACTCTCCCGCGCCGGGGACACGATCAGGTTGCGGGTGCGGGCGGGGCAGGGCGCACGCTCGGTGACACTGCGCGTTGAACGGCCGATCACCCAGGTCACGGCGGGCGCCACCGGGCTCACCCCGGTGACCGTGCCCGTCAGCGGCATCCGGGCGAACACCTGGCCCGGCGAGATCCGCTTCCGCGGCATCCCCGCCAGGGGCGTCGACATCACCCTGCGCGTGCCGGGCACGGACCCCGTGCGCCTCACGGCGATCGCCGAGACCGACGGCCTGTCCGCGGTGCCCGGCTTCACACCCAGGCCGCCGGGCCTGGTGGTGTCCACACGCGAGGACGGCGAGCTGATCGCGGTTACGCGCACCTACGATTTACGGCCCGTCTGAACTTACGGCCCGTCTGAACGCGGCTCCTCGCTGAGTTCCTTGGCTGATCCGTCCGTTGGTAGTCGATCGCCGCCGCCGCGCTCGCTGAGACGAGGGCCGATCTTGACGGGTCCGGTGGGCGGGGAGAGGCGATACATAGGGAGGCGATACATAGGCGTGAGATAGCGGGATGTAGGACGGAATAGCGAACTGACCGGGCTCGACCCACCACTGGATGACGTTGATGTACGACGTCGGCGACGTCTCCTGCGACCCGACGATGAGCGGGCTCGACGAGGCGACCTACTGGTGATGACCCTCCCCGGTATCGTGACCGATGTGGAATTCGCGCAGATCATGTCGTTGAGTGGCGGAGTGTGACATGTCGGGCAGTTGCTGCACGCCCGCGACACCGGCGTCGCCGATGGAACCCGTACGGTTCGTCGCGCGGGGGACGCACACGATCGAGCAGGTGGACCTTCCCGGCGGCGAGTTCCAGATGGGAGACGCCACCGGCGATGGCAACTGGGGCGACGGCGAGGGGCCCGTCCATCCGGTCGTCCTGTCGCCGTTCTCCATCGACGCGACCAGCGTGACGACGACCGACTTCGCCGCCTTCGCCGACGCGACCGGCTACCGGACCGAGGCCGAGGAGTACGCCTTCTCCGCCGTCTTCCACCTGGCACTGGCGGCCGGCCCGGAGGACGTGATGGGCCCCGCCGCGGGCACCCCCTGGTGGGTCGGTGTCCGCGGCGCCGACTGGCGGCACCCGGGCGGCGCCCTGTCCGCGGCCGAGGCCGACCACCCGGTGGTCCACGTGAGCTGGAACGACGCGGTCGCCTACTGCTCGTGGGCCGGCCGGCGCCTCCCGACCGAGGCCGAATGGGAGTACGCCTCCCGGGGCGGTCTCGATGGCGCGCGCTATCCGTGGGGTGATGACCTGCCCGAGGGCGCGTGGCCGGTGAACATCTGGCAGGGCGTGTTCCCCGCCGAGAACACGCTGGCCGACGGCTACCTGACCACGGCCCCGGTCCGCACGTTCGCGCCCAACGCGTACGGGCTCTGGCAGACGGTCGGCAACGTCTGGGAGTGGTGTTCGGACTGGTACGCCCCCGACTACTACGCCTACTCCCCGTCCGCCGATCCGCGCGGTCCGCTCCGTGGCACGGGCCGGGTGTTGCGTGGCGGCTCGTTCCTGTGCCACGACTCCTACTGCAACCGCTACCGCAACTCGGCACGGTCCTCGAACACGCCCGACTCGTCGATGGCCAACGGCGGGTTCCGCACCGTGTCGCTATGAGCTGAGCTCCCGATTGGTCACGATCCGCTGGTCGAGGGCTGGTGGCCGAACCTGATCGGTTCCGGGGCGCGCAGTCGTACGGCGGGGTCGGGCAGCGCCTGCTCGCGGCCGTCGAGCTCGGTGGCCGGCTCGATGACCGGCTCGGACTCGCCCGCCGCCACGATCCTGTGCAGCAGCCGCGTGCGAAGCCCGGCCGCCACCTCCAGGTGGGATCGGTGCCCGGCCAGGTTGACCAGCTCGTGCGGGTCGTTGTCCAGGTCGTACAGGGCCTGCTCACGGTAGCGGGCGGAGGCGGGCGCGGTCAACGGGTCGGCGTCCTCGGCGACGGCGTAGTACTTCCATCGCGAGGTACGGATGCCCCGCCCCACCTCCGACTCGCTCACCTGGAAGAACACCTCGTCCGGCCAGGGCGCGCGGGCGTCGCCCAGCAGCGGCAGGAAGGACCGGCCCTGCATGTTCTCCGGTACGGGCAGCCCGGCGGCCTCCAGCAGCGTGGGCGGCAGGTCGATGACGCTGACCGGCCGGGCGATGGCGCCGCCCCCGTCGAAGCCGGGCCCGCGCACGGCCAGCGGCACCCGCAGCGACGCGTCGTGGCAGGACCGTTTGTACTCGCCGTTGCGGGTCTTGAAGTGGTTGCCGTGGTCAGAGGTGTAGGCGACGATCGTGTCGTCGAGCAGCTCCATGCTCTTCAGCGCGTCGAGCAGCCGGCCCAGCCCTTCGTCCAGTCGCTTGACCTGGCCCAGGTATCCGCCCAGGTGCCGGGCGGCGGTGCCGCCCAGTGCGGCCAGGTCCGGCGGTGTCCAGCGGCCCTGGTAGCGCTCCTCGTAGCCGTCGGGGGCCGGGTAGCTGTCCACTTCGTTCTGGTGGTGCGGTTCGATGAAGGACAGGAAGAGGAAGAACGGCTCCTCGTGGTGGTCGGCGACGAACCGGACGGCCGCGTCGACCAGCGCGTCGGAGCGGTAGCCGGGCAGGAAGACGGGGTCGTTCGCCTCGTCGTACACGATCGTGCGGTAGGCGTCGGAGGTGTGCTCGAGCGCGTTGGCCGCCAGCCATGACCGGTAGCCGCCGCGTAGTTCCTCGGGCACCGGCTCGGTGGCGGCCAGGTGCCACTTGCCGATGTAGCCGGTGGCGTATCCGGCCGCGCCGAAGTGGTGCGCCAGTGTGCGCTCCTCGGCGGGCAGGACGCGGCCGTTGCGGTACACCCCTGTGGTGGTCGGATAGCGGCCCGTCTGCAGGGCCGCGCGGGCCGGCGCGCACACCGGCTGCGGGGTCAGCGCGACCGTGGCCTGCGTGCCGTGCCTGGCCATCCGATCGAGGTTCGGGGTGAAGGGGCCTACGGTGTCCCACCGCTGCTGGTCGGTGAAGACGACGATCACGTTCGGACGCAAGAAGGAGCTCCTATCGAAGGCCGGTCAGGGCGATGCCGCGCACGAAGTAGCGCTGGGTGAGGAGGAACAGGACGGCGGTGGGGACGAACAGGATCACCGAGCCCGCGGCGGTGAGGTGCCACAGCGTGAAGTACTCCTGGTTGAACAGGGTGAGCCCGACCGGGATGGTGCGCATCTCGGGCGTCGTGGTGGCGACCAGCGGCCACAGGAACTCGTTCCACTGGAAGACGAAGGTGAACAGCCCGAGCACGGCCAGCGCCGGCCTGGTCTGCGGCAGGATGATGCGCCGGTAGATGCCCAGCTCGGAGGCGCCGTCGATGCGGGCCGCGCTGATCAGATCGTCCGGGATGGGCTGGATGAACTGGCGCATGAGGAAGATGCCGAACGCGTCCATGAGGAATGGTGTGACCAGCCCCTGGTAGGTGTTGAGCCAGCCGAGGTTGGCCATCAGCACGTACAGCGGGATCATCCGCACGAAGAACGGCACCATGAGCGTGGCCAGCAGCGCCACGAACAGCGTGTTGCGCAGCGGGAAGCGGAATTTGGCGAACACGTAGCCGACGAGCGGGTCGAACAGCAGGTGCGCCAGCGTGATGACGCCCGCCACGACGAGGCTGTTGACGATGAAATCGCCGAAGGGCGCGCGGGCGAACAGTTCGGCGTAGTTGCCCCACTGGGGCGAGTCCGGCCAGAGCACCGCGTGCGCCGACAGCGTTTCCGCCTCGGTCTGCAGCGACAGCGACAGCATGTAGAGCAGCGGCAGGACCGTCACCAGCGAGGCGAGCCCGAGCAGGGTGTAGAGCAGGGCGCGGCGCATCAGTACTGGACCTCCCCGCGCCGCCCGGCCCGGAGCTGGATCAGCGTGAACGCCACGATCACGACCAGGAGCAGCACCGACTGCGCCGCGGAGTAGCCGAAGTCCCTGGTGCGGAAGGCGATGTTGAAGATGTGGAAGACCGACAGGTCGGTGGCGTCGCCCGGGCCGCCGTTGGTGATGATGTACGCCTGGCCGAACGCCTGCAGCCCGGAGATGACCGCCATCACCGAGACGAACAGCGTCGTGGGGGCGAGGAGCGGCAGCGTGATCCGCCAGAACCGGCGCCAGGCGTCGGCGCCGTCGATCTTCGCCGCCTCGTGGAAGGTCTCGGGTATGCCCTGCAAGCCGGCCAGGAACAGCACCATCGTGTAGCCGACGCTCTGCCAGAGCGTAACGGCGGCGATCGTGAGCAGCGGGGCGCTGTTGAGCCACTGCTGCTCCGGCAGGCCCGTGGCGGCCAGCAGCCGGTTCAGTACGCCGAGCTCCGGATCCAGGATGTTGCGCCACAGCAGGCCGACGATCGCCACCGAGGTGAGGTAGGGCACGAGCAGCAGCACGCGGAACGCCACCCGCCCTTTGAGCGGCTGGTCGAGCGCCATGGCCAGGATCAGCCCGAGGACGATCGAGCCGATCACCACGGCCACCGCGAAGACGATCGTGACCAGGAACGAGTGGCGCACGGCCGGGTCGGCCAGCGCCTGACCGTAGTTGGCCAGGCCGGCGAACTGGTCGGCCTGCGGCCCGGTACGCAGGCTGGTGGCGACCACGTTGCCGATCGGCAGGTAGAAGAAGGCCGCGAAGAACAGGATCGCCGGGGTCAGGAACAGGTAGGCGGTCCGGGCGTACCGGCTCGCCAGGGTCTTGCGGCGGATCATCGCAGGAAGCCCTCGGCCGCTTCACTGAACTTCCTCAGCGCCGACTCGGCCGGTTGGTTCTGGATGAGCACCTCCTGGTACATGACCTTGAGCTGCTCCTCGAACTTGCCGAACCGGCCGGTGAGGCGTACCTCCTGCGAGGCGTCGACGGCGGAGCCGAGCGCGTCGGCGAAGACCTTGATGACCGGGTCCGCCTGCACCTCGGGCAGGCCGGCCCAGGAGGTGCGGGGCATCAGCATGCCGACCTCCTTGGTGGCGGCCTGCTCGGTCTGAAGGGTGGTGACGCGCTTGATGAAGTCCCACGACAGGTCGGGCCTGGCCGCCTTGGCCGGGACGAACATGCTGACGCCCGCCGCGAGGGTGGCCTGTCGCTCGCCCTTCAGCGGTGGGGCCACGCCCAGCTCCAGGTCGGGGCTCGCTGTCCTGATCGGGCCGAGGTCCCACGGGCCGGTGAGGATCATCGCGGCGCGTTCGGCTGAGAACAGCTTCTGCGGGCCCGAGTAGTCGGTGCTCGACACCGGTACGGGGGCGACCTTGTGCTTGTGGATCAGGTCCGCCTGGAACTGCATGGCGGCCACCGCGTCCGCCACCGGAGTCATGACTTTTCCGGTCTTGGGGTCGTACGCGCTGACTCCTGCCTGGAGCAGCCAGGGCCAGCCGTAGGCGTAGTCCTGGTTGAGCGCCACGCCGTACACGCCGTCCTTGGTCAGCTTCTGGGCGGCGGCCAGGAATTCCGGCCAGGTGGTGGGTGGTTCCAGCCCGGCGTCCCGGAGCATGGCCTTGTTGTAGAAGAGCGTGTTGCAGGTCAGGTGGAGCTGGACCCCGTACACCTTGCCCTGGTAGGAGTTGCGTTCGACGGTGGCCGGGCGCCAGTCGGCGGGGAAGCCCATCGCGCCGCCGTCGCGGTCGACGTAGTCCTGAAGGGAGCGGGCGTTGCCGGAGATGGCGAACTCCTGCACCCAGCCGCCGGGTTCCTCCACCACGTCGGGGGCGGTTCCGGAGGCGAAGTCGGCCAGCAGCCGGGTGCGCAGGTCGGGCCACTGGTACTTTTGGAGGTTGACCTTGACCTTGTTGGCCTGCTCGAACTCGGTGATCACCTTGCGGTAGGCCTGGTAGTCGTGTCCGGCGTTCCAGTAGACGGTGAACGTTCCGGGGGCGGCGTTCCGCGCGGTCGGGGCTCCGGCGCAGGAGGACAGGACCGGTGCGGCGGCGGCCGCCCCGGCCAGGCGGAGCAGGTCGCGGCGGGAGAGATCGGGGGACATCTCGGGTTTCCCTTCTGTCAAGCGCCCTTAGGAAGAGCCCCGCCGCAGGAACGTCCAGGGGCGGACGATCTCGCGGGCGGGCAGGGGCTCCTCGGCCTGGAGGCGGTCGAAGAGCAGCCGCACGACGTCGGTGTAGTCGTGTCTGAGCGGGCCGACGGTGCTGAGCTGCGGGTTGCTGATGAGGCCCTCGTCGATGTTGCCGACGCCGATCACCGCGACGTCGCCGGGCACGCTCAGACCGGCGTCTCTGGCGGCATTGATCACACTGATCGCCGCCCGGTCGGAAGCCGCGAAGATGGCGTCCGGCCGGTCGGGAGAACGCAGGAGCTCGGTGGCGGACTGGTAGGCCGCCACGCGGTCGTCCGCGCCGGAGACGATGATCCGCCGGTCCACGCCGTGCCGGTCGAGGGCCGTCGTGTAGCCCAGCAGCCTGCCGGTGGGGTGGTCTCGGTAGAGCTCGTCGCGGTGGGCCATGAAGGCGATGCGAGTTCGGCCCTCGGTCAGCAGGTGCTCGACCGCTTCGGCGCTGACCTGCGTCTCCGGTGTCCGTACGACGTCGCAGCCGTCCGGCACGCTCTCGTTGCGGACCACCACCATCGGCAGTCCGGTGCCGACGATCTCGGCCAGGAGGTCGTGAGTGAGGTGGTCACCGGTCTGATTGACCAGCGCGCCATCGGCGATCCCGCTCCGCAGCACGTCGGCCGCCGCTCGCGCGCGGCCCTCGGAGTAGACGGCGAGCGTGATCACGGAGTAGCCGTGTACGTCGGCCATCTCGTGCAGGTCCCTGGCCAGCCGCTCGTCGCTGGGGTTTCCGCCGAGCGAGCCCTGAACCAGGCAGACCCGCTGGGTCCGGCGCTTGCGCAGGCTCCTGGCCGCCTGGTTGGGCGTGTAGCCGAGCTGCCTGGCCGCGTCGAGCACTCGCTGCCTCGTCTCGGCGGCGACGGGACGGTCCCGGCCGCTGAGCACATAGGACACGGTCGCCACCGACACCTGCGCCAGCTCGGCCACCTGTCGCGCTGTGGGTCTCATGTTAGTCGAATAACATAGTATTTCCTACAGGGAGAAGAGGTTTTTCGTGGTTCATGAAGTGGCATGACGATCGATGTGTGGATGATCATGCCAGTTTTCCTCTCGTTGATGTTAAACGATTAACACGATCGTATCCTACTCTCACCCTCCCGGTCGGATCAAGGCTGGTGCTGGGCGCCGCTAACATGGGCCCCAGGCGTCGAGTGTTCCTCCGATGTATCGGGGGACGTCAGCCACAATCCTGAGAGCGGGACGCAATATGAGTAGTCCTCGCAAAACCGAAGACCCGGCCACCGAGGTCGACGAGCACGCGGCCAATGCGCAGTGGCTCAAGGACAACCCGGCTTCGATGCCGCAGGTGGCCGCGGGCCGCTGGGCCGTGTACAACCGCGCCGGCCACCTCTGCGGCCACCTCGTCGGCGACGGCCCGACCCGCGACACCCGCTTCAAAGCGATCAACGCCGACAACGCGGACAACGACCGGATGCCCGCCGGTGGCGCGCACTTCGGCATCACCTTGCACGACGCCGGGGCACACCTTCTCGACGGGGGCACGCACGGCGGCCTCGCCGAGGCAACGGACAACTGAGCGCCGCTCAGACACCGGTGCACCCTGCGAGGCCGTTCGGCTACGCGTTGAGGCAGCGTTCGGCTAGGCGTTGGGGCAGTAGGCCGGGGCCGTGCCGTACGCGTACTGGAGGAAGTCCACCAGGGTGGCGGGCCAGGAGTTCCAGTCGTGGCCGCCGGTGCCGTAGCAGTACCGGTGGTCGACCCCCAGGCTGGTCAGCGTGGCGTCGAAGACGCTCGCGTACGCGCCGAGCATGGCCTCGCCGGCCATCGGGGCTCCGGCGTCGGCGCTGGTGTCATAGGCACACTCGGCCGGCGCCGGCTGGTGGCCGTTGGCGTATTCGGGCTGGTTGGGAGGGCCCGGCAGGTCCGCGCAGCCGCCCGCGTACAGGCCGAACTTCCCGCTGTACGGCGCGTACTTGCCCTGCGTCGCCAGCTCGGCCGGGTTGGCGGCCGGCCAGTCGTCTACCGTCGTGCCGTCCACGACGGTGGTGGTGTGCGGCCCGAACAGGGTCTCCAGCCGGTAGCGCCGCTGCTGGTCCTGGTCGAGCACCAGGATGCCGTTCTCGTACTTGTTGACGCGATATACCCCCCAATCGAACAGGGTGATCGCCGCGCCGGACAGCCACATGGAGTTGGAGATCGTCCGCTGGGCGCCCAGGGCCCGCAGGTCGGTGCCCGGGGAGATGGCGCCGATCACCGAGAACACGTCGGGGTGCGCGGCGGCGTACTTGAGCGTGCCGAAGCCGCCCATCGAGATCCCGGCCAGCCCGCGCCCGGATCGGTCGGCGATGGTGTTGAAGTTGGCGTCGATCCACGGGATGAGCTGCGAGATGTGATACGTCTCCCACTTGGGCGAGAAATTTCCGTCCGTACGCCCGGCCCAGTCGCTGTACCAGCCGGTCATCCCGCCGGTCGGCATCACCACGATGCCGTCATAGGCGGGCACGGAGGCCAGCAGAGACACCAGATCGGCCTTCGTCGTCCACTCGTCGTAGCCGTCCCCGCCGCCGTTGATCAGGTAGAGCGAGCGGTAGCGGGCGCTCCTGTCCGGGTCGTAGCCGTTGGGCAGGTAGATCCGTACGGTGATCGGCTGGGCCAGCGGGCTGATCGCCGGGGTGCCGCCGGATGCCTGGAAGATCGCCGTGGAGGTCATCGTGACGTCCCGCAGCTCGGATCCATTGGCCTGCGGGTGCCGGTCCACGCGTACGCAGGTGATGCCGTAAGCGTCCGGCTGGGGCAGGGTCGTCGTCGAACACACCTCGGCCTGCGCCGCGGCCGCCGGGACCACGACCACTCCGGCGATCAGCAGTAGTCCGGCCAGCGCACGCGCCAGCCAGCGTGGGGAACGTCGCATCACTTCTCCTCCAAAGCGGGCCCGCATGGGAGGCCGCGCCTCAAGCTACGAAGCGACGTCGTTTTGCGCGTCAACCGCCGGTTTGAGATGAAGGTCAACCTTTGTCCGTCAGGCCGCTCCGGGGTACAACTCCCGCGGTAGGTCGCCCGTTACACCTCTTTTGCGTGGGTCTTGCCTGTTTCGTCAAGTCGGCCTTCACTGATCTCCATACCGGTGATCCAGGAGGAGCCGATGCGTGGCTTACGGGCGTCCGCAGTCGTTGTGACGATCGTTCTTCTTACGGCGTTCCTGACCTCGGGGACGTCCGTCCCGGCGGTCGCCGGGCCGTCCGACCCGGAGCCGGCCTCTCTGGTCACGCTCTCCGTGCCGGACCAGGCCACGATGGAGCGGCTGATGGCCTCGGGAGCCGACCTCACCGAGCGGATACGGCCGCAGGCGGACGGCAGCATCCAGGTCGACGCCGTCGTCACGCCCAGCCAGCTCACGGAGCTCGGTTCGCTCGGCGCCACTTTGGCGTCCGGCACCCCGGCCCCATCCGCAAGGGCACCGAAGAGCGCCGCCGCGCAGGATCAACTGGTCATCGAGCGGGCGGTCTGGTTCAAGAGCCGCGACGGGTACTTCCTGTCGGTCGAGGCGTCCAGCGACGCCGGGGCGGCGGCCGTTCTCAGCGCGAGCTGGACGGGCAGGCGCGGTTCCAGCGGGCAGGCGGCGCTGGTGCCGTACGTCGATGCGGGCGCGTACCTGGGTCACCAGCTCAGCACTCCGGTGCCGGCGGAGAACCAGCCGCAGTGGGTCACCATCACCTCGGCGGCCGGTGGCAAGGCGGAGGCGCGGGTCAAAGAGTGGCCCGACGGCGAGCGGCCCGATCGCACGGGCCCCGGCTACCAGAAGGACTTCGTCAGCCAGTACCTGCCGCCGGCGCAGCTCAACGAGCGGGTCAAGGCGTTGCACCAGCGCTTCCCCAAGCTCACCGACATCATCACGCTGCCGAACCCGACCAACGGCTACCGGCGGCACGCCCAAGCCCTGATCGGTACCGTGCCCGGCGCCGCCGTCGTGGTCACCTCGAACGCCTACGGCTCCGAGGGCGGCAATGACCTGGCCATCGAGCTCGTCACCCCCGGCGCGGCCGACCGGCCGTTACAGGTGACGGTGAACGGCAAGCAGATCACGCTCAGCCTGGCGACCGACGGCTCCGGCACGCCCTCCAGCACCGCGGCCCAGGTGGTGGCGGCGATCAACGCGACGCCGGGCATCGCCGTCAAGGCCACGACCTACCGCACGGACGCGGGGCTGGGCGTCATGGCGCCCGTGCCG
Source organism: Nonomuraea sp. NPDC026600 (assembly GCF_040638335.1). Classification (NCBI taxonomy): domain Bacteria; kingdom Bacillati; phylum Actinomycetota; class Actinomycetes; order Streptosporangiales; family Streptosporangiaceae; genus Nonomuraea; species Nonomuraea sp. NPDC026600. Next base: position 272,244 of record NZ_JBEZYD010000002.1, read on the forward strand.
CTCACCCAGCTGAGCGACTTCCTCAAGGCGCCGGCCGACGTGTCCCGCGCGCCGTGGCGGGTGCTGGCCCTGCGCGTCGGCGTACATCGTGACGGCTCGCGTACCGGGGTGCTCGCCTACGCCCAGGAACACGCCAGGGAATGGGTGGCGCCGCTGGTCACCATCGAGGCGGCGGAGCGGCTGCTGCGCAACTACCCGCGCGACGCGGCGACGCGCGAGCTGCTGAACCGCACCGACATCTTCATCGTCCCCACGGTCAACCCCGACGGCGCCAACTACAGCTTCTACGACTTCAACTCCCAGCGTAAGAACATGACCAACCACTGCCCCGCGCAGCAGTCCGACCCGGCACAGCGCAATACCTGGGGCGTGGACGTCAACCGCAACTACGCCGTGGGATCGCTGTCCGACGGGTATTTCGGCGCCTCGGCCAACTGCCAGAGCGGTACGTTCGCCGGGCCCGCCGAGCATTCCGAGCCCGAGAGCCGCAACGTCGTCTGGCTGGCGCAGACGTACCGCAACATCAAGTTCGCGATGAACGTCCACAGCTACGGCGGGTACTTCATGTGGCCGCCGGGCGCCTACAAGCTCGACGGCCGGGTCACCCTGCCCCGGCCCACGGCCCGGCAGGAGGCGTACTTCCTGCGCTCGGCCCGCACCATCGAGCAGGCCATCGCCGCCGAACGGGGCACGGTCACCTGGCCCCAGCAGACCGGGCCGGTGACCGACGTGCTGTATTCGGCGGCGGGCAACTCCGCGGACGAGCTCTGGTATGACCGCGGCATCTTCGGGTGGGACTTCGAGGTCGGCAGCGACCTGTGGAACCCCACCACCCGGACGTGGGAGGGAGTGGGCTTCCAGCCGCCGTTCAGCGAGGGGCACGCGGAGGCGATGGAGTTCGCCTCCGGCCTCATTTCGCTGATCGGGGTCGCCGCCGACTATCGGGAACCCTGACCGCTGTCAGCCGATCACCCGCGCGACCGCCGGGATCCGCCGCAGCACCAGCCAGTCGAGCAGCAGCACGACCGCCATGGTGATACCCGCGAGCGGGAACAGCAGGCCGAGCGCCGCCATGATGGCGATCACTCCGTACGTGGTCCGCCTGTTGGTGGCGCGGGCCGGCGCCCCGGCGCGCCCACGCGGGCGGCGCTTCCACCACATCCACGCGCCGGTGACCACGAGCGTGATCAGAGCCAGGCAGGCGGCGAGCATGACGAGCAGGTTGGCGGTGCCGTAGCGGCGGCCCTCGTGCAGGGCGATGCCCTGTTCGACGGCTTTGGCCATGATGCCGTACTCGGCCCAGCCGTAGGAGACCAGCACCCGGCCGCTGTACTGGTCGACGTGCAGCGTCTGGGCGGCGGCCGGGTCGCGGCGGTTGTCGGTGACGATGGTGTAGACGCCCTTCGCGTCGGCGGGGAGGAGGATCTTGATGTCGCATTCGGCGGGCCGGCAGTCGCGCAGGACCGGGCGGGCGGCGGCCAGGGCCCGCTCGATGGGCAGGGCACCCGGTTGCAGCACGCCGCCGGCGCTCTCGTGCGCGGCGTGGCCGTCGGACTGCGGCACGGGGAGCCGTTCGGCCGACCAGGGCACCTTGGCGTCGGGGTTGGTGGACAGGTCGCCGGAGAGCGTCGAGGTGTGGGGGAAGGCGTCCGCGCTGGGGTAGGTCGAACCGGTGCTGTCCTGGATACGCTGCAGGCCGTCACCCCACACGCCCGACCAGGGCAGGCCGGAGATGACGAGGAAGACGACCACCGTCCCGGCGCCGACTCCGGTGAGGGTGTGCAGGCGACGCAGCCGGCCGCGGCCCGACCGCTTGGCCCGCTTGTGGGCACGGCGGCCACTCCACCACAGGTACGTGCCGGTGGCGATGAGGATCAGCGCCCAGCACGCGGCGATCTCCACGACCCGGTCGCCTATGGTGCCCGACATCAGTTCACCGTGGATGGTACGTACGACACGCATGAAGGTGGTGGCGTCGTCGATCTGCCCGACCACACGGGACGTGGACGGGTCGACGTACACCGAGACGCCCTGGGCCCACGGCCCGGTGTCGGCGCCCTGAAGGATCACCCGGGTGGTCCGGTCCGGGGCGGTGGGCGGAATGACCGACATGACGGCCGCGCCGGGCCGGGCCTGCCGGGCGGCCGCGACCTGCTCCGACAGGGGCCGGGCCGTGGTCACGGGTGCGGCGAGCGTACGGACGTCGGCGTAGTGCCACGCCTCGAACGGCTCCTTGAACAGGTAGATCGATCCGGTCACGGCGAGGACGAGCAGGACGGGGGCGACGAACAGCCCGGCGTAGAAGTGCCAGCGCCAGACGACGCGATAGCGCTGGGACGAGAGGGCCGGGGTGGGCTGGATGGTTTCCGGCCGTACCTCTACAGAGGTCATGAACTTCTCCGTTTCGGAGACGCGCACGCCGAAGGCGCGCGAACAGCGGGGGCGGTCATGACCGGACGCACGCTCACGCGGCGAAGGCGATCGTCGTACGGTGACGATCACGGCGAATACCGCGGTCGTCGTGCGGTGACGATCACGGCGATTCCTGCGGTCGTCGTACGGTGACGAGCGTGAGGGCCGCGATCGTTGTACGGTCGCGTTCGCGGTAAGGCCGCGATCTTTGTACGGTCATGACGGACCGGACGTGCGGTTCTCGGGGTACGACGGCGATCCACGCGGTCATACCCGGCGACACGCGGTGCCGGTAATGGTCAGCAGGGCAGTGCGACAGCGTCGCCTACCTACTGAGGCGGCCCCCGGCGGCACAGCGCCCAGGCCAGCACCTGGGACGCGCGCATGGCGGGCGCGACCGCCACGACCGGAGCCACGCGGCGCGTCGTCGCGGGCGGTGCGAGCACGTGGGTGAGCGGTCGCCACAGGTCGCGGAGCGAGCAGGCCAGCAGGAAGAGGAGGGTGGCCAGCGCCGTCTCACCGCGCTCCAGCCACCAGGCGGACAGCGTCGCGACCAGCACGTGCGCCATCAGCATCCCGAGCCCCGCGGACAGCCCGCCTTCGTGGTGCCCCGTCAACGGGACGCCCGAACCGAAGAGATGGTGCATGCCGTACTGCGCGGCGAAGGAGGCGGCCAGCAGCGTCCCCAGGCTCCGCCGCCGGCGCGCGAGAACGTACGCCCCCGCGCCGGTCATGGCGGTGGCGGCGGCGACGATCCCCAGCCCGGCGCGCGGGCCACCGGCCAGCACGTGCATGCCGAGCGCGGCGTACACGCAGACGACCGCGAACACCGCGGCGCGCACGACACGGCCGGCGGATCCGTTCTGATCGGCGCTCACGCGCGATCACCGCTCACATGGTCAGATACGGCCCGGCCGGGGTTCTGGTTCGATCCCCGCTCCGCGAACAGCGCGCCGGGACGTGAGCGGGCGTCTGGATCAGAGGTTGTAGATGCGGCGGCCGGTGACCTGCTGCGGGCTGATGCGGATGTACAGGTGGCGTGCGCCGCCCGCCCAGGGGATGACGGTGACCTCTGGTATCTCGTCGGGGGGGAGGTGGTGGGCGGGGCCCTGGACGAGCACGCTCCAGCCCTCGCTCTGGGCCTCGTCGATCCGGTCGACCTCGAAGCCGATCTTGATCTCCACGCCTTCCAGGCCGGTACGCAGGTCCTGGTCCATGGGGCCGCCCGAGGCGGTGCGGAAGACGATGGAGCCTTCGCGGAGCTGGTAGTTGACGGGCAGCACGGTCGGGCCGTGGGAGCCGTTGAAGGCCACCCGGCCGATGCCGCCGGGTTCGATCAGCTTGAGGCATTCCTCGCGGTCCAGGCTCTCCATCGTCGGTGCCAGCCTGGCCCGGCCACGGCCCGGTGGCCGGTCGACGCCGCCGCCGAGGAGGTCTTCGACGGTGGTCTCCAAAGCTCCGGCCAGCCGGTACATGGCTTCGGCGGTGGGCGTGCCGGGATGCTGTTCCAGGTACTGGAGGTAGCCGGGTGACATGTCCGCGCGGTCGGCGACCTGTTCGAGGGTCAGACCGAGCCGTTCGCGGTGATGGGCGATGCGACGCCCGAGGTCGCCGGTGGCTGCCATGATCGGTTCTCCTAGTCTGGTGGTGTCTTTCTCCCTGCCCAGATCGCGCCTTTTTAGCAGGTCAAAGGCGGTATAGGGTCTCTTGGCCGTCGAATTCGGGACTTTTGGCGCTGCTCAGACTGATCGCTGCGGAGGAACGTAGGGAGGAAAGCGAGGTGGGAACAATGACAATGCAGGTCAAGGACGTCATGGGCCGCGTGGCCATCGCCGTACTCGAAGACTCGTCGTTCCTCGACATCGTCGCGGCCATGGAGCGTTACGCGGTCGGGGCGGTCACCGTGATCGACGCCGAGAGGCGGCCCGTGGGCGTGGTCTCCCAGGACGACCTGCTGCTCAAGGAGACGGACACGGTACGGCACAGTGTCTCGATGTTCGAGTCTCGCACGCGGCGGCAGGAGCATCAGAAGGCGGCCGGCGTGAAGGCGGCCGAGCTGATGACCACGCCGGCGATCACCGTCACCCCCGACACGTCCGTCCGTGAAGCGGCGCGGTTGATGCATGACAAGCACGTCAAGCAGCTGCCTGTGGTCGACCCGGCCACCGGGCACATCTGCGGCACCCTGCACCAGAGGGACGCGCTGCGGGTCTTCGTCCGCCCGGCCGCGGACGTGCTCGCCGACATCGCCGCGCTGCTGCCGGACCGCGAGGCGTTCTCGGTCGAGGTCGACCGGGCCGTCGTGACGATCGGCGGGAAGGTGCGGCGCAAGTCGCAGACCGTGGCCCTGGTGGAGAGGATCCGCGAGGTCGAGGGGGTGGTGGACGTCGTCTCCGAGCTGACCTACGACACCGAGGACCTCATCGTCACCCCGCCGCTGCTGTGAGAGCCCTCGGCCATCCGGACGGCCGCCGTAATAGCACTCCTTCTTGGCCGGCAGGTCCTTGTCGTCGAGGACAGGCACGCCGCTGACGGCTTCTCTGATGAGCAGCTCGGCGACGGTCATGGCCATGGCGATCACCTCGGGTGCCTGAGTGGTTCCGGTGCCCTCATCACAGCTCCGCGGCCGGGCGCCCGGTAGGGCCGTAAGTCCCGGCGGCGGGTGGTCGTTGGTCGGACGTACTGGATGGTCTTCGATTCAGGGCCGAAGGTCCCGGTACGGCGGGTCTGGCTGAGATCGGTGTTCATGGCGGGGTTGGCGGCGCTGGTCATGACGGTCCCCTTTCTCTCTCTGGCTGGCTTGAGCGGCCGAGTTGCCCCTGGCCAACAACCCCTTCATGGACGAGCACATCATCTACTCCATCGTGCTGATCGGCCTGGCGCTCGCGAACGCCGGAGCCACCCTCGGCCTCGGCCGGTCGCCGATCATCCAGCGCAACCCGTACCTGCGGTAGCTCACGGCCGCGCCACGCCCACCCTCGCCCGCAGGGTGGGCGTCGTGCTTGCTCCGCGCAAGGGACCAAGGTCCTGACCTGGGAGGACCTTTGGCGCTGGGCCGTCTCACCGGAGGGCGATGTCATGGGAAGGGGGCGCTGAAGGGGGCGAAGCGTGATCATCGTCGGGGTGGACGGCTCGCGAGCGGGGCTTGAGGCCGCCAGTTGGGCTGCCATGGAGGCCGCGCTGCGAGAGGTGCCACTGACCGTGGCGCACGCCATGCCGGGATGGGTCTGCGAGGCCGAGCCGGGCCGCTACGCGTCGGTGGCCAAGTGGATGCGCGACGGTGGCGCGATGGTGCTGGCCGCGGCCGAGGACCGGGCCCGCCGCGAACAGTCGAAGATCAACATAAGGACGGCGCTCCTGCCCGGTGATCCCCGAGCCGCCCTGATCAAGGCCGCGCAGGAGGCCGAACTGCTGGTCATCGGCAGCCACGGGCTCGGGGGGGTGCGCGGGCTGCTGGTGGGGTCCGTGGCGTACGGGGTGGCCGGGCATGCCCCGTGCGACGTGGTCGTCGTGCGGCAACTGCCGTCCCCGCCCCGTGGCGAGCTGGTGGCGGCGGTGGACGGCTTGACGGAGTCCCGCCGCCGGGTGCTGGACTTCGCCTTCGCCGAGGCGGAGCTGCGTGGCGCGAGCCTGCGGGTCGTACATGCCTGGCGTGGGTTCGAGGCCGCGGAACCCGCGGAACTCTCGGAACAGGCTGAGCGGGGCGGGCGGCTCGTGCTGCGCGAGGTGCTGGCGGGATATCGCGAAGAGCATCCCGATGTCGAGGTGATCGAGGAGGTCGTGCGCGGCCATCCCGTCGAGGTGCTGCGTCAGGCCGCCGAGGGTGCCGACCTGCTCGTGGTCGGGTCGCATGGGTACGGCGCCTTCGCCGGGCTGGTCATGGGCTCGGTCAGCCAGGCCATGCTGCACCAATCCCCATGCCCGCTCGCCGTGGTCAGGAATACATGAATGGGGATCGTCGCGGTGGCGCCTGACCTGACGCCGGGATCCTCCCGGGGCTTTTCATCGTTTGATGAGGACTGAACTGCCCAACGGGATACGGGACAGGATGCGTAGGGCAGGGGCTGGGACGCGAACGCAACCATGACTGATCTCTCGGCCGAACACGGATCTGTCCGGCCAGCCGTGCACGGCGATCGTGCCGGGTCCGCCGCTGAAGGTGCGGAGAACTGTCGAGTGCGTGCCCAGTGGCAGCATGCGTGGGCTGTAAGTCGCATGCTTGGGAACCAGAGAGGCGAGCAAGAACGTCCGTCCCAATGGCGTGGGCGTCGACGGGGCGCCTACGGCGACCTTCCACCTTCCCAACTCGCGAGCGGATTGGAACACCGTGAGCCGGTGAGCGGACAAGTCGATGCGCACGTCGTAGGCGCTGTAGGCATTCCGCAATCCGCCGCCTGCTTCATAGATCCAGCCTGTCGACCGGTTCGGCCGGCTCGGCAGCAGAACTCGTACCCACCCGATTCGCTTTTCCACTACGGGCACCCACATCGGGCCGCCCAGCGCTCTGGCCGGCAATATCGCCACCGGCGGTCCGCCGGGGTGGGCATAGACCACCTGTGGCTGTTCGGGGTGCGTCACGCGCCCATTTCCCGGCGCGAAGGGCGTGGAATCTTTCGGTGCCCCGCGCAGTTTCGCGAAGGTCGTGGCATGCGGCAATTGCGCCAGTTGCTCGGCTGACACCGGTGCCGGGAGGATCTGTTGGGGAGGCGCGGCGGCTTGTGGTGCTTGCTGTGGGGGCGGCGTGGTTGTTCCGCAGGCCGTGGCCAAAGTCATCGTGGCGGCCAGGGCCGTGCTCCAGGCGATCGGCTTGTTGACGCTGAATCGAGCAGGCAAGGAAACCTCCAATAGGAGACCAATGTTTTCCGTTGACATTTCCTGCGGTTGAGACGTGAACCTCGGCTCGCACGAGCAGTCTACGTAGGGCACTGGCGACCTTAATTCATGCGGTCATCGCGCTCCCGGGAGCAGCTATCCGCAAGACCAGGACAAGTCTGTTTATTTGGCGACCTGAGGCTTAGCTAATAGGGGAGAGAGGCTATATTTTCCTTTTCCTGGCCGACTGTGGTGATGTGCGGGCGCTCGGCTCCATAGTCACACCGGAAGCGACGATCTCCGGCTTGACGGCCGGGCGCCGTGAGGGATCAGTCCCGATCGGCGCGTTGGAGGGAGGAGAGCCGTATGTTCATCGATCTCACTGGGAAGATCGCGCTGGTCACGGGATCCACGCAGGGCATCGGGGCGGCCATCGCGGCTGGTCTGGCGCGAGCGGGTGCTCGTGTCGCGGTCAACGGTCGTACGTCCGCCACTGTCGAGGAGGCCGCCGGGGTGGCGCGATCCTTCCTTAGCGTGGGCCGTCGTTCGCGGATCAGTAATTGCCAGGGTTTCGCTGCTCCTCGGTGAGCAGGGGCAGGCTGCGCACGGCCGGCGACCTTAATGCGCGAGGCCATTGCGCTTTCGGAGCTTTTGTGAAAAGTCTGTTTATTGGGCGGCTTGTTCCTTGGCTGAAAACTGATGGAGGCTTTGCTTTTCTTTTGCCGGTCGGCAGTCTGCGATCGTTGATCTCTACGGATAGCATGCCGAATTGCGGGACAGGGATCTTCGGCTGGTTGAGGTTCCCATGGATCGAACGGTTTGGCCACTGCACTTGTGGCAGTCGGCTGTATCCGGCGTGCTCTCCTATAGGAAAGATTCGCTAAATGGAAGTAGTCTGTGGTCGTTCGCGGTGGGTTTCTCTGCTCGCGGCGACTTTCGTACTCATCCTTGCCGGGGCTTTGCTAGCCGCATTGCAGTCCAGTGCGAATGCCGCTGAATCGCAGGTGGGTCTCGGAACCGCCGGGAAATTCGCGGTCCTGGCCGGGACCACGGTCACGAACACCGGTTCAAGCATCGTCGCCGGTGATCTGGGCGTGCGTCCGGGCAGCGCGGTGACCGGACTCGCGCCGGGCCGGCTGATCGGGGCGCGGCGCGCAGCCGACGCCGCGGCACTTCAAGCACAGGCCGACTTGGCCGCCGCCTACAAGAACGCCCGTCGAACCCCTACCAAGCGCGTCTCAGGTGACCTCGAAGACAGGACGCTCGTCCCGGGCATTTACCAGTCCACGTCCTCGCTCGAACTGGACGGCACGGTCACCCTCGACGGCCAGGGCGATCCCGACGCCGTCTTCATCTTCCAGATCGCCTCCACGTTCGTGACCAGCTCAGCCAGCGAGGTCGTCCTTATCGGCGGTGCTCAGGCATGTAACGTGTTCTGGCAGGTGGGCAGCTCGGTGACGCTGGGCGCGAACTCCACCTTCATGGGCACCGTCCTTGCTCTGGCATCGATCTCGGTGACAAGTGGTACGACGGTCGACGGCCGAGTGTTGGCTTGTAATGAGCAGGTGAGCCCGACCGCAATCACCAAGCACGATTGCGCTCCCGCGCCCACGGTGACACCGGTGGCGCCGTCGGCGGTATGTCCGATGGCGGTTTCGTCGAAGTGTTCGGTGGCGACGTCTGCGGCATGTCCCATGGCGGTTCCGGCGGGGTGTCCGGTGCCGTCGTCTGGGGCGTGTCCGATGGTGGCTTCGTCGGGGTGTCCGGTGGCGTCGTCTGCGGCATGTCCCATGGCGGTTCCGGCGGGGTGCCCGACGATGACGCCGACTGGGAGTTCGACGGCGGTGATGGCTGGCACGCCGACAGTGATGCCGATAGTCACTCCGACTGCTTCCACGACTGTGGCCTCGAAGGCGTGTCCGTTGGTGGCCCCGCCGGCATGTCCCGATGGGGGGCTGGCGGTCGCACCGACTCTCACGCCTACGGTGATCCGCACGTTGACACCCAAGATGACCCCGAAGGCGGCCCCGATGGCGACGCCCATGGTGGTTCCGAAGCCGACGCCGATGGCGACGTCCGTGGTGGTTCCGAAGGCGACGCCGAAGGTGACGTCCGTGGTGGTTCCGAAGGTGACACCGGTGGTCACGCCATCGGTGACCCCGAAGGCGATCCGCACGGCGCCGCCAGCGGTGGGTCTGGGGTTGGCGCCGACTGCCAGGCCAACGGCGACGCGCACGCCGACGCCGACGGTGACCCGCACGTCGACGCCTACGCCAACGGTGACGCACACGCCGACGGTGACCCGCACGCCTACGCCGACGGTGACGCGCACGCCGACGCCGACTGTGACGCAGACCCTGACACCCGCATCGTCGGCGACCAGGATCGAGGTGGATCCCGGTCATCGCCACCGGCGCCATCACCACTGCGGCCACCATCACCACTGCAGGCTTGAACCGGCGCCCGTTCCGGTCCCGGTCGACACGGATCTGCCTGTGGCCGGCTGACGATTCCGATTCAGCGCGATGCGCGGGATGACCAGACCTGCTGAGGTCAGCCCGCTGAACGGCGCGGCGCGGCGGCTGGTCGCCTCCGCGAGTGTCGAGATCGGCGCCGGTGTGCCTGAGCACACCGGCGCCGATCTGTTGTTACGCCGGGCTCGCCGCTATGCCCGTACCGATAGCGACGACCTCCGGCATGCATGCGCTGCCGTCGCGGACACGCACTGCCGCCACAGACGTGCACCGCCGCCACCGGGCATGCGCTGTCGCCGCCAGACGTGCACCGCCGTCAGTGTGTGTCGCCACCAGACATGCACTGCCGTCGGCATGTGCCGCCGCCACCGGACACGCAGCGTCGGCCAGAGGCTCGCGGTCAGGGAATGGGGGTGAGGGGTGGCTTGTCGTTCAGGACGGCGATGATGTTGTCCACGGCGAGGTCGATCATGCGGGCTCGGGTGGCCTCTGTGGCCGAGCCAATGTGCGGGAGCGCCACCACTCGTTCGTGTTCCAGCAGGGGGTCGCCGACGCCGTTGCGTGGTTCGCGGTCGAACACGTCCAGGCCCACCGAATGGAGGCGGTCGGCCCGCAGGGCGGTGAGGAGGGCGGATTCGTCGAGGACGCCGCCGCGGGCGGTGTTGACGAGGGTCGCGGTGGGTTTCATCGAGGCGAGTTCGGCCGCGCCGATGAGGTGGCGGGTCTGCTCGGTGAGAGGTATGTGCAGGGAGATGACATCGCTGGTGCTCAGGAGCTTGTCCAGGGACACCGCCCGGGAGAGCGCGTCGTCGGGTTTGCGGGACAAGGTGTGCTGGACGGTCATGCCGAACCCGATCGCCCGGCGGGCCACGGCCTGCCCGATCTCGCCGTAGCCGATGAGGCCCAGGCTCGCCCCTGTCACGTCGAGACCGAGGTAGGCGTCCAACCGGCTTTTGGTCCACCCGCCGGTTCTGAGGCTGTCCGCCGCGGTGAGCAGGCGCCGCCGCGCCATCAGGATGAGGGCGAAGGCGAGGTCGGCGGTGGTCTCGTGCAGGACGCCCGGGGTGTTCGTGACGATGATGCCGCGGGACTGCGCGGTGGCGACGTCGGTGCCGTCGTAGCCGGCGCTCGGCAGGGCCAGTACGCGCAGCCGCTCGCCTGCTTCGAGCACCGCCGCGTCGACATGGTCGGAGTTCTGGCACAGCAGCGCGTCCGCGCCGGTGAGGAGGTCGCGTAGTTGGTCAGGTGTCGGGGTCTCGTCCCGGGGCCATCGGCGTACCTCGGCGAACTGGCCGAGCCGTTCGAGGCCGGTGCCCGGCAGAGTCGGTCGGGTGACCGCCACGATCGGCGCCATCAGTGAACCTCCAAGTTGCGCGGCACCTTCGGTGCCACCGGCGAATCCTTCTGGTCAAGTAGTATCTTGCGGGCCCCCGCCAGCCGCAGCGGGGCCTGCATATCGTTCCTTATCCTCCCAATTAGCCCACGCGAGAAAACGCTAGCCGCGGTCCCCGGCGCCGGAGAAGGGCAGGTGCTCGCCTTCGACGTACGTCGGGAACGGCTGGTAGACGTTCGCGCCGGGTCGGCCGCGGAGCAGCAGCGCGGAGACGAACGGCTGCTCGTCGCCGGTTATCCGGGTCGAGGTCGGGATGTAGCGGATGGTCAGTCCGCAGCGGCGCTTGGGGGAGGTGTTGGCGTTGGAGGCGTGCAGGATGTTCGGGTGGTGCACTTCCACGTCGCCGGGCGACAGCACCAGGTCCACGGCCTTGGACTCGTCCACGGTCACCGCGCTCTCCGAGCCGAGCACGTTCTCGATGTCGTCGCGCTGCCGCAGCTCGTGCAGGGCTTCCCGGTGTGAGCCGGGGATGACCCGCATGCAGCCGTTCTCCGGGGTGGACTCGTCGACGGCCAGCCAGAGTGTGATGACCCGCATCGGCTCCAGCGGCCAGTAGGCGCCGTCCTGGTGCCACAGGACCGCCTTGCCGGAAAAGGGCGGCTTGCTGATGTAGTGCGAGGCGAACAGCGCGAGGTCGGGGCCGAGAAAGAGCTCGGCGATGTCCAGCAGCCGATCGTCGCCGACCAGCCGCACCCAGAACGGGTCGCCGGCGACCAGTTCGGTGCCCAGGTCCTCGCCGTGGAGGTCGGGGTGCTTGGCCTGGAGCCAGGCGACGTGGTCGCTCGCCTCGGCGATCAGTCCGGGGTCGAGGACGTTCCGGAAGATCGTGTAGCCGTCGCGGTCGTAGTCCTGAAGGGTCTGGCCGACTTCCTTGATCACGATGTGCTCCTGTCACAACAAAATGGACATCGATCCGGATTCTTCGGCCTCCTTGCCACGACTTACTAGCACTCGCCGCTCCATAACTATTAATTTCCTGACATGCCGACTGTGCTGCGCTGGGTGGATTTCGCGTACGGACTGCCCTACCACGCGGCGCTGGTGCCGGTGAGCGGCAGTCGTCGCGACCGGCCCGAGCCGCACAGTCACGCTGATTTCCACGAGTTCGTCTTCGTGACCGCGGGGGCGGGCGTGCAGCGCGTCGGCCAGACGGAGCAGCCGCTGCGGGCGGGGGATGTGGCGCTGGTCCGGCCGCATGACCGTCACGAGTTCGCGGGTACGGCGGCCGACGGGATGCGGTTCATCAACATCGCCTTCCCCAGTGAGCGCTGGCGCGCCTTCGCCGATCTCGCCGGGCTGGCGGGCCCGGCGGACTGGGATCGGCGCGGCCTGCCGCTGGTGGCGGGCACCGATCCGGAGGGGCCGGTCGCGGCGGAGTTCGTCCGCGTGCTGGCCGCCTATTCCGGTGTGCCGCGCGTGCTCGACCTGGTCGGGCTGTGGACGGCGGTCGTCCCGCTCCTGGAACGGGCCGAGGGCACGGCCGTGGACCGGCGGCCGGGCTGGCTGGTGGCGGCCTGCGTCGCGATGAGCCGCGAGGAGAACCTGCGCGAGGGGCTGCCCCGGCTGCTGGCGATGGCCGCGGTCAGTCCGGGGCATCTGGCCCGTTCCATGCGTACGCACTACGGCCGCACCCCGATCGCGTTCGTCGCCCGGCGCAGGCTGGAGCACGCCGCCCTGCTGCTGACCACGACGACGGAGGGCATCGGCCGGATCGCCCAGCGCTGCGGCTTCTCCGGCCAGTCGTACTTCGGCCGGCTCTTCCACGACAAGTACGGCATGGCGCCCCGCGACTATCGGGAGGCCACCCGGCGTGCGGTGGTTCCCGCGGCCCTGGACACCCCAGATATCAAGTGATTAGATGACTTCACTTGAGCGAAGGACGCAAAGTGCGGCGGCCCGCTCCACCTCAGCGGACGCGATCATGCGCTCCCCCCAGACGTTCAGGTAAGTCACCCCCCAAGATCGAACAGGAGGCCGGGCATGATCCGGTCGCGTCTACTGCGTATGGCCGCCATCTGCGCCACCGTCACCCCTCTCGCCCTCACGGGATGCTCCTCCGGCGACACGCCGAAGGGCGCCGCCAAGACCGAGCTGAAGCTGTACAACGACAAAGGCGCCTGGAGCAAGTACTTCAACGAGATGGGCGCCCTGTCCAAGCAGCAGATCGGCCTGTCGATGAAGCCGGTCGGCTATACCGACGAGCCGACGTACCAGGCGTTCATCAAGGCGTCCTTCCGCACCGACGTGAAGCCCGACCTGTTCACCTGGACGACGGGCGGCAGCCTGGCCGAGGTCGTCGCCCAGAAGCAGCTCGCGGAGACGACCCCGCTCTGGCAGGAGGCCATCAAGAACGGCGACCTCTCGGCGGACCTGGCGAAGTACTACACGGTGGGCGGGAAGCAGTACTGCGTGCCGCTGAACGCGGCCTATTGGGGGATGTTCTACAACAAGAAGGTCTTCGACACATACGGCCTGCAGCCCCCCACCACGTGGGACGAGCTGATCAAGATCGCCGACACGCTGAAGAAGAACGGCGTGCCCGCGTTCTACCACACCTCGGTGCTGTTCTCCTTCGTCTGGTTCGAGCAGCTCCTCGCCGGTACCGACCCCGACCTGTACGACCGCCTCTCCACCGGTCAGGCGAAGTACACCGATCCGGGCGTGGTCGAGGTGATGAAGCGGTGGAAGTCGATGATCGACGCCGGCTACTTCAACAACCCCGGCGACAAGACCGACCCGGGCGACGTCCTCAAGACCGGCAAGACCGCGATGGTGTCGTTCGGCACGTGGTTCAACACGAGCATGACGCAGCGTGAGATGAAGGCCGGCACCGACTACGGCTTCTTCACGATCCCGAACGTCACCGCCACGCTGCCCAAGACCTCGATGATCTTCGAGAGCGGCCCGCTGTGCTCGCTGGCCAAGGCGCCCGACCCCGCGGCCAGTACGAAGTACCTCAAATGGTGGGTGACCCCGGCCGCGCAGGAGAAGTGGGCCACCGCCAGGGGAGACGTCTCGGCCAACCCCAAGGTCACCATCACCGACGCGGCGATCGCGGAGGTCAGCAAGGCAGCGGGCAGCGGACAGTACCGCCTGGTCAACCGCTACTTCGAGGCCACGCCGCCGCCCGTGCTCACCGCCGCGCTGGACGGTTTCGGCGCCTTCGTCGTCAAGCCGGACAGCTACCAGAAGGTCCTTGAGGACATCCAGCGCGCCGCCGACGAGTACTGGAGCACCCACCAGCCGGGCAGCTGAGATCCGGGCCGGCCGGTCCTTGTACGAATTCTGTACGCCGAAGTCGCAGGCTTGATCAACAGCGGATGCCGCACGCGGCCTCCACTCCTTTCGCTGCCCCCCGAGGAGATTCCGTTGGTCCGACTCCGCCGTTCAGCCGCGCTGCTCGTCGGCGCGCTCATCCCCCTCTCGATGCTCACCGGGCAACCGGCCGGAGCCGTGTCCGCCGATCCCATGACCGACGCGTTCGCCCGCGCGGCCACCACGTACGACGTGCCTCGCGACCTGCTGGTGTCGCTCGCCTACTCCGAAACCCACCTGGACGGGCACCGCGGCGAACCCAGCGCGAGCGGCGGCTACGGGGTGATGCACCTGGTCAGCAACCCCGTCACGCACACGCTCGAGCGGGCGGCCACGCTGACCAAGCAGCCCGTCTCGGCCCTGAAGGCGGACGACGCGGCCAACATCACGGGCGGCGCCGCCGTGCTGCGCGCCTACGCCGACGAGCTCGGGCTGGACGCCGCGGCCCGCAAGGACGCCGGCAAGTGGTACCAGGCGGTGGCCAAGTACGGCCACGCCTCCTCGGCGGACGTCGCCCGGTTGTACGCCGACACCGTCTACGACCTGCTGTCCCAAGGGGTTCGCGCGACCACGCCGGCCGGCGAGACCCTCACGGCGGCGCCGCGGACCGTCCAGCCCGACCGTGGCGCCTACGCCAAGGCACAGGAGCTGGGCAAGACCAGTACGCTCGCGGCGGCGGTGGACTACCCGGGGGCGGCGTGGGCGCCGGCGCACAGCACCAACTTCGCCGTCTCCAACCGTCCGACCAGCGACGCGATCGACCGCATCGTCATCCACGTGGCCCAGGGCACGTACGCGGGGACGATCGACTGGTTCCAGACCGGGCCCAGGGAGAAGCCCACGTCGGCGCACTATGTGGTCCGTTCGTCGGACGGCGCCATCACTCAGATGGTCAGGGAGAAGGACCGGGCCTTCCACGCGGGCGACTACAACAGGCGCTCGGTCGGCATCGAGCATGAGGGATGGATCGACCAGGCCTCCTGGTTCACCGACACGATGTACCGCTCCTCGGCCGCGCTGACCCGCAACATCGCCGGCCGGTACGGCATCCCCCTGGACCGTACCCACATCCTCGGCCACAGCGAGGTGCCCGGCGCCGACCACACCGACCCCGGTCCGAACTGGAACTGGACCAAGTACATGCAGTACGTCACCCAGGGCGGCGGTGGGGGCAACCCGCACACCCCCGAGTCGGTGTGCGGCGCCGGCTTCACGGTGATCGACTCGGCGGCTCTGGGGACGGCGGGCACGGTCTACCTGACCTACAACTCGGCCACCGGCGTCAACTGCGTGGCCACGATCAAGCTGACCAACCTCGGCACGGCCACGGCCACCAGCGCCTACCTGGAGGTGGAGGACCAGACGCGCATCACCGACAGCGGTAACTTCAGTTACTACGCGGGCCCGGTGCGGGCCAGCGCCGCCGACAAGTGCGTCTATTGGGGCGGTAAGGCCGGTACGTCCACCTACGACAGCCCACTCGAACACTGCGGATAGCCGCGACCAGCAGCGATGACGATGGCCCCGACGTGCGATGCGCGTCGGGGCCATCGCGCTGTTCGCACTGCGCGGGACTTGCACTGCGCGGGACTTGCGCGGTGCGGGACTTTCACTGTGCGGGACGCCGGCGGTTCCAGGAGTCGAGGATGTGCGTGCGCATCGCCGCCGCCGCGGCCGCCGGATCGCCGGCCGAGATCGCGTCGCTGATCGCCTGGTGCTCGTCCAGCGTCTGGCGCATGACCGCCTCGTTGTACTCGCCGTGGTAGCGCATGCTGGTGCGGGCCTTGTCATGGATGCTGTTGACGATGGCCCGCCCGAGCCGGATGCGCGAGGCCGCCATGATCGCGTCGTGGAAGCGGACGTCCGCGGCGCCGAAGTCGGGGGCGGAGGCCAGGTTGGCCCGCATGACGCCCAGCGCCTCGGCGACGCGTTGATCGTCGTCGGGGGTGTGGGCCAGGGCTGCGGCAGCGGCCATCTCGGCTTCCAGCGCGGTGCGTACCGTGACCAGCTCGTCGAGGAAGGTCACGTTCTCGTCGTGCGCGATCACTGAGGTGAGCACGACGTCGTCGAGGAGGTTCCACTGCCGCGGGTCGGTGACCTGGGTGCCGCGGCCGTGCTCGATCCGGACGAGGCCCTTTTCCTGGATCACCTTGACGGACTCACGGATCACCGTGCGGCTGACGCCGAACTCCTCGCACAGCTCGGCCTCGGGCGGCAGCGTCGAACCGGGTCTCAGTGCGCCGCGGACGATGTCGTCGACCAGTTGCTCGACGACGGTCGTGCCCAGTTTGGGGGCCCGGACGCGGCGTGGCCGCTTCGCGGGTAGGTGTGGCCGCACCGGGTCGTCCGTCCATGGACCTTCCGCGTGCTGAGTCAACATGCCCTCCGCTGATTGCGACGGCTTCTGAGTATAGACCATTGTGAAGACGTCATAGGTATGATGTCATATCTCGAAACGTGGCGTTAACGGAGGCCCCATGAGACGACGCAGCCATGCCACCTACCTGTCGGTGGCAACCGCAGCCGCGGTGCTTCTCACCGTCGCGGCCTGCGGTCCCCCGAACCCCACGGCTTCTTCGAAGCCGACCAGTGCCGGCTCCCCGTACGGGTTCACCACCGCCGAGCAGAAGAAGGACGGCAAGCTCGTGGTCTGGGTGGACTCCACCCGGCTCGACGCCGCCAAGGCCTACCAGGCCGCGCACGCCGGCGTACCGCTGGACATCGTCACCTACGACGGCAACGCGAACGGCTCCAACACCCTCAAGACCAAGGTGCAACTGTTCAACCGGGCCGGCGAGGGCTGGCCGGATGTCGTGTTCACCACCGACAACAACACCGCCTCCTGGGCCTCGCAGGGTGACGACGCCTTCGTCGCCCCGCTCAACAAGGGCCTGCTCGACGACGCCACGCTCGGCGGCTTCGCCAAGGGCGCGCTCGACGTGTGCGCCGTCGACGGCACCGTCTACTGCCTGCGCAACGACCTGGCCCAGGTGGTGCTCTGGTACAACAAGAAGCTGCTCGACAAGTTCGGCTACACGCTGCCCACCACCTGGGAGGACTACCAGGCGCTGGGCGAGAAGGTGGCCGCCGAGCACCCGGGATACATCGTCGGCACGGCCGGTGACGCGTGGGCGCCGGAGATCTACATGTGGGGCGGCGAGTGCCCGGCGAACCAGGTCACCGGCGCCAAGGCGATCACCGTCAAGGCGACCGACGCCAAGTGCGTACGGACCGCGCGGATGCTGGACAAGCTCGTCGCGAACAAGACGATGTCCATGCTGCCGCTGTTCGGCCCCGACTTCGCCAAGAACCAGGGCGACAAGGTGCTCATGCTGCCCGGCCCGGCCTGGTACGGCGGGGCGGTGTTCCAGGGGACGCTCAAGACCCCGAAGGGCGAGCTCGCGGTCGGCGACGCGCTGCACTGGGCGGACCAGAACCCGCCGGTGACCGGCAACGTCGGCGGCGGCACCTGGTGGCTGTCGCGGCACAGCGCGAACCTCCAGGCGGCCAAGGACTTCATCAGCTGGGTCGCCACCGCCGACGAGTACCAGGTCGCCCTCTCGCCGGGCTACCCCGCCTTCTCGGCCGCGGCGACCAAGTGGATCAAGAAGCAGCAGGACAGCGGCTACTACGCCGGCGACATCGCCGCGCCGATCGCCGCCGCGGCCGGGCAGGTCTGGTCCGGCTGGGGCTCGCCCGAGTTCAGCCCGGAGGCGGTGTGGGCCAAGACCGTCATCCCCGGCCAGACCGCGGGCAAGACGATCGAGTCCCTGCTCCCGGACTGGCAGACGGCGATTGAGCAGCAGGCTCAAGTGTCCGGATACCAGGTCACCAAGTGAGCGTTGTTGCCACCCATGCCAGGGGCCGGTCCGGCCCCTGGCGGCCGGCCGCCGGGCACGTCTTCGTCTCCGGGTACGTGGTGCTCCTGATCGCGTTCGGGGTCGCGCCCACGGTGTACGCGCTCTACCTCGCCTTCACCGACGGCGACGGGCGCTTCGCCGGCGTCGCCAACTTCATCCGCACCGCCCAGGACTACCGGTTCCTGTCCGCGGTCGGGCATGTGGCCACCTACCTCGTGTTGTGGCTGGTCACCCTGACCGTGCTCGTCCTGGTGCTCGCGCTCGTGGTGCACCGGCTCACCTCGCGCTGGTCCCGGGCCGCGCTGCGGTTCGTCTACTACGTGCCGGGCGCGCTGGCCGGCGCGTCGAGCGTGCTGCTGTGGCTGTTCATGCTGGACCCGTCCGTGAGCCCGGTGAACGGTCTCGTCCGCTCGCTGTGGGGCGACACGCTGGTGCACGTGATCGCGCCCGGACACCTGCCGTGGATCTTCACCGTCATCGCGTTCTGGACCGGCGCGGGCGGCTGGATCGTGGTCATGTACGGCGCGTTGAACAGCATCCCGAACACGGTGATCGAGGCGGCCAAGGTGGACGGCGCCGGGCCGGTGAAGACGGCGTGGCGGGTGCAACTGCCGATGCTGCGCAAGTGGATCGTCTACATGCTGATCCTGTCCCTCGCCGCGGGCACCCAGCTCTTCGTCGAGCCGCAGCTCGTCTCGCAGGCCAGTTTCGGCGTGGTCGGCACCGACTACTCGCTCAACCAGCTCGCCTACCTGTACGCCTTCGACCAGAACGACTTCAACGGCTCGGCGGCGATCGCGATGGACCTGCTCATCGTGGCGCTGTGCTGCGCCGGACTGTTCGTCGCGAAGGGAGGTCTTTTCGATGCGGACTGATCCCACCGCCGGCGTCGCCCGTGTGGTGGGCCGGGGACTCATCGCCGTGCTGCTGCTGGCCTTCGCGCTGTTCTTCGTCCTGCCCATGGTGTGGCTGCTGCTCGCCTCGACCAAGAGCCCGGCCGACCTGATCCACGGAAACCCGCTGTCACCGGGCTCGATCGGCTCGCTCGTCACGAACTGGCAGCACCTCATGTCCTTCCAGGACGGGGCGGTGCTGACCTGGATGACGAACTCCGTCGTCTACTCCGCGCTCTCGGTGGCGCTGACCCTGCTGGTCGGCATCCCGGCCGGGTACGCGATGGCGCTCATGCGCTTCAAGGGCCGGCGCCTGCTGCTCATCGTCACCCTGGTCGTGATGCTGATGCCGGCGACCGCCCTGGTGCTGCCGATCTTCCTGGAGCTCAGCTACCTCGGGCTGGTCAACAAGATGGCCTCGGTCGTGCTGCCGATGTCGTTCTTCCCGTTCGGGGTGTACCTGACCTACATCTACTTCTCCACCAGCGTCCCCGGCGAGCTGCTGGACGCGGCCCGCCTGGACGGTTGCAGCGAGTCGGCGACCTTCTTCCGGGTGGCGCTCCCGCTGGCCAAGCCGGTGGTCGCGCTGGTCGCCTTCTTCAGCTTCGTCAACAACTGGAACAACTTCTTCCTGCCGTACGTGATGCTGCCCAACAGCGCCAACTACCCCATGCAGGTCGGGCTGACGCAGATGCTGGCCGCGACCCCCACCTTCAATCCCGTCGTCGGGGCCAACGCCGAGGTGCAGCCGCCCGAACTGGTGCTGGCCACCCTGGTCTCCATCGCCCCGGTGCTGCTCGTGTTCCTGTTCTCACAGCGCTTCCTGGTCGCCGGGCTGACCGCCGGCGCGACCAAGGGATGAGGAGTACGCATCCAATGACCAGTTCCGCCCGGCGCCCGCCGGTTGTTACGGCGAGCGTCCCCGTCATCGACCCCCCGGCGTGGGCGCTGTCCCAGCGCGCGCTGCTGGACCTGCTGGACAGCGGGTGGCGGCTGTTCGCCGACCGGTACACCCGGCCTGACGGCTCGCTGCGCTACACCGGCCGGCTGTCCACCCGTGACGGCGCGGACGACTTCTTCGAACCGTTCTTCAACTGGCCCCAGCTCTACCTGCTGGGCGGCGCGGACGACCTGCTACCGGCCTCCGCCCACCACTGGCACGGCGTGGTCGCCCAGATGACCGAGCTCGGCATGTTCGCCGAGGAGTTCGAGATCGGCTACGACTGGTTCCATCAGGGGGAGAGCCTGCTCTTCACCTACTTCCTCACCGCCGCCGACCCGGCGGCCTGGGCGGACCGGGCGACCCGGTTCGCCGACCTCTACCTCGGCCCGGCCAACTACGACCCGGCGCACCACATCATCAAGGCCCCGCACAACGGCAGCGGGGGAGCCCGGGAAGGGGTGTCCGACACCCCCGCCTATCCCTGGACCGAGGCGGAGGCCGCCCAGTACGGCTATCCGCTGGACTGGCTGCTGCCGGCCGGCGCGCCGGTCCCGGCACTGGCCGACGATCCGCGACTGGGCACGGAGATGCGGGAGCGCCTGGGCCGGGGCGACGCGGCCGGCAACCTGAGCGTGGCCGGCCTGGTCTGCAACGCCTTCCTGGTCTCCGGCGACGAGCGGTACGCCGGCTGGCTGCGCGAGTACGTCGGAGCCTGGCAGCACCGGGCCCAGGAGAACGGCGGCGTCATCCCGGACAACGTCGGCCTGGACGGTGTGGTCGGCAGCCAGTTGGACGGGCGCTGGTACGGCGGGCACTACGGCTGGACCTGGCCGCACGGCATGTACAGCGTCGGCCAGGCGACCGCCGTCGGCGCGCTCAGCGCCGCGCTGGCCACCCGGGACGACGGCTACCTGGACCTGGTCCGGTCGCTGCTGGACGCGGTCATCGGCCTCGGCGTCAAGCTGCCGTTCAGCCAGAGCGACTCGGCCAACCAGGGCCGCTGGCGCGCCCATCTCGGCCCCGAGGTGGACACCCCCACCCTTCTCGTGCCCTACCGGCACAGCGACAAGGGCTGGTTCGACTACAACCCGATCCAGACCTCGGTCCCGCTCGCCCTCTGGCACCACACCGGCGCGGCTGAGGACCGAGCCCGCCTGGACGCACTGCGCGCCGCGACCGGTTACGACTGGGCGACGGTACGGCCGTTCCGCGACAAGGAGGAAGCCGGGCACGAGGAGCCCTGGTACGCCTACCTGTGCGGCGACAATCCGGACTACCCCCAGCAGATCCTCGCCGCCGCGCACGCCCAGGCCCGCCGCCGCATCGCCCTGCTGGTCGCCAACGCCGACCGGGACCTGCCGGAGGAGGCGATCCACCTGTGGCAGAACGTCAACCCGGTGGTGACCGAGGCACTGGCCCAGTTGATGTGGGGCGGCCCGCAGGTCATCTACAACGGCGGCCTGCAGCAGGCGAGGGTCCGCTACTTCGACGCCGTACGCCGCCGTCCCGGCGTGCCTGACCAGGTCGCCGCCCTGGTCAGCGCCATCGAGCCGGAGGCCACCGTGGTCACGCTGGTCAACCTCTCGGCCACCGACGACCGCGTGATCGTCGTCCAGGCCGGCGCGTTCGGCGAGCACGAGATCGTCGCCGCCACCGCGACCGGCGCCGAGCCCGGCTGGACCGGCCGCGACACCGAGTACATCCACCACGAGCCGGTCCCGACGAGCACCGAACTCGCGGTGAACGGGCCGCACCTCACGGTGGAGCTACCGGCGGGCACGACCGTCACGCTGACCCTGCGGCTGCGGCTGCGGGCCTACCAGCCGTCGTACCGGCAGCCGTGGGAGTGAGGCGCTTCGCTCACGTGCGCCGCAGCAGGTAGGTGTCCATGATCCAGCCCTTGCGCTCCCGCGCCTCGGCGCGCAGGGCGCGGATGCGGTCGCCGACCTCGGCCACCGGTCCGGCCACCAGGATCTCGTCGGGCGTGCCCAGGTAGGCGCCCCAGTAGATGGTGAAGTCGTCGAGGCCGGCGAAGGAGCAGTGGGCGTCCAGCATGACGACCACGTCGTCGGCGGTGGCGCCCTCCTGGGCCAGGCGGCGGCCGGTGGTGAGATGCACGGGGCGGCCGACCTGGGTGAGGCTGGTGCGGTGGCGCGCGGTCAGCGCGGAGACGCTGCTGATGCCGGGGATCACCTCGTAGTCGAAGGCGACGTGCCCGCGCTCCAGGATCTGCTCGACGATGGCCAGCGTGCTGTCGTACACGCCGGGATCCCCCCACACGAGGAACGCCCCGGTCTCGCCGTCGGCCAGCTCGTCGCGGATGAGCGTCTCGCACGCCAGCGCCCGGCGTGCGCGCCAGTCTTCGACGGCGGCGGCGTAGGCGGGTGTGGTCCGGTCCCGCTCGGGGTCGCGGGCCTCGGCGATCCGGTATGGCGCCCGGCCGTGCTCCCGGATCAGCTCCTGCCGGAGCTCCACCAGGTCGTGCTTGACCTCGCCCTTGTCCACGATGAAGAAGACGTCGGCGGCGGCGATGGCCTTGGCCGCCTGAAGCGTGAGGTGATCGGGGTCGCCTGCGCCGATGCCGATGATGAGTAGCCGCTTCACCCGTAAGAGTGTGCCAGACCAGCCGCTATACGATGTTCATCGCCTATCACCCAAGGAGCCTCGTGAACCTGGTCGAGCAGGGCGAACCGTTCGCCGAGTTCTGGCAGGAGCGGCACCTGTGCACGCTCGCCACCGTCCGTCCCGACGGCTCGCCGCACGTGGTGCCCGTCGGCGCGACCCTGGATCTCGCCACCGGCACCGCCCGGGTGATCACCTCGGCGACCTCGTACAAGGCCCGGCTCATCGCGGCCTGCGGGCCGGACGGCGCGCGGGTGGCGCTGTGCCAGGTCGACGGCCGCCGCTGGTCGACGCTGGAGGGCCGGGCCGTGCTGCGCACCGAGCCGGAGCAGGTCGCCGACGCCGAGCGCCGCTACACCGCCCGCTACAAGCCGCCCCGGCCGAACCCGTCACGCGTCGTCGTGGAGATCCAGGTGCTACGCGTGCTGGGGAACGTGTGATCACCGTGGAGATCCAGGTGCTGCGTGTGCTGGGGAACATGTGATCACCGTCGTGGGAGTCGGCGCGGACGGCTGGGCCGGGCTGGCCCCCGACTCGCGGCGGGCGCTGGAGGCGGCCGAGGTGCTCATGGGCGGCCCCAGACAGCTCGACCTCATCCCTCCCTCAGCGGCCGAACGAGTCGCGTGGCCGTCACCGATGCTGCCCGCGCTGCCCGCGCTGATGGACAGCCACGCGGGCCGGGAGGTGTGCGTGCTGGCCAGCGGCGATCCCATGTTCTACGGCGTCGGCTCCACGCTGGTGCGCCTCCTTGGCACGGCCCGGGTACGGGTGCTGCCGCATCTGTCGTCGCTGTCACTGGCGTGCGCCCGGCTCGGCTGGCCCGCCGAACAGGTGACGGTGGTCAGCCTGGTGGGCCGTTCCCTGGCGACGCTGAACGCCGCCGTGCTGCCCGGACTGCGGGTCGTCGTGCTGGGCTCCGGTCTCGACACCCCGTCGCGGGTGGCCGGGCTGCTCGTGGAGCGCGGGTACGGCCCGAGCCCGATGACCGTGCTGTCGGACCTGGGCTCGGCGGCGGAGTGCGCGCAGGCGGGGACGGCCGAGAGCTGGACGGCCGCCGCCCGGTCCAGCCTGCACGTGATCGCCGTCGAGTGCGTGGCGGGGCCGGACGCCGAACCGCTCGCGCTGGTCCCCGGGTTGCCCGACACGGCGTACGAGCATGACGGGCAGCTCACCAAGCGCGAGGTCCGCGCGGTCAGCCTGTCGCGGCTCGCGCCCCTGCCCGGAGAGCTGCTGTGGGACGTGGGAGCGGGTGCGGGCAGCATCGCCATCGAGTGGCTGCGCGGCCACCCGTCGTGCGCGGCCGTGGCGGTCGAGAGCCGGGCCGACCGGGCCGCCGCGATCCGGCGCAACGCCGACGTCCTCGGGGTGCCCGCGCTGCGGGTCGTCATCGGCAGTGCTCCGGCGGCGCTGGAGGGACTGCCCGCGCCGGACGCGGTGTTCGTCGGTGGCGGCGCCACCGTGCCGGGGCTGCTGGAGCGCTGCTGGGCGGCGCTGCGCCCCGGCGGCAGGCTCGTGGTGAACGCCGTCACCCTGCAGTCCGAGGCCGTCGTCGGGGAGTGGTACGGCCGGCTCGGCGGCGATCTGGTGCGCCTGGCCGTACAGCGGGCCTCGCCCGTCGGCGCCTTCACCGGGTGGCGGCCCGCGATGCCGGTGACCATCTGGTCGATCACCAGGAAGGACATGCCATGAGCGGGTACTTCATCGGGGCGGGTCCGAGGCCATGACCGTGTACTTCATCGGGGCCGGCCCCGGAGCCGCCGACCTGATCACGCTACGCGGGGTGCGGCGGCTGGAGTCCTCGCCGGTGTGCCTGTACGCCGGTTCGCTGGTGCCCCGCGAACTCCTGGAGTCCTGCCCGCCGTCGGCCAGGCTGGTCGACACCGCGAACCTGACGCTCGACGAGATCATCACGGAACTGGTGACCGCGCACCGGGCCGGGCTGGACGTGGCGCGGCTGCACTCCGGCGACCCGTCCGTCTTCAGCGCCGTGGCCGAGCAGATGCGGCGGCTGGACGCGCTCGGCGTGCCGTACGAGGTGGTCCCGGGGGTGCCGGCGTTCGCGGCGGCCGCGGCCTCGCTCGGCAGGGAGCTGACCGTGCCCGGGGTCGGCCAGACGGTCATCCTGACGCGCGTCTCGGGGCGCGCCACGCCGATGCCCGACGGCGAGGACCTGGCGACGCTCGGGGCGAGCGGCGCGACGCTGGTGCTGCACCTGGCCGTACAGCGGATCGACGCGGTGGTCGCGGAGTTGCAGCCGTCCTACGGGCCGGGCTGCCCGGTCGCGGTGGTGGCGCGGGCCAGCAGGGCGGACGAGGTGATCCTGCGCGGGACGCTGGCCGACATCGCCGACCAGGTCAGGGCGGCCGGGATCCGGCGTACGGCGGTCATCGTCGTGGGCCGGGTGCTGTCGGCGTCGGAGTTCCCCGACAGCCACCTCTACAGCGCCGATCGGACGAGAACATGCGACGGGTCCTGATCCTCGGCGGCACGGCCGAGGCCAGGGCGCTGGCCGCGGAGCTGGCCGCCGACCCGGGCGTGCGCGTCGTGTCGTCCCTGGCCGGGCGGGTCACCAACCCGCGGCTGCCGGTCGGCGAGGTGCGCGAGGGCGGGTTCGGCGGCCCTGAGGGGCTGGCCGCCTGGCTGGTCGCCGAGGGAGTCGACGCGGTGGTGGACGCCACTCATCCGTTCGCGGCGCGGATGACCGCCTCGGCGGCCGTCGCGTCGGCGAGCACGGGTGTGCCGCTGCTGGTCCTGCGCCGGCCGGGCTGGCAGGAGGGGCCGGGCGACGCCTGGCAGCGGGTCGGCTCCCTGGGGGACGCCGCCGACCTCCTGACCGAGCCTGTGCGGGTGTTTCTCACCACTGGGCGCCGGAGCCTGCCGGTCTTCAGCGGGCTCGCCGGGGTGTGGCTGCTGGCCAGGTCGGTCGATCCGCCTGAGCCGCCCGTCCCCGCCAACGTGTACGTGCTGCTCGACCGTGGGCCGTACACGGTCGAGGGCGAACTCGCGCTCATCCGCGAACACCGCCTCGACGTGCTGGTCACCAAGGACAGCGGTGGTCAGCTGACCACCGCCAAGCTCACCGCGGCCCGGCGGCTCGGGCTACCCGTGATCATGGTGAACCGGCCGCCGCTGCCCGAGGGTGTCCGGCTGGTGGACACCGTGGCGGCGGCCGTGGAGTGGGTTCACGGGTAGCGGCGCGGGGTGTAGACGGTTCCGCTCTTCGTCACGCGGGTGGTCGAGGAGCCGACGATCAGCAGGCAGCGCATGTCCACGCGCGCGGGATCCAGTTCGCCGAGCGTGGTGACGGTGACGCTCTCGTGCGCGCCGCCGACGTCGCGGCCGACCACCACGGGGGTGGCCGCGTCGCGGTGCTCCAGCAGCACGTCACGGGCGGCGGCGAGCTGCCAGGTACGGCTGCGCGAGGCCGGGTTGTACAGCGCCAGCACCAGATCGGCCCGGGCCGCGGCGGCCAGCCGCTCGGCCACCACCTCCCACGGCTTGAGCAGGTCCGACAGCGACAGCACGCAGTAGTCGTGGCCCAGCGGCGCGCCCACCCGGCTCGCCACGGCCTGCGCGGCGGTCAGCCCGGGCACCACGCGTACGGGCACGTCGGGGAAGTCCGCCGCCGCCTCCAGCACGGCGCTGGCCATCGCGAACACGCCGGGATCGCCGGAGGAGACCACCGCCACCCGCGCCCCTTCGCGCGCCAGATCCAGCGCGTGCCTGGCCCGCTCGGCCTCGACCCGGTTGTCGGTGCGGTGGCGGCGCTGGCGCGGGTTGGGCGCCACCCGGTCCACGTACGGGCCGTACCCGACCAGGTCGGTGGCCGCCGCCAGTGCCTCCTGCGCTTCCGGCGTCAACCACGGCCGTCCGGCGGGGCCGAGCCCCACCACGGTGACCTCGCCGGCGACCTCGGCCGGCGCGGGCGTGGGGACGAAGGTCCGTTCGGCCGGGCTGGTGAGCAGGGCCAGCGAGAAGTACGGCACGTCACTGGGGTCCACGTCCTTGAGCGGCGCCACTCGCTCGGCCCCCATGGTGGCGCGCTCGACGTACCAGGCGTCGTCCAGCCGCCCGGCCTCGGCCAGCGCGTCGCGTACCTTCCCGAACGTCCTGCCCAGCTTGAGCACCGCGGCCGAGTCGGTGGCGCGCAACCGCTCGGCCAGCGCCTCGGCGGGCAGCGT
The DNA here is from genome assembly GCF_040638335.1 of Nonomuraea sp. NPDC026600. Lineage (NCBI taxonomy): Bacteria > Bacillati > Actinomycetota > Actinomycetes > Streptosporangiales > Streptosporangiaceae > Nonomuraea > Nonomuraea sp. NPDC026600. The sequence continues at coordinate 299,149 of NZ_JBEZYD010000002.1, forward strand.
GCCGGGCAGCACGGTGAGCACCTCGTCGCGTTCCACCAGCGGGCGGCCCAGCACGGCGGAAGCCGCGCTGACCGAAGTGACGCCGGGCACCACCTCGGTCGGGTAGCGGTGGGCGAGCCGCTTGTGCAGGTGCATGTAGGAGCCGTAGAACAGCGGGTCGCCCTCGGCCAGCACGACCACGGTCCTGCCCGCGTCCAGATGCGTGGCCAGCCTGGCGGCGCAGTCGGCGTAGAAGTCGTCGAGCGCGCCCTGGTATCCGCCCGGATGGTCGGTGGTCTCCGTGGTCAGCGGGTAGAGCAGCAGTTCCTCGATCTGCCCTTCCCTCATGTACGGCAGCGCGATGGAGCGGGCGATGCTGCGGCCGTGCCTGGCGGCGTGATAAGCGATCACCTCGGCCTCGCCGATCAGCCTGGCCGTCTTCACCGTGACCAGTTCCGGGTCGCCGGGACCGAGGCCCACCCCGTACAGCCGTCCGGTCATCGTGATCACTCCGCTTCGCTCGCGATGGCGTTGACCGCCGCCGCCGTCATCGCACTGCCGCCGCGACGGCCGTGCACCACCAGGTATTCGAGGCCGCTGTCGGCCAGCGCCCGCTTGGACTCGGCCGCGCCGATGAAACCCACAGGGATGCCGAGCACCGCCGCGGGTGTGCCCGCTCCTTCCGCGACCAGTTCGAGCAGCCGGAACAGGGCCGTCGGCGCGTTGCCGATGGCCACCACGGCGCCGTCGAGCCGGTCACGCCAGAGTTCGAGCGCCGCGGCGCTGCGGGTGGTGCCGAGCCGTTCGGCCAGCTCGGCCACGCCCGGAGCGCCGAGGGTGCACAGCACCTCGTTGCCCGCGGGCAGCCTGCGCCTGGTCACGCCGGAGGCGACCATCATGGCGTCGCAGAGCACCGGAGCACCGTGGCGCAGCGCCGCACGGGCCCGCGTGACGGCCGACGGTGACCAGTCCACGTCGTTCACCAGGTCGGTCATGCCGCAGGCGTGGATCATCCGCACCACCACCTGGGCCACCTCGGGCGGGATCCCGGTGAGGTCCGTCTCGGCGCGGATGGTGGCGAACGACCGTCGGTAGATCTCGGCGCCGTCTCGGATGTAGTCGGTCACTGCTGCCTTTCCTGGTATCCGTCGGCTGTGGCGACCATCTGAACGACCGGCCCTCGGGGCAGCCCACAGCGCCGCTCGCAGCCGGCCCAGTGCACGGGCACGGCCATGGGACCATCGCGGCCCGCCACCCAGCGCCGCGCGTCTTCCCGCACATCGGCCAGCGATTTGGCGCAGCCGGGGCGGCCGGTGCACGCGGTCACGCCCACCCAGGGGGACGCCGGATCGGTCACCAGCCCGGCCACGTCGAGCAGCCGCGCCACGCGGCCGGCGTCGGCGCGGGACAGGTCGAGGAACACCACGGTCCGCCACGGCGTCAGCCGCACGGCGACGCCGGGCTCGGCGGTGGCGATTGCGCGGGCCTGGACGGCGGTCAACCGGCCGAGCGGGACCACCGCCTCCAGCGTCACGTGGCCGTCCCGCTGCTCGGCGAGCCCCGCGCGCCGTGCCTCCTGGGCGGATGGCGGGCCGTCGATTGCGACGCCGCCCAGCCGGGCGGCGATTCTGGCGGCGCCGTCCGCCAACTCCCCGATCCGCCACGCGGTGCGGTCACGCTGGGCCTCGTCATCGCGCGCAGGGGTGGTCTCCCGTTCGTCGAGGAACGCCTCGGCTGCGGCGATCATGTAGGACACCGCCGTCTCCCCACGTACGGAGAGTCCGGCGTCGCTGCCCGCCAGCAGCAGCCGGGCGGTGCCCCCCGCGCAGGCCGCGAACGTGACATCCGCGCCGAGCCCCACCACGTCGCCGCTCCCGTCGTCCAGCGCGAACAGGAACCGACCCGGCAGCCCGGCCAGACGGGGACATGCGCACAGCGCCCGGTCCAGCGCCTCCACCAGCGGCTGCGTGTCGAGCAGGCCCGCCGGTCCGCGTCCGCTCAGGGGTGAGGCGACGATGTTGCGCACCCGCTCGTGCGCGGCCGACGGCAGCAACCCGGCGGCGGCGATCCGCTCGGCGAAGGCGGTGGCCGAACGCAGGCCGCGCACCTGGACGTTCGCCCGGGAGGTCAGCTCGATCACCCCTGAGCCCAGGTCGGTGGCGCAGGCGGCCAGCTCGCGAAGCTGGGCGGCCGACACCGCGCCGCCGGGCAGGCGGACCCGGGCGAGCGGGCCGTCGGCGGCCTCGTGCACCTGTAGCGCCCCCGGACAGGCGTCGGGGCGCACACGTCCGGAAAAGTCGGCTATGGACACGAAGAGGATGGTAACGCCAGTTTCTTGCGGTGGTTGCCCCTGCCGTGGTCTGATCGGGAGGCGATAGCAATGGGAGGAAGCCGGTGCGAAACCGGCGCGGTCCCGCCACTGTGACCGGGGAGCGAACCCCACGAAGGCCACTGTCCGGCAACGGATGGGAAGGCCGGGGTGAGCGCTGATCCGGGAGCCAGGAGACTCCTGCCGTCGTGACACCCACGACCGGGGCGAGGACCCCGAGGGAGGATTGCGCCGTGCTCGGCGACAGCCATACCGTCCTGCTGCTCTCGACTTCCGACACCGACCTGCTGAGCGCTCGTGCCGGCGGTGCCGCCTACCGCCTGGGCAACCCCGCCAGGCTGGCGGCCGATGACCTGCCCGCCCTGCTGGAGGGCGTCGACCTGGTCGTGGTACGACTGCTGGGCGGGCGCCGGGCCTGGGCCGAAGGGCTTGACCACCTGCTGGCCGGACCACGCCCGGTGGTGGTGCTCGGCGGCGAGCAGGCCCCCGACGCCGAGCTGATGGAGCTGTCCACGGTCAGCGGCGGCGTCTGCGCGGAGGCGCACGCGTACCTGGCGCACGGTGGGCCCGCCAACCTCACCGAGATGCACGCCTTCCTGTCCGACACCGTTCTGCTGACCGGCCGCGGGTTCGCCCGGCCCGAGCCCACGCCCACCTGGGGCCGCCTGGAGCGCGTCGCGCGGGGGGAGAGCGGGCCGGTGATCGGCGTGCTCTACTACCGGGCGCATCATGTGGCGGGCAACACCGCGTTCGTCGAGACCCTGTGCCAGGCCGTCGAGGACGCGGGCGGTCGGGCGCTGCCTGTCTTCTGCTCCTCCCTCCGCACCGCGGAGGCCGGCCTGCTCGACATCCTGCGCACCGCCGACGCGCTGGTGGTGACCGTACTGGCCGCGGGCGGCTCCCGCCCGGCCACCGCGGGCGCCGGCGGCGACGACGAGGCGTGGGACGTGGGCGCGCTGGCCGAGCTGGACGTGCCGATCCTGCAGGGGCTCTGCCTGACGACCAGCAGGCAGGCGTGGGCGGAGAACGACGACGGTCTCTCCCCGCTCGACGCCGCCTCCCAGGTGGCGATCCCCGAGTTCGACGGCCGGATCATCACGGTGCCGTTCTCGTTCAAGGAGATCGACGAGGACGGGCTGACGGTCTACGTCGCCGACGCCGAGCGGGCCGCCCGGGTCGCCGGTCTCGCCGTACGGCACGGCCTGCTCAGGCACACCCCGCCCGCCGAGCGTCACCTGGTCGTGATGCTGTCGGCCTACCCGACCAAGCACTCCAGAGTCGGCAACGCGGTCGGCCTGGACACCCCCGCCAGCACGGTGAGGCTGCTCGCCAGACTCGCCGAGGCCGGCTACGACCTGGGCGACGGCTTTCCCGGCGTGGCCGAGCAGGACGGTGACGCGCTGATCCACGCGCTGATCGCCGCGGGCGGCCAGGACCAGGACTGGCTGACCGAGGAGCATCTCGCGGGCAACCCCGTGCGCATCTCCGCGGAGTCTTACGGGCAGTGGTACGCCACGCTCCCCGGCGACCTGCGCGCGGACATGGAACGCCATTGGGGCCCGCCGCCGGGCGCGCTGTTCGTGCACGAGGGCGACATCGTGCTGGCCGCGCTGCGGGCGGGCAACGTGGTGGTGATGGTGCAACCGCCGCGCGGATTCGGCGAGAACCCGATCGCCATCTACCACGACCCCGATCTGCCGCCGAGCCACCACTACCTGGCCGCCTACCGCTGGCTGTCGAAGGAGTTCGGCGCGCACGCGATGGTGCACGTGGGCAAGCACGGCAACCTGGAGTGGCTGCCGGGCAAGTCGGCCGGCATGTCCGCCTCGTGCGCCACGGACGCGGCGCTGGGCGATCTGCCGCTGGTCTACCCGTTCCTGGTGAACGACCCGGGCGAGGGTACGCAGGCCAAGCGGCGGGCGCACGCGGTGCTGGTGGACCACATGGTGCCGCCGATGGCCCGTGCCGAGACGTACGGCGACATCGCCCGGCTGGAACAGCTCCTCGACGAACACGCCTCGATCGCGGCGATGGACCCGGCCAAGCTGCCCGCGATCAGGGCGCAGATCTGGACGCTCATCCAGGCCGCCCGGCTGGACCACGATCTGGGGTTGGCCGACCGGCCGCACGACACCGAGTTCGACGACTTCATCCTGCATGTGGACGGCTGGCTCTGCGAGGTGAAGGACGCGCAGATCCGTGACGGCCTGCACGTGCTCGGCCAGGCGCCCGAGGGGCAGGTCCGGGTGGACCTGGTGCTCGCGATGCTGCGGGCCAGGCAGATGTGGGCGGGCCGGGAGACCCTGCCGGGGTTGCGCGAGGCGCTCGGCCTGGCCGAGGACGGCACGGCGAGCCTGACCAGCGTGGACGCCGCCGAGGCGACCGCCCGAGCCCTGGTACAGGCGATGGAGGAACAGGACTGGGCACCGGACGCGGCGGCGGAGGTCGCCCGCACGATCCTCACCACGGCTGATCCGGCGCAGGCCGACCGTCTGGATCTTGTGACGCGGATCCTCACCTTCGCCGCCACTGAGGTCGTTCCCCGGCTGGCCCGTACCACCGACGAGCTCGACCACCTCCTGCACGCCCTCGACGGCGGGTATGTCCCGGCCGGGCCGAGCGGCTCACCGCTGCGCGGGCTCATCAACGTCCTGCCGACGGGCCGCAACTTCTACTCCGTCGACCCGCGCGCGGTGCCCAGCAGGCTCGCCTGGGAGACGGGCCAGGCCATGGCCGATTCGCTGCTGGAGCGCTACCGCGCCGACACCGGCGAGTGGCCGCGCTCGGTCGGCCTGTCCGTCTGGGGCACCAGCGCCATGCGTACGGCCGGCGACGACGTGGCCGAGGTGCTGGCCCTGCTCGGCGTCCGCCCCGAATGGGATGAGGCCTCCCGCCGGGTGACCACACTGACGCCGATCCCGCTCGCCGACCTGGGCCGTCCCAGAATCGACGTGACCGTCCGCATCAGCGGCTTCTTCCGAGACGCCTTCCCGCACGTGGTGAGCATGCTCGACGACGCCGTACGGCTGGCCGCCGGGCTGGACGAACCCGCCGAGGACAACTACGTGCGCGCCCACGTGGCCGCCGACACCGAGGCGCACGGCGACGAGCGCAGAGCCACGATGCGGATCTTCGGCTCCGCGCCCGGCGCCTACGGGGCCGGTCTGCTGCCGCTGATCGACAGCGGCAACTGGCGCGACGACGCGGACCTGGCCGAGGTGTACGCGGTCTGGGGCGGCTTCGCCTACGGCCGTGACCTCGACGGCGTCGCCGCCCGGCCCGACATGGAGAGCGCCTATCGCAGGATCGCCGTGGCGGCCAAGAACGTCGACACCCGCGAGCACGACATAGCCGACTCCGACGACTACTTCCAGTACCACGGTGGCATGGTCGCCACGGTCCGCGCGCTCACCGGGAAGGCGCCGGCCGCCTACGTCGGCGACAGCACCCGCCCCGACGCCGTACGCACCCGGACGCTGTCGGAGGAGACCTCGCGGATCTTCCGCGCCAGGGTGGTCAACCCGCAGTGGCTGGCCGCGATGCGGCGGCACGGCTACAAGGGCGCGTTCGAGCTGGCCGCGACCGTGGACTACCTGTTCGGCTACGACGCCACGACGGGTGTGCTGGCCGACTGGATGTACGACAAGCTGACGGAAACCTATGTGCTCGATCCGGTGAACCAGGCGTTCATGGCGAAGTCGAACCCGTGGGCGCTGCACGGCATCGCGGAACGCCTGCTGGAGGCCGCCGAGCGGGGCATGTGGGCGCACCCGGACCCGGAGATCATGGACGGGCTGCGGGAGGTCTACCTCAAGACCGAGGGCGACCTGGAGGACGACACCAGCCGCTGAGCCGACGCCGGGCTGCCGGCCCAGTGCAGGTGCAGGTAGGAGGCGGTGAGCAGGGGGTCACCGAACCCGTCGGCGCCGCCTGCCCAGCGGAAGAGCGGTTCGCCGACCGGTTCGACTGCGGCCGGTTCCACTACGGCCCGTTCGACCACGGCCCGTTCGACCACGGCCTGTTCGACCGCGGTCCGTTCCACCACGGCCCGTTCCACCACGGTCCGGTGGAACTCGTGTCCGCTGAACCGCTCGCCCGGCTCGGTCAGCAGCGATCGGCGGACGGCCACCGCGTCCCGGTAGCCCAGTGTGAGCCGGTCGCTCATCCGGGCGACGCCGGGCACGCGTCCGCACATCGGCTGCCCGTCCAGCTCCCGGCACAGGTACAGCAGCCCGGCGCACTCCGCCGCGATGGGGCCGTCGAAGGCCGCCACCTGCCTGCGCAGCGGCTCGTTGGCGGACAACTCCGCGGCGTACATCTCGGGGAACCCGCCGCCGATGACCACCGCGCCCGTCCCGGCGGGCAGGGCCTCGTCGCGGAGCGGGTCGAACACGGCCACCTCGGCCCCGGCAGCCCGCAGCAGCTCCACGTGCTCGGCATAGCCGAACGTGAACGCCGCCCCGCCCGCCACCGCCACCACGGCCCGCTCCGGGCCACGGCCCGCCACCTCCCCGATCGCCACGGCCGGATCCCAGGGGGTGACGGTCAGCGGAGGCGCCGAGCGGGCCAGACGTACCAGGGCTTCGAGGTCGCACGAGCGGGTCACCAGCGCGCTGAGCCGGTCCACCGTGGCCACCGCCTCGGCCGCTCGCTCCGCCGCGGGCACCAGCCCGAGATGCCGGGAGGGTGTGGAGACGGCGTCGTCGCGGCGGATCGCGCCCAGCACCCGTACTCCCGCCTCAGCCAGTGCGGCCCGGCACAGTTCCTCGTGCCTGTCGGACCCGACGCGGTTGAGCACCACTCCGCCCACGTGTACCCGCGGGTCGAACGTGGCGAAACCATGGACGACGGCGGCCACGGACCTGCTCTGCCTGGCCGCGTCCACGACCAGCACCACCGGCGCGCCCAGGAGGCGGGCGACGTGCGCGGTCGAGGCGAAGTCCGTCTCTCCCTTGCCGTCGAACAGGCCCATCACGCCTTCCACCACCGCGATGTCGCACCCCGCTGCCCCGTGCGCGAACAGCGGCACCACGCGTTCCTCGCCGGTCAGCCACGGGTCGAGGTTGCGCCCTGGCCGGCCGGTGGCGAGCGCGTGGTAGCCGGGGTCGATGTAGTCGGGCCCCACCTTGTGCGGCGAGACCGCCAGCCCGCGGGCCCGCAGCGCCGCCATCAGGCCGGTCGCCACCGTCGTCTTGCCGCTGCCCGACGAGGGCGCCGCGATGACCAGGCGCGGGACTACCACTCGATGCCCTTCTGCCCCTTCTGCCCGGCGTCCATGGGATGGCGTACCTTGCCCATCTCGGTCACCAGATCGGCCGCCTCCAGCAGACGTTCGGGCGCGTCCCTGCCGGTGATCACCACGTGCTGGCTGCCCGGTCTGGTGGTGAGCGTCTCCAGTACGTCGTCCAGGTCGAGCCAGCCCCACTTCAGCGGGTAGGTGAACTCGTCCAGCACGTAGAAGCGGTAGGTCTCGGCGGCCAGATCGCGTTTGATCTGCGCCCAGCCCTCGCGTGCGTCGGCGGCGTGGTCCTCCTCCGTGCCGGGCCGCTGGATCCACGACCAGCCCTCGCCCATCTTGTGCCAGGTCACCGGGCCGCCCTCGCCGGTGGCGCCGAGTACGGTGAGCGCCCGTTCCTCGCCGATGCGCCACTTGGCCGACTTCACGAACTGGAACACGCCGATCGGCCAGCCCTGGTTCCAGGCCCGCAACGCCATCCCGAAGGCCGCCGTCGACTTCCCCTTGCCGGGGCCGGTGTGGACCATCAGCAACGGCCTGGTGCGGCGTTGCCGCGTGGTGAGGCCGTCGTCCGGGACGACCTCGGGCCTGCCCTGCGGCATGTCAGACCGCCTTCCTGTAGTCACGTACGACCGAGCCGAGGTCGGACAGCGAGTCGAGCGAGATGACCGGCGCCCGCAGCCGGAGCGCCAGCTTGACGGCCAGACCGAGCCGGACCGGGCCGCTCTCGCAGTCGACGACCACGCTCGCCGTGCCGCCGAGCAGGGCCGCGGCCCGATCCACGTCCCCGCCCGAGGTGGCGCGGCCGTCGGTGACCACCACCAGCAGCGGGCGCCGCGCGGGGTCGCGCAATCGTTCGACACGCAGTACTTCCGCCGCGCGCGCCAGTCCGGCCGCCAGCGGGGTGCGGCCCCCGGTGGGCAGCGCGCGGAGCCTGGCGGCGCCCGCCTCGACCGACGAGGTCGGCGGCAGCGCCAGCTCGGCGGTGGCGCCCCTGAAGGTGACCAGGCCGATCTTGTCCCGCCGCTGGTAGGCGTCGAGCAGCAGGCTCAGCACGGCGGTCTTGACCGCGGTCATCCGCTTGCGGGCGGCCATCGAGCCGCTCGCGTCCACCACGAACAGCACGAGGTTGCCCTCCCTGCCCTCCCGCACGACCTCGCGCAGGTCGCCCTCGCGGAGCAGCAGGCCGGGTCCCGTTCGCCCGCGTTCCTTCTGGTACGGCGCCGCGGCCAGCATGGTCGCCGGCAGGTGGAGGTCACGGACCCGCCCGGCAGGCGGCCGCGAGCCGGTGGCGCGGCCCCGCGACGTCCGCGCCCGCGACCGCCGTCCCGCCGCGCCCTCGCCCAGCCCCGGCACCTTCAACAGCGGCACCCGGTACGGCTCCGCGACCACCGCCACCTGGCCGCCTCCCGGCGTCGCCGCTGAGGTCGCCGGAGCCTCGGGTTCGCCCTGGCCGGGGCCTCCCTGCCGTTCCATGGTCGAGTCCGCCGGATCGTCCCGGCGCGAGCCCGCCGCCTCCTGGGGGCGTGAACCCGCCGGGCTCCCCTCGCGGTCGCCGGGCCCGGCGTCTCCAGAACCGCCGTCCGGCCGGTCAGGGCCGGAGGCCGCAGGATCGCCGGGACCACCGGCACCATCGGGATCGTCGGAGTCTCCGGGATCGCCAGGGCGGTCGGCGCCTCCGGGATCGTCCGGGCCGTCGGGGCGTTCGTCCTCTCCCGTCCGGGCCAGCAGGTCCTCCAGCAGCGACTCGTCCAGCCCGGGCGCGTCGAACGGGTCACGCCGCCGCCGGTGCGGAAGCGACAGGCGGGCGGCGGCACGTACGTCCTCGGTCGTCACGACGTCCCTGCCCTGCCATGCGGCGTGCGCGATGGCGGCGTTGGCCGTGACCAGGTCGGCGCGGAGCCCGTCCACCTCGAACGCGGCGCACACCGTGGCGATCTGCGTGAGCCGGGCGTCGGGCAGCCGCACCTCGGGCACCCTGGCCCTGGCCCGCGCGATCCGGTCGGCCAGGGCCGACTCCTCCGCCGTCCACCGGGCGGCGAAGGCGCCGGGATCGGCGTCGAAGGCCAGGCGCCGCCGTACCACCTCGGCCCGTTCGCCGGGGTCGCGTGACGCCTTCACCTCCACCGTCAGGCCGAACCGGTCGAGGAGTTGCGGCCGTAGCTCGCCCTCCTCCGGGTTCATGGTGCCGACCAGGAGGAACCGGGCCGCGTGCCGTACCGACACCGACTCGCGCTCGACGTAGCAGATCCCGAGGGCGGCCGCGTCCAGCAGCAGGTCCACCAGATGGTCGTGGAGCAGGTTCACCTCGTCCACGTACAGCACGCCGCGGTGGGCGGCGGCCAGCAGGCCGGGCTCGAACGCCTTCACGCCCTCGGTCAGTGCCCGCTCCACGTCCAGCGAGCCGGCCAGCCGGTCCTCGGAGGCGCCGACGGGCAGCTCCACCAGCGAGGCGGGGCGGCGTAGCCACTGCTCGCCCGGCTCGTGCGGCCCGTCGGGGCACTCGTCGCCCGGCGCGGCGGGATCGCAGGCGAAGCGGCAGCCCGCCACGACGTCCACGGGCGGGAGCTGGGCGGCCAGCGCGCGGACGATGGTGGACTTGGCGGTGCCCTTCTCGCCGCGTACGAGCACGCCGCCCACGCGCGGTGAGACGGCGTTGAGCACCAGCGCCAGCTTCAGGTCCGCGAGCCCGACGACGGCACTGAACGGGTAGGTGACGATCAAAGGGTGGCCTTCCGGTTGACATGCGCGACGCGCCAGCCGCCGCGCGCGCTGGACAGTTCAGTGGTGGACAGCGGCGCCAGGTCGAAGCGGTTGGCGGCCAGTGGGCTCAGCCCGAGCGCGTGGCCGAGGGCGGCCCTGATCACCCCCACGTCGCAGACCACGATGGCGGGGGACCGGTGTTCCGCGTCGAGCCAGGCCGCGACGCGTGCCGCCAGCGCGGCCAGGCTCTCCCCGCCGTGGGGCGCGGCGTGCGGGTCGGCGAGCCAGCTCGCCAGGGCGTCCGGCTCGGCCTCCGCGACCTTCGCGTACGGCACGCCGCTCCAACTGCCGTGGTCGGCCTCCGCGAGAGCCTGGACCACCGACGGCAGCAGTCCCATGGCGACGGCGGTCTGGCCGGCGGCCCTGGCCGGGGCCACCAGCGCGCGACCCGTCCAGGACCTGGCCCTGGCCAGGGCCGTAGCTCTGGCCAGGCTCGACGGGTCGGCGTTCTCGTCCATGGGGAAGCAGGCCGACCGTGTTCCCGGTGTGCCGGCCTGCCGTACGAACAGCACCTCTCAGCTCGGCGTGGGCACCGCGACGGGAACCGCGGCCGGGCGGCGGGCCGCCCGATCGCAGGCCCAGCCGAAGAGCACGCCGAACGCGGTCCAGAAGACGAGCTGCGTACCCAGCGACGCGAGCCTGAACTCCCACAGCAGGGTCGCGGGGAAGTTCGCGGGCACCTCGTTGACTCTGGGCAGCAGCCACCAGGCGGCGACCACCGGCACCAGGAACGTCACCACCGTGACGATCCAGCGTGCCCACGGCCCGCCCTGCGTCCGCCGCCCACTCGCCACCGCGATCGCGGTCGAGGCCAGCCCGACCCCGATCATGATCACGTAGAGCAGGGTACGGCTGTTGATCGTCTCCGGATCGCCGACCGCTGGTGGATTGGCGGGATATTTCAGGAACGGAATGAGGATGATGGCCACGAAGGCGGTGGCGGCGGCGGCCAGCGCCAGCCCGCCCTCGGAGCGAGGACCGACCCGCCCCCTCAACCCCGCGAACACCAGGGCGAACACTCCGCCCACGGCCAGCCCGTACAGCCCGGTGGCCAGGAACAGCCCGGCTTTCTGGCCGGGTCTGCTGACCACCGCCTCCTCTCCATGATCGTGACCGGCCGCCTCGGCCGCGGGCGGCTGGGCGGCTTCTTCCAGGGCGATCGCGCTGTCCACACTCGGCTCACCGAAGGCGAACGCGAAACCACCGGCGATCAGTCCGGCCAGCAGGCCCAGAAGCAGCCCTCTGACCAGCAGGGTGCGTACCACCTCGCCGCCTAGTGGCACGGCACGCCGAGCAGGTGCCGCCCGTCATGCATGAGTTCGTGGAGGTAGTTGCCGGTCTGTGAGATCGCTCCGTTGTCCATCAGAACCAGATAGGCCACCAACAGGAGCAGGGGTACGGCCAGCAGCCATGGGCGCAGGCGGGGGAAGGGAACGGACGTGGGAGTGGTCAGGCCACTCATAGTGCCTCCTCGGGGATGACGCGTCCCAACTAACGAGGTCACGGTGGCCAAGCGACCTGGCTCCCGGGATCTATGTCCCGGATACAGTGGCGCGTCCGCACCGGCTTCTCACCGGATTTCCCTTGGCCAATCGTGAAATCTACCGGAACGTATCTCTTCATCCCGTTCGAGTCAACACGCACAACAAGAACGCCCAGCTCACGGACCCCTCGGCCGGACCGCCTCGACGCGGCCGAACGGATCCCGGCCGAGCCTCACACCCGCACGTCCACCTGGGCGACGAGCCGCAGGGCGCTCTTCCGCGACCGGGTCAGCCGTATGGCCAGCGCGGCGAGAGCCGGCACGGGCAGGGTCAGGTACATCAGTCCGGCCAGCCGCTGATCGGCCGCCACACCCGACGCGCCGCGCGGAGTCACCTGCGAGAACCACTCCTGGGCCAGCGGCGGCCCGGACAGCAGGAACAGGCCGACCACCACCTGTACCGCGACGACGGCCACGAGCACCCACACGCGATCCCGCCGCGTGATCGGCCGCGGCAGGGGATCGACCCCGGCCAGCAGCCAGCAGCACAGCAGCCCGGTGCCGAAGAACAGCACCTGGGTGAGCAGGTGGACCGCCTGGTTGGCGGCCGACCAGGCCAGCCAGCCGGTGCCGTACAGGACGACGATCGGCAGCACGTAGACGGCCAGGAGGGCGATCGGATGAGTGAGCCGCCCGGCCAGGCGGCTGCGCAGGATGGCCGAGGCGATGTCGCCGTACTGCGATCCGGGGGTGATGGCCCGCGCGGTCAGCGTCAGTGGTGCCCCCAAGGCCAGCAGCAGCGGCCCGATGACGTTGAGCACGGTGTACTGCAGGGCGTGCGCCGACGGCATCGCCCGCGCGTAGCCGCTCACGCCGCCCACGAGCACCGCCGCCAGCACCGCCAGCCCGGCGAACCAGGCGACGGTACGGCCGGCCGGCCACGGGTCGCCGGCCCGGGCGAGCCTGCGCAGCCCGGCCAGATAGCCGGCGGCCGGAAGCGCCAGGGCGAGCAGGACCAGCGGGTTCAGCCGGATCTCGGTGATCAGCGCGCCGACCGAGTAGGGCGCCAGGTCGTAGCCCAGAAGGTCGTTGTGGCCGCCGCTGGCGGGCGGCGCGGAGCGCGACAGGCCGGCGGCCAGTCCGGTGGCCGCGGCCATCACCATCATCTCGCCGGTGGCCAGCCGGGTGAAGGTGCCTCGTGTCGTACGTTCGGCGATCGCGGCGATGGTGCGGCGGCGGTGGATCACCCCGAACACGCCCAGGGCCACCAGCGCCGTCACCTTGGCCAGGACGAGCACACCGTAGCGGGTCGTCCACAGTTGCGACACCGTGTCCATCCGGACCCAGGCGCCGGCCACGCCGGACACCGTCACCGCGACGAAGCAGCACAGGGCGAGCGTGCTGAACCTGGACACGACGCTCTCAAGCCGGTCCGAACGGCGGAAGTGGACCAGCACGGCCGCCAGTCCGCCGACCCAGACGGCCGCCGCGAGCAGGTGCGTCATGAGCGCGGAGACCGCGATGTCGTGATCTCCGGCCGACGCGGCGTGACCGACGTAGACCGGAGGAAGCAGGCCGAACCCGGCGGTCACCAGCAAGGCGACCCCCGTCCACCGGGGGAGCCCGGCCTCCGCCATCCGGGAGGAGGCGAGCACCACGACCGTGGCCGTGCACGTCACGACGAGCATGGCCTGCGTCGGGGGGAGGGTGGTGCCGAAGTTCAACAGCGGGAAGTCGCGGAGTACCTCGTTCGCCGGCATGCTGAGGATGTTCGACAGCGTCAGCAGGTAGGTCATCAGCGCGCAGACCGCCCAGGCCAGCGCCCACCAGCCCGCCGCGCGCACGCAGGCGTGCGCCTCCGGCGCGTCGCGGGGGGCGAGGACCACTCCGGCGACCAGCGTTCCCACCGTGGCGATGGAGCACAGGTCCAAGGCCAGCCGCGTCACCGACAGTCCCCAGACGGTCAACGGGCCGGGAGTCGGCAGTCCCTTGATCGGCGGCGGCGGTCCGCCTCCGCCGATCCACAGAGCGCCGGCCAGCGCCAGGAGGCCGACCGCGATGGCCAGACCGCCGTACAAGAGAGCCCGACGCCCGGGTAATAGCACCGCGTCCTCCTTTGTCGGGAGCATCCCTCAGTTGGGCAAGCGTCCCCTATGGACGGGTACGTCCGCACCCTTATCGGGGTTCGACTATCGCGTGGATCTTCCGAGAAGCGCGGCACCGCCACCGGCATCGGCGGCGGCGGCGACCGCGGCGACCGCGGCGGGCGCTGTGGCTTTCGAAGCGGCGGACGGGCCGGGAAGGTCCACGCTGTAGGCGTAGACCGCGGCGGCGGTGGCGATGGCGCCGGTGTTCAACGCGAGGGCCTTGTCGTCGATGTTGGCCACGGTGTCGCAGGCCTTGTGGTAGCACGCGTCATAGGGCTGGCCCGCCGTGCCGCCGAACAGGGCCGCCTCCTCGACCGTCTTGATGCCCTCGCCTCCGGTGAACAGGCCGCCGGACGGGATGCCGGCGTCGATGAACGGGCCGTAGTCGGAGCGGCCGTCGAAGTCGGTGCCGCCGTGGCCCTGGTTCAGCGTGTCGAAGTACTTCTCAAACAGCTTCTCGATCTCGTCCGACCCGGCCGGCCCGGCCGGAGCGCCCGTGGCGTCCGAGTCGTCGCCGTCGTAGATCTTGAAGGCGTAGTTCGGCGAGGCGATCATGTCGTAGTTGAGGTAGAGCTTGATCTTGCTCCGGGCGCTGGAGCTCAGGCTGTTCACGTAGAACTTCGAACCGAGCAGGCCCAGCTCTTCGGCGCTCCACCAGGCGAAGCGGAGCCTGTTCCGGGTGGGGACCTTGCCGAGTGACTCGGCGACGGCCAGGAGCGCGGCGCTGCCCGAGCCGTTGTCGTTGATGCCCGGCCCGGCCGGCACGGAGTCCAGATGCGCTCCGGACATGACGACCTTCCTCGACTCGCCCCACGTGGAGTCGGCGATCACGTTGTCAGTGGCGCGGAGCTCGCTGATCGTGTCGGTCTTGAGGTGGACCACCGTGCCCGCGGGGGACGACAGCTCCTCGCCGACCGCGAAGCTCGCGCCGACGACCGGGATGGGGACGGGCGTACCGAGGTTGCCCTGCGGAGTCGTGGTCCGGCCCGGCTGACCCTCGTTGAAGATGATCGCGGCCACGGCGCCGGCCGCCTGGGCGTTCTGCGCCTTGAGCAGGAAGGTGCAGGTACCGCGCTGCAACAGCGCGATGTTGCCCGGCGTGAACCCGGCGAAGTCGGCGGCCTCGCAGCCGGAGGTGGAGGTGCTCGGCGTCGGGCCGGGCGGCAGGACCAGGTCGACGTTCTGCAGGGTCGCGGTGACGTCACCGGCTCCGGAGTAGCTCATCGTGGCGAAGTCGCCGAGGGAGGAGCCGTCGGGCGGAGTCGGGGCGTACAGCTCGGGTTCGGGGGAGAGCTGCTCCATCAGCGCGGTGGACTTCTCCTCGTAGTAGGGGAACTCGAACGACTGGATGGTCACCTTGTAGCCGGCCTGCTTGAGCCTGGCGGCCACGTAGTCGCGCGACGCGTCGTGGCCGCCGGTGCCCGCCGCGCGCGTGCCGTTGTTGGCGTCGGCGATGGCCTGCAACGCCCGCAGGTGCTGCTTGACCACCGGGATGGGGACGGAGTCGATCAGCTCCCGTTCGGACGGGACGGGGTCGGCGTGGGCGGCGACCGGAGCGAGGGTGAGTGCCGCGACGACGGCGAGGGCGCGGTAGACACCCGCGCGCGTGACAGTACGCATAGGGGCTCCTCCAACTGGCATGGGTGTAGTGCGGTCCGGACACCATCAGCCGGGAAGAACCTGGCGACCGCCAGGCAGATGATCACGTCATTCTAAGAGCCGACCACCTGAAGAACGGATATCTGCCTGCTCAGGCATGTCTTTGCCAACAACCAGGACGTCAATGACCGCGTGCCGCGGGTGCCACGGTGACGTCCACGCCCTTGCGCCGCAGCCGCTCCACGTGCTCCGCCGGCGTCCGCCAGTCCACGATGACCTGGTCGAAGTCGGTCAGCGGGGCGAGGGCGTGCAGGGCCCGGCGGTCGAACTTCGTGTGGTCGACGATCAGCAGCCGGGTGGCCGCCGAGTCGAACATGG
Organism: Nonomuraea sp. NPDC026600; assembly: GCF_040638335.1. Taxonomy (NCBI): domain Bacteria; kingdom Bacillati; phylum Actinomycetota; class Actinomycetes; order Streptosporangiales; family Streptosporangiaceae; genus Nonomuraea; species Nonomuraea sp. NPDC026600. Next base: position 315,063 of record NZ_JBEZYD010000002.1, read on the forward strand.
CCCGCTTGGTGTCGACCGTCTCCTCGGTCTGGTGGAAGCAGATGTCGTCGGTGATGGCCGAGGTGGACATGATGACGATGTCGGCGCGCACCTGGCGGATCGCCGCGACGGTCATGTGCCCCATGAACGAGTTGGCCCAGGGGTGGAACCGGCCGCCGAGCGCGATGAGCGTGAGGTCCGGTTCGCCGGTCAGGTCCTCGATGATGGGCACGAAGTTCGTGATCACCGTCAGGGGCGCCTTGTCGCGGAGCAGCGGGACGAGGGTCAAGGTGGTGGTGGAGTCGTCGAGGATGACGGAGTGTCCCGGCTCGATCCACGCGCAGGCGGCCCGGGCGAGCGCCGCCTTCTCGGCCTGCTGACGGCCACGCCGGAACAGGTCGCTGGCCTCGACGAGGCTGGACGGCAGGGCGGTGACCACGCCCCGGCTCTTGCGGACGATCCCCCGGGCGACGAGCGCGTCGAGGTCGCGGTGGGCGGTCATCAGGCTGATCCCGTGCTTCTCCACGAGTGCCTCGATGCGGACCGAGCCGTCCGCCATCACGTCCGCGGCGATCGCGCGCTGGCGCGCGCGCTGCCGATCCAGGCGGCCCTCCGCGGGCAGCTCCTTCATCACACCTCCTGCCGGATCGGGATATCCCGCCTCCGACTATCTCGCATCCCGCGGTCCCGCGGCACCGGCCCGAGCCCCGATGCGCACCAGCTCCACGAACTCCGCGACGTCCCACGCGGCCCGGCCGACGAACAGGCCGTCGGTTCCGGGTACGCCGAGCAACGCCGCCGCGTTGAGCCGGTTGACGCTTCCCCCATAGAGAACGGCCGCGACCCCGAAAGGCGCCTCCCCATCCGGTCCGAAGCGGGCCGACAACATCGCCATGACGGGGGCGATCTCGTGCGGCAGCGCCTCCCGGCCGAGGTCGCCGATCGCCCAGACGGGCTCATAGGCGACGACGACCCGGTGCCGGTCATGCGCGGCGATCCGGGAGAGCCCCCGGCTCACCTGCCCGGCGACCCAGTCGATCTCCTCTCCTGCGGCGCGTACCCCGGCCGGTTCACCGACGCACAGCAGCGGCGTGAGACCCGCCGCGACGGCGGCCTCGACCTTGAGCGCCACGGTGTCGTCGGTCTCGCCGAAGCACTCCCTGCGTTCGGAGTGGCCGATCTCGACGAGCGTCGCGCCCGCGTCGGCGATCATCCCCATCGACACCTCGCCGGTGTAGGCCCCGGCGGGTGCCCAATGCGCGTTCTGGGCGCCGATGAGGAGGGGGACGTCGGACGGCAGGCGCTCGCGTACGGCGGCGATGGCGGTGTGCGGCGGGATGACGAAGGCCCGGACCCCGTCGAGCGCGCTCCGGGCGGCGACGAGACCGTCGACGAACGCGCGTGCCTCGGCCAGCGTCTTGTTCATCTTCCAGCTGGTGCCGATCCACGTCATCGGTTCTCCTCGAGCTCGGCCCAGACGGCCGTCATCTTCTCCACGACGCGCTGGTGGCGCCGGTAGTTCTCCTCCTGCTGCGCCACGCCGCCGGGCGTGGGCTCGCAGATCACCTGCTCCGTGCCGACCGCCGCGGCGGCCTGCGGCAGGTCGGCGTAGAGGCCGGCCGCGATGCCGGCCAGCATGGCCGAGCCGAGCGCGCCCGCCTCCCGCACGGTGCTCACGCCCACCGGCGCGGCCAGGCTGTCGGCGAACAACTGCACCCACCGCGCGCTGTTGGCGGCCCCGCCGGTGAGCCGGATGTCGGTGACGTCGAACCCGTCCCGCAGCGCGTCGACGTGGTGGCGGTGGTTGAAGACCACCCCTTCCATCACCGCGCGGAGCAGGTGGCCGCGCTCGTGCCACCCGCGCAGTCCGACGAAGGCCGCACTCGCGTCCACCGGGTAGGGGGAGCCGTAGAGGAAGGGGAGGTAGACCAGGTCGCTGGGGGTCGACTCGATCGCGCGGAGATCCTCCTCCACGAAGCCGAACGGCCGGCCGGCGGCGCTGCCCGCCCGCATGTCGGTGGCGGCGAGCCGGGTGGCGAACCACTCGAGATTGGCCGCGCTCGACGGGGAGAGCGACATGTTCATCCACTGACCCGGTACGACGAACGCGCGGGCGTGCCACCGCTCGTCCACCCGGGCCGCGTCGGAGATGACCTCGTTGATGCTGAAAGTGCCGGCGATCATCGCGAGCTGGCCGGGGAGCACCGTGCCCATGCCGATGGCCCCGCAGTCGACGTCGTGCGCCCCCGAGGCGACCGGCGTGCCCGGGAGGAGGCCGCACCGCTCCGCCGCCGCGCCGGTGACCTTACCCGCGACCTCATGGGAGGGGATCACCTGCGGCAGCAGGCGGAACAGCTCCTCGACTCCGAAGACGCGCAGCGTCTCGCGGTCGTACTCCTGCGAGTGCACGTTGGTGAAGGACAGGCTCGACTCCGTCGGGTCGGTGGAGAAGACGCCGGTGAGCCGCTGTTTGATGACGTCCTTGCCCGGCAGCGCGTAGGCCGTCCGGGCCATGACGTCCGGTTCGTTGCGCAGCAGCCAGGCGAGCACCGAGACCGGTGAGCCCGGCCAGGGCTTCTGCCCGCTGAGCGGGAGGACCGCGGCGCAGTGGCCGGTGCGCTCCCAGTCCGCGACCAGGTCCGCCGCGCGGGTGTCGAGGGAGAGGATCCCCGGCCGGGTCGGCCCGCCTCGCTCGTCGACCAGGTAGATCCCGTCGCCGTGGGAGGTGACCGCGACGCCCGCGATCTCCGAGGGCCGGACGCCGGTCGTGCCGACGACCTCCCGGATGACCGAGCAGGTCACCTCCCACAGCTCGTCCTGGTCGCGCTCGACGTGGTGGGGGCGCGGGTAGCTGTGCGGCACCCGCTGTGCGGCCTGGCCGATCTCACGGCCGGTCTCGTCGAAGAGCACGGCCTTGGTGACGGTGGATCCGGCGTCGACGCCGAGCAGGCAGGGTCCCATCTAGACCACGGACCGCGGCTCGAGTTCGCGGAACCTGCGGAGGTAGGCCAGGTAGGCGGCCTTCTGCCGGGCGGTCTCCGCGTCGTCCCAGCCGAGTTCGGCGGCGCAGACGGTGGCGACCGCGTCCATGGCCGCCTGGCCGAGGTCGGGCTCCAGGCCGATCATGGTCCGGCGGGCGAGCACGTCGGCGAGGCTGACGGCCTCCTCTTCCCTGATCGTGAAGACGACCTCGCCGGCCCGCAGCCCGATCGAGGGGGCGACGGTCTGGGACAGGGCCTCGTCCGAGGCGATCAGGGCGGCGACCCGGCGGGCGCGGGCGCCGTACACGCGCGCCAGCCGGCGTGCCTCGGCGGCCGGGAGTTCGCTCTCCCGCTCGAACGCGCGCCCGAACTCCGCCGGCCCCTCGGGTGGGCTGCCGGGGAGGTCGAGTCCGCGGGTCCGCGACGCCGTCTTCCTGCTCAGACGCCCGCTCACCTCGTCGACGGCGTGCTCGGCGAGTGTACGGAAGGTGGTCAGCTTGCCGCCGACGATCGAGAGCAGCCCGTCGAGCCCCGGCCGGTGGTCGTGCAGGATGTGCTTGCGCGTGATGTCTCCGGGGTCGCCGCTCGCCGCGAAGGGAAGGGGCCTGACACCTGTGTAGGTGTACAGGATGCTGTCCTCGCTCAGGTTCGCGGCGGGGAAGAGGCGGTTGGTCTCGGCGAGGATGTAGTCGACCTCCCCCTGGTCGGCCCCGGCCGTGCCGGGGTCGCCCTCGAACCGCTCGTCCGTGCTCCCGATGAGGTATCTGCCGAGCCAGGGGATCACCATGAGGGGGCGGCCGTCGCTGAGCGCCTCGTAGTACATCGCGCAGCCGGGCGAGCCGGGGAACGACTCCACGACGAGATGCGTGCCCTTGGTGCCGCCGATCAGCCGCTCGGGCGCGGGTAGCGAACCGGACAGCACGGAGTCGGCCCACGGCCCCGCCACGTTGACGGTGAAACGCGCCGACACCTCGTGGACCGTGCCGGTGATCCCGTCGCGAACCGACGCCCCGGCCACGCGGCCGTGCTCGACCCGCAACCGGGTGGACTCGGCGTAGTTGAGCGTGGTGGCCCCGGCCGCCCGCGCGGCGAGCATGATCTCGACCGAGAGCCGCTCGGCGTACTCCACCTGCGCGTCGTAGTAGACCGCCGAGCCCTGGAGGCCGTCCCGTGACAGGCCGGGCAGCAGGGCCGTGGTCTTCCTGCGCCCGTAGGTGCGGTGGATCGGCAGCGACTTGTCGAAGGAGAGGGCGTCGTACAGCACCATCCCCGCGCGCAACGCGAAGCGGTGGTGCGCGTTGTTCCGATAGAACGGAAGCGCGAACCGGAGCGGCGCGACGAGGTGTGGCGCGCGGCGCAGCAGCCACTCCCGGTCCCGCAGCGACTCGCGGACGAGTCCCACCTCGAGCTTGTCCAGGTATTTGAGCCCGCCGTGGATCATCCGCGACGACCACGACGACGTGCCGCTTCCCCAGTCTCCCTTGTCGATCACCAGCACCGACAGGCCGCGCTCGGCCGCGTCCCACGCGATGCCCAGCCCGTTCACGCCGCCACCGATGACGAGCAGGTCGAACTCGTGCTGAAGGCGCTGGAGGGAGCGGTGTCGGGAGCTGCTCATCACATTCCTGAGGGATCATCTCATGTCCGTATGAGATACGCGGCGTGATTTCTAACATGAAATCGCGAGGACACTATCGCGAGCCGCGTGATAAATCTAGCATGATGTGACCTGAGTCACAGTTTCCCGAGATCGACCGGCTCACATAACAAAAAAATCTTGATTGATAACGTTCTGTTCTGTTACGTTCCCATGAACGCGTGACAGGCACCCCGCATCTCGCCCTCCGCGTCGCCTCTCACCTGTGCGTTCCCGGAAAGGAGCCCCCGAGTCCGATGAGCACCGCAGCCGCCGCCCGCCCGCCTCGCCTGCTCGCGCGCCTCGTCTGGCCTGTCGTGATCGTGGCCGTCCTGGTCGCCATGGCCATGGACACCAGGTTCCTGTCCGGAAAAGAGGTCACCGCGCTCAACCCCGCGGAGTTCAACGCCAAGGACTTCGCCGCCGCCCAGTACCCCAAGATCGTGAGCGCCGTCGAGGCGAAGGCCGTGGATCTCAAGGAGGTCGCCACCGCGGTCGCCGCCGACCCCGAGGCCGCCGGCAAGAAGTACGGCAACATCGCGGGCACCGACAAGTACGCGATCCCGGTGCGCTTCACCGGCAAGATCACCGAGGCCGAAGCGGGTCTTCTCACCGTCGACGTGGCGGGGCTGCCCAAAGGCAGCGTGGTCCGCGTCGCGGTGGGCCAGGCCGCCAACGGCACGGCCCTGCGCGATGTCCCCGGCACCCTCAAGTTCAAGGACTTCCAGAACCAGACCGACTACCAGCAGGTCGCCAACGAGCTGAAGACCAGGATGCTCGCGGACGTGGCCGGCAAGGTCGACGTCGCCGCGGCGCGGGGCGCGAAGGCGTCGGTGGTCGCCGTCTACGTCACCAACACCGGCCCGGAGGGCAGCTACCTCGTCACGCCGGTCAAGATCGAGGTGGCGGGCTGATGTTCCGGGAAGCCGCGAGCCCCGACCGGTCCGACGTCGTCCTGCGGGCGGTCGACATCACCAAGCACTACGGCGCGACGCAGGCCCTCAAGGGGGTCAACTTCGAGGTGCACCGGGGCAAGGTCACCGTCCTGTTCGGCGAGAACGGGGCCGGCAAGTCGACCCTGATGAAGATCATCGCCGGCGTCGAATCCCCGACCTCGGGACATCTCGAACTCGATGGGAAGCGGATCGAGCTGAGCTCGCCCAACCAGGCGGTCGAGCAGGGCATCTCGATCATCCATCAGGAGCTCAACCTCTGCCCGAACATGAGCGTGCGCGACAACATCTTCATCGGCCGGGAGCACAGGGGCCTGTTCGGCACGGTGGACTACCGCAGTGAGCGCAAGGTCGTGCAGCGGCTCATGGAGCGGCTCGAGGAGGACATCGACCCCAACACCCTCGTCGCCGACCTCCGCATCGGGCAGCAGCAGATCGTCGAGATCGCCCGCGCCCTCGCGCTGGACGCCCGCATCCTGATCATGGACGAGCCCACCTCCGCGCTCAGCGCCCCGGAGGCCGAGGTCCTCTTCAAGGTCATCAAGGACCTCACCGGCAACGGGGTCGCGATCGTCTACATCTCCCACCACCTGGAGGAGGCGATCGAGATCTCCGATCACGCGGTCGTGTTCCGCGACGGCGAGCTGGTGGCCACCGAGGACGCGGCCCACATCGACCTGTCCTGGGTGGTCGGCAAGATGGTCGGGCGGGCCGCCGAGTACGACTTCCGCGACGCGGAGCGGGACCGCGGTGACGTCGCGCTGAGCATCCGCGACCTCAAAGTCGTCGACGCCACCGGGGAGGGCCGCCTCGCGGTCAACGACGTCTCGCTGGACGTCAGGTACGGCGAGATCGTCTGCCTGTACGGGCTCATGGGCGCCGGCCGGACCGAGCTGGTCGAGGCCCTGGCCGGCCGCGGGGCGATCGCCTCCGGCCGGGTCGAGCTCGGCGGCCGGGACCTGTCCGGCACGTCCATCGCGGAGCGGATCGAACTCGGCATCGGCCTCGTCCCCGAGGACCGGCAGCGTGACGGGCTGGTCCAGTCGATGTCCGTCGGCCAGAACCTGTCCCTGTCGAGCCTGCTGGAGTTGACGCGATCCTTCGTCGTCGCCGGCTTCATCTCCCGTGGCCGCGAGGCCGCCCGGATCAGGGACGGGATCTCCGAGGTCCGGGTGAAGACCGCCGGTCCCGCCGCGCCGATCACGTCGCTGAGCGGCGGGAACCAGCAGAAGGTGGTGATCGGCAAGATGCTGCTCACCGGTCCGAAGGTGCTCCTTCTCGACGAGCCGACCCGCGGCATCGACGTCGGCGCCAAGGGCGAGATCTTCTCCCTGCTCTTCCGCGAGGCGCGCAAGGGCCTCGCCGTCCTCTACGTGACCAGTGAGATCGGCGAGGCGATCACCGCGTCGCATCGCATCGTCGTGATGTCCAAGGGCCGGGTCGTCCGGGAGTTCGACCCGCGCACGGCCTCACGTGAAGAGATCATGGCCGCCTCAGGAGAATCCGAGGTCGGCATCCAGCCGATGGGAACCGCCAGTGAGTGAGTTGAGCCAGGCCGCCGTGAACGCGTCGGCGCCGCGCGCCCTCCGCAAGATCAACACCAGGGCCCTGATGATCGAGGGGCGCGCGCTGCTCGCGCTGCTCCTCATCGTGGTCGTCTTCTCGCTGCTGTCGCCCAACTTCCTCAGCGCCGACAACCTCATCGTCATGACCCGGCACGTCGCGATGAACGCGATCCTGGCGATCGGGATGCTCCTGGTGATCCTCAACGGCGGCATCGACCTGTCGGTCGGCTCGATCGTCGGCCTGTCCGGCGTCATCGCCGGCATGCTGCTCGAAGGGCTCAAGCTCAACAGCCTCGACCTCTTCGTCTACCCCGCCGTCTGGGTCGTGATCATCGTCTCCCTCGGCGTCGGGACCCTCGCCGGGTGGGTCAACGGGTTCGTGGTGACCCGGCTCAAGGTCGCGCCGTTCATCGCGACGCTCGGCATGCTGTACGTCGCCCGCGGCATAGCGCTCCTGATCACGAACGGCACCCCGTTCTCCAAGCTCGGCGGGCAGGCGGGGCTGGGCAACACCGGCTTCCTCACCTTCCTCAAGAGCTCGCCTCTCGGGCTGCCCATGCCGGTCTGGGCGATGATCCTGTTCGCCGTGGTGTTCGCGGTGGTGCTCAGCAAGAGCCCGTTCGGCCGCTGGCTGTACGCGACCGGCGGCAACGAGCGCGCGGCCGAGCTGTCCGGCGTCCCGGTCAAGAAGGTGAAGACCCGCATCTACGTCCTGTCCGGGCTGTGCGCGGCGGCCGTCGGCCTGCTCCTGACGGCCGACCTGTCCTCGGCCACCCCGGCGGCGGGCGAGTTCTTCGAGCTCAACGCCATCGCCGCGGTGGTGATCGGCGGCGCCGCGCTCTCGGGCGGTCGCGGCACGATCCGCGGGACCCTCATCGGCGCCTTCGTCATCGGCTTCCTCGTGGACGGCCTCGTCCTCGTCGGGGTCTCCCAGTTCTGGCAGCAGATCATCAAGGGCGCCGTGATCATCATCGCGGTCGCGCTGGACCAGCTCCAGCAGACCCTCCAGAAGCGCCGGTCCGCCAAGGCCGCGCTGTCACCCCCCAAGCCGTCGGAGCGCATGACCGCCACGGTGTGACCCGACGTACCCCGGACGGCTCGCTGCGCGCCGTCTGCACTACCAGTGTTCGCGAAAGGCTCCACATGTTCCGAAAGATCGCCGCCATAGCAGCGACGGGTGTGATGGCACTCGGCCTCGCCGCCTGCGGCTCCTCAGGCTCCGATTCCGCCTCGAGCTCCGCCAAGAGCGCCGCACCCGCCTCGGCCGGCGCATCCCAGGGCGGGACCATCGCCGTCATCACGGTGGACCTGGCCAACTCCTACTGGCAGGCGGAGGCGAACACCGCCAAGGCCGAGATCGAGAAGGCCGGCTTCCAGGCCACGGTCAACGCCCACGGGGCCGATCCCGACAAGCAGAACCAGCTGATCGACACCGCCATCAGCAACAAGGTCAAGGCCATCATCCTCGACCCGGCCGGTGCCGACGAGTCCGTGGCCGCCGTCCAGAAGGCGACCGACGCCGGCATCCCGGTGCTGCTGGTGAACGCCGAGATCTCCAAGCAGGGGATCGCCAAGTCGCAGATCATCTCCAACAACGCCCAGGGCGCCACGATCGGCGCCGAGGCCTGGGTGAAGGCGATGGACGGCAAGGGCAAGTACGTCGAGCTGTTCGGCAACCCGACCGACAACAACGCCAAGGTGCGCTCCGACGGTTACGCGGCCGTCATCTCCGCCTACCCCGACCTCAAGAAGGTCGGCCAGGAGACGGCGAACTGGGACCGCGCCCAGGGCAAGGACAAGATGGAGGGCCTCCTGGCCGCCCACCCGGACATCACCGGCGTCATCGCCGGCAACGACGAGATGGCCCTCGGCGCGATCGAGGCCCTCACCGACGCCAAGAAGATCAGCAAGGTGAAGGTGCTCGGCTTCGACGGGAACGCCGACGCGGTCGAGGCGGTGCGCTCCGGGACCATGGTGGCCACGGTGCTCCAGCCCATCGTCCAGGGGACGACGAACGCCGTCGCCCAGGCCGTCGAGTACCTCAAGAGCGGCAAGACCGGCGTCGCCGACGAGAAGCAGAGCATCGACTGCGTGCTCATCACCAAGGACAACGTCGACAAGTACAAGGCGCCGTTCGTCATGGACAAGTGAGCGGGAGTGACCCCGCCCGGGGAGCGGGCACCCGCTCCCCGGGCGTATGACGAGCCTGGAATCCAGCATCCCTACCATCTGTCAGAAAGGGCCCGATAGCGCATGCCGAACGGCCAGCTCAGCCCGGCGGGGCGCGCGGAAGCGCTGGCTCGACTCGCCCGAACGGAGTACGACGTCCTCGTCATAGGCGGCGGCGTCACCGGAGCCGGGGCAGCCCTGGACGCGGCCACCCGGGGGCTGGCTGTCGCCCTTGTCGAGATGCGTGACTACGCGGCCGGCACGTCCAGCCGATCGGGCAAGCTCATTCACGGCGGCCTGCGCTACCTGGAGCGGTTCGACTTCGGCCTCGTCCGTGAGTCGCTGCGCGAGCGCAGGCTGCTCCTGAAGGACATCGCGCCGCACCTCGTGAAGCCCATCCTCTTCCTCTACCCGCTCCGCCGGCGGCTCTGGGAGCGCGCCTACGTGGGCGCGGGCCTCCTGCTCTACGACACCCTGGGCGGCGCCGGCGCCGTTCCCCGCCACCGGCACCTGTCCCGCGGCGCGGTGCGGCGCCTCGCGCCCGGCGTCAAGCAGAGCGGGCTGATCGGCGCGATCACGTTCTACGACACCCAGGTCGACGACTCGCGCCACACCCTGGAACTCGTACGCACCGCGGCGGCTCACGGCGCGGAGGTCGCCTCCGCCGTCAAGGTCATCGGGCTGACCAGGTCCGATGGCGCCGTGCGCGGCGCGGAGGCGCAGGACCTGGAGACCGGAGAGACCTTCACCATCCGCGCCAGGCACGTGGTCAACGCCGCCGGCGTCTGGACCGACGGGCTGGCGAGGCTCGCGGGAGGCCGGCCGGGCTTCAGCGTGAAAGCCTCCAAGGGCGTCCACATCATGGTGCCGCGGGAGCGGATCCGCAGTGACGTCTCGCTCTTCGTCCGCGCCGAGGACAGTGTCCTGTTCGTACGGAGCTGGGGCCGCCATTGGCTGATCGGCACCACGGACACGGCGTGGACGGCCGGGCTCGACCATCCGGCGGCGACCTCGACCGACATCGACTACCTGCTGCGCAACGTGAACGCCGTCCTGGAGACCGAGCTCGGCCGGGACGACGTCGACGGGGTCTTCGCCGGGCTCCGCCCCCTCATCCACGGCGAGGCCGGCACGACCAGCGGGCTCAGCCGGGAGCACGCGGTGGAGACCTCCGTCCCGGGGTTCACCACGGTCGCGGGCGGCAAGTACACCACCTACCGGATCATGGCCAAGGACGCGATCGACGAGGTGGTGAAGGGGCTCGGCCGCGAGGCGCCCCCGTCGCGGACCCAGAGCGTCCCCCTGATCGGCGCCGTCGGCTACGCCGAGACCAGGGCGCGCGCGGCCGGCCTCGCCGCGTCCGGTGGCCTCACCCTGGAGCAGACCGGCCACCTCCTCGGTCGCTACGGCTCGCTGACCGAGGAGCTGATCGCCATGATCGTCGAACGGCCCGAACTCGGGCGGCCCATCGACGGCGCGCCGGACTACCTGCTCGCCGAGGCCGTCTACGCCGTGACGCACGAGGGCGCGCTCCACCTCGACGACGTGCTGACCCGCCGTACCCACATCGCGATCGAGACCCACGATCGGGGTGCCGCCGCCGCGCGCGCGGTCGCCCCGGTGATGGGCGCGGCGCTCGGCTGGGACGGCGAGCGGGTGCGGAAGGAGCTCGGCTTCTCCCTCGCCCGGATCGAGGCGGAACTGGCCGCCCAGCGGCTCCCCGACGACGAGTCGGCCGTGGCCGCCCGCGAGGTCGTCAGAGACCCCCGGCTTCGCATGGCCGACGGTGATCGACTATGACGAATCCTGAAACTGTCCCCCACGCCGAAAGAGCCCCCGTGCGAAAGAACAAGGCTCGTCAGAACCAGATCGCCGACCTCATCCTGGGGGAGGGGTCGATGACGGCGCAGGAACTCGCGGAGATGTTCGGCGTCAGCGTCATGACGATTCACCGTGACCTCGACGAGCTCGAGCGGCAGGGCGTCCTGCGCAAGGCGCGCGGCGTCGCGACCGCCCTGCCGAGCGGGGTGTTCGAGGCCCGCGTGGCGTTCCGGCACGCGACCGCCATCGAGCACAAGCGCCGGATCGCCCAGGCGGCGCTGCGCCACGTCGAACCCGGCATGTCCGTGATGCTCGACGACTCGACGACCGTCCTGCACATGGTCCCCGGCCTCGCGGAGTACGCGCCGCTGCACGTCGCCACGAACTTCATGGCCGCGCTCAAGGAGCTGACCGCCCTGCCGGACATCCGCGTCATCGGGATCGGCGGCGACTACGACCCGCTGCACGACTCCTTCCAGGGCATGCACGCCATCGAGGTCATCAAGGCCATTCACGCCGACGTGCTGTTCATGTCCACCTCGGCCGTCGCGGCCGGCCACGCCTACCACCAGGAGGAGCGCATCGTGGCGTTCAAGCGGGCGATGATCGGGTCCGCCTCCGTGCGCTACCTGCTGGTGGACAGCAGCAAGCTGGACAAGACCGCGCTGCACGGGCTGGCTCCCCTGTCCGTCTTCGACCTGGTGATCACCGACTCCGAGGCGAGCCCGCAGGCGCTCGAAGCCCTTGAGGCGGCCGGAGCGACCGTGGAGGTGGCCTCATGACCCATGCCCAGACCATCGAGGGGGTCGTCTTCGACCTGGACGGTGTGATCATCGAGAGCGAGCACCTCTGGGAGGAGGTCTGGCGCGACTTCTCCGAATCCCGAGGGCGCCCGTGGGAGCTGTCCGACACCCTGGCCGTCCAGGGCATGAGCTCGATCGAGTGGGCCGGCTACCTGGCTCGCCACGTCGGCGCCCCCGGCGACGCGGACGTGGCCCGCGACTACTGCGTGGACGGGCTGGTCGGCCGCATCCGGTGCGGTGCGGCCGAGCTGCTCCCCGGCGCGAGGGAGCTGGTCACCAGCGTGAGCGCCCGGGTCCCCATCGCGCTGGCCTCGTCGGCCGCTCGCCGGGCCATCGACGCGGTGCTCCACCATCACGACCTGGCCGGCCTGTTCACCGCGACCGTGTCGAGTGAGGAGGTGCCTCGCGGCAAGCCGAGCCCCGACGTCTACCTCCAGGCCGTCGCCCTGCTCGGGATCAGCCCCGGCAACGGCCTCGCCGTGGAGGACTCCAGCAACGGCATCCGGGCCGCGTACGCCGCCGGCCTGCTCGTCGTCGGGATTCCGAACGCCACCTACCCGCCCCAACCGGATGCGGCGGCGCTGGCGGACCACCTTGCCGCCGATCACGTCGACGCGCGCGCGTTCATCCTCGCGCAACTGCCGGAGGGAGTACGCCAGTGACCAAGATCTACAACGATCCCGCCGACTTCAAGAACGAGGTCATCAACGGGTTCGCCCTCGCCTACCCGGACTACGTCCGCCGGGTGCCCGGAGCCTCCGGTTTCATCCGGTCCGGCGGCCCGCGCGCGGGCAAGGTCAGCCTGGTCGTCGGCGGTGGATCGGGTCACTATCCGTCCTATTCGGGGGTGACCGGCGTCGGGTTCGCCGACGGAGCCGTGCTCGGTGACGTCTTCACCTCGCCCTCGGCCGAGCAGGTCTACCGGGTCGCGCGCGCCGCGCACGGTGGCGCCGGCCTGGTTCTGGCCTTCGGCAACTACGCCGGTGACCGGCTGAACTTCGCCGCCGCCGCCGATCGCCTGCGCGCGGAGGGCGTCGACGTCCGCATCGTGTACGTGACCGACGACATCGCCTCCGCCACCGCCGCAGAGGGGGACAAGCGGCGCGGGATCGCCGGCACGTTCACCGTCTACAAGGTCGGAGGTGCCGCCGCGGAGCGTGGCGACGACCTCGACACGGTGGAGCGGATCATGCGCGCGGCCAACGCCCGCACGTTCTCCTTCGGCGTCGCCTTCGCCGGCTGCACGTTCCCGGGGCAGTCCGGCCCGCTGTTCGCCGTGGCCGAGCGGACGATGGACTTCGGGCTGGGCATCCACGGCGAGCCCGGCGTCCGTTCCGACGCCTGGATGCCCGCGTCGAAGATCGCCGCCGCGCTGGTGGAGCCGCTTCTCGCCGAACGTCCGGCGGGCACGCGCCGCGCCGCCGTGCTCCTCAACGGCCTCGGGGCCACCAAGTACGAGGAGCTGTTCCTGCTCTGGAGCAACGTGTGGCCGCTGCTCGCCGACGCCGGTGTCGAGCCGGTCATGCCGGAGGTCGGCGAGCTGGTCACGAGCCTGGACATGGCGGGCTGCTCGCTCTCGATCACCTGGCTGGACGACGAGCTGGACGAGCTCTGGCGGGCCCCGGCGCGGACCCCCGCCTTCCGCCGGGGCAGCGTCCGCACCGACACTTTTGACAGCAGCGAGACCTTCGAACACGGCGAGAGCTTCGAACGCTACGTGCCCCCGGAACAGGCCGTCGTGGCGGGCGCGGCCGAGCAGGCCGGCCCCGAGTCGGAGTGCGCCGCCGCCGTCGTCCGGGACGCGCTCCGCGCGATGACCGCCGTCGTGGTCGAGCACGAGGACGAGCTGGCGCGGATCGACGCGGTCGCCGGCGACGGCGACCACGGCTCCGGCATGGTTCGCGGGTCGCGCGCCGCCCAGTCGGCCGCCGAGGCGGCCGGGGGAGGCGTCGAGACCGTGCTCGCCGCCGCCGCGAGCGCCTTCGGCGACCGGGCCGGTGGCACCTCCGGGGTGCTGTGGAGCCTGTTCCTGCGCACGATCGGGGAGTCACTCGGCGACGTCGAGCCCGTCGACCCAGCTCGGCTCGCGCGGGCCGTGCGGCGGGGCGCGGCGGCGATGAAGGATTTCGGCGGCGCCGAACTCGGCGACAAGACCATGCTCGACGCGCTCTTCCCGTTCGTCGACGCCCTCGACGCGAACCTCGCCGCGGGCGCCGCGCTCGCCGACGCCTGGGCCGCCGCGGCCCGCTCCGCCGTCGAGGCGGCCGACGCCACCTCGCGGCTCGTGCCCAGGATCGGCCGGGCCCGGCCCCTGGCCAAACGCAGTGTCGGGTCCCCGGACGCCGGCGCGACCTCTATGGGCCTCATCCTCACCGCCGTCGGCGACGTACTCGCCCGGCACCGCGGCTGACGCCCGCCCGAAGGAATGTACGAAGGAGACGACTGTCCATGGTTTCCAAGCGCTGGCGGATGGCTATCGGTTGCGACGTCGCCGGGCTCGCCTACAAGGAGATGATCCTCGCGGACCTGCGGGCCGACGACCGCGTGGAGTCGGTCCGCGACCTCGGCGTCCCCGCGTCGGATCCGGAGAGCGAGTCCTACGGCGAGGTCGGCATCAGGCTCGCCGAGCTCGTCGCGGCGGGGGAGATCGACAGGGGGGTGCTGATCTGCGGCACCGGCATCGGCATGGCCATCAGCGCCAACAAGGTGCCCGGCGTGCGCGCCACGGTCGCTCACGACTCCTTCAGCGCCGAGCGGTCGATCCTGTCCAACGACTGCCAGGTGCTCACGCTCGGCCAGCGCGTGATCGGGCCCGAGCTGGCCCGCCGCCTGGTCAAGGAGTGGCTCGGCTACGAGTTCGACAGTTCGTCCCCGTCGAATGAGAAGGTCGTGGTCATCACCCGCTACGAGGAACGCACCGCGAGCTAGGGAATGGGCGCGGTCACGAAGGAGCGAGAAGCATGGCCATCCTGTGCGTCGACGCGGGCACCACCATGGTCAAGGCCGTGATGTTCGACGAGGAGGGCCGCGAGCTGCGGGTCGCCCGCCAGGCGACGCAGGTCCGGCGACCTTCCCCGGGCTTCAGCGAGCAGGACATGTACGGCGTCTGGGACGCGGTCGTGTACACCGTCCGGTCCGTCGTCCACGGTTGCCGCGAGCCGGTGCGGATGCTCGCGTTCACCGGGCAGGGGGACGGCTGCTGGCTGGTGGGACCCGACGGCCGCCCCACGGGGCCGGCCATCCTGTGGAACGACGGGCGGGCCGCCGACATCATCGACGGCTGGGAGGCCGGCGGGGTGCTCGACGACGCCTTCCGGATCAACGGCAACTACGGCTTCGCCGGCACGTCCGGTGCCATCCTGAAGTGGCTGCGGGCCAACGACCGGGAGCGGCTCGACGCCTCCCACAAGGCGCTGTACTGCGGCGGCTGGCTGTTCCTGCGGCTCACCGGCGAGTACGCGGTCGAGGAGTCCGACGCCGCCTCGCCGTTCCTCGACATCCGCGGGCGTACCTACTCACCCGAGATTCTCGACCTCCTCGGCATGCCCTGGGCCGAACGCCTCCTGCCCGGCGTCCGCGGCGACGGCGACCGGATCGGCGAGCTGCAGGCCGTGGCGGCGACGGAGCTGCGGCTCCCGGCCGGGCTGCCGGTGGTCATGGCACCGTTCGACATCCCGGCCACGGCGCTCGGCATCGGGGCCGTCACCCCGGGACAGACCTGCACGATCCTCGGGACCACCCTGTCCACTGGGACACCCGTCGCCGCGGTCGACACCTCCGGCACGCCGGCCGGGATGACCCTGCCCTCCGGGGCGCCGGGCGGATACCTGCGCTCCCTCGCCGCCATGGCCGGGGTCGAGGCCATCGGATGGGGGATGAAGCTCATCGGCCTGGACAAGCCTAACTGGATCTCCGACCTCGCGCAGACCACCGATCCCGGCGCGGGCGGCATCTTCTTCCACCCGTACCTCAGTCCAGCGGGCGAGCGCGCCCCGTTCCGGGACACCCGGGCCCGCGGCTCGATGAGCGGGCTGTCCTTCGAGCACACCAGGTCCCATATCGCCCGCGCCATGCTGGAAGGGATGAGCTATGTCGTGCGCGAATGCCTGGAGTTCTCGGGCACCCGCGCCACGGAGCTGCGGATCACGGGTGGCGGCGCGAACAGCGACTTCTGGTGCCGGCTGCTCGCCGACATCACCGGCGTGCCCACGATGCGCTCCGCCGATTCCGAGATCGGGGCCAAGGGCGCGTTCGTCAGCGCGCTCGTCGCCTCCGGCGAGGTGCCCTCCGTGCGGGCCGCGGTGGACCGGCACGTGGTGCCGCGCGACGTCTTCGAGCCCGACGCGCGGCGGTCCGCGCTGTACGACGACCTGTACGGGGACTTCCTGGCCATCCGCGACGGGGTGATGAACAACTGGGACCGCCTGGCCGTGTCCCGGGCCCGATACCAGGCGGCCGACCCGGTCTCCTGGGAGGACCCCGGCCCAGTCGTTCTTGCCTGAGCGACTACCCGAGATAGCCGCCCATGGTGCGGAAGTAGTCGGTGGCCGCGTGCTCGACGCCGTCCGGCGTCCGCAGCCGTCTCACCACCAGCCCGCGCCGCTGCCCCTTCCGGGCGTCCGTGCCGGAGACGATGGTCACGCCGTCCCCCTCCCGGATGAAGATCCGTCCTGGGGTGCCGCCGTAGCGGGCCTGCGACACCGCGGCCGAAAGGATCTCGATCCGCTCCCCGCGATGGTGGGTGAAGGCGTTCGGGTACGGGTCCGACTGGGCGCGGATCAGCCGCTCCAGGTCCTCCGCCGGCCAGTTCCAGTCGATCCGGCCGTCTTCGACCGACCGTTTGTGGAAGAAGCTGGCTTCGGCGCGGTCCTGGGGGACCCACCGCGCCCGGCCGGAGGCGATCAGGTCGAGCGACTCCCGCACGATCGGCTCGATCAGGTCCACCGTCCGGTGGAAGAGGTCGGTCGCGGTGTCGCCTTCCTGCACGGGCACGGCCCGTTGCAGCAGGATGTCGCCCGCGTCCAGCTCGGCGTTCATGCGGTGCGCGGTGACGCCGACCTCCCGCTCGCCGTTGATCAGGGCCCAGATCAGCGGTGAGAAGCCCGCGTACGACGGCAGCAGCGAGTCGTGGACGTTGAGCGTGCCGTGCGGCGGAAGGTCGAAGATCTCCGGCGGCAGCCAGGTCCGCCAGTTGTTGGCGACGATGATGTCCGGCGCGGCGTCCTTGAGCGTCTGGAGGAGCCCGGCGTCGTCGGGCCGGTTGCGCAGCAGCACCGGCACATCGTGCTCGGCCGCGAGCTCCGCGACCGAGTCGTCCCAGATCTTCTCGTAGGCGTGCTCGCTCTTGGGATGGGTGACGGCGAGGATCACGTCATGCCCGGAGCCGAGCAGGGCACGCAGCGTCCGATGACCCCAGGTCTGGTACCCGAACATGACCACTCGCATGATCGACCCTCTCCTTCATGATTATTGAAAGGTTAGCCTAACCTTATCTACTATGACCACGATGAGGGAGGCGATGCCGCGGTGGACACACTGCCGAGTGGGCCGGACAGCATCTACGACATCCTTGGCGTAGGTTTCGGGCCATCCAATCTGGCGCTGGCCATAGCCGTTGACGAGCACAACGCACGGGTTCCGGAAGCCGAGCGGCTCCGCGCCGGGTTCCTGGAGAAGCAGCGAGCCTTCGGCTGGCACCGGGGGATGCTGCTCGACGACGCCACCATGCAGGTGTCGTTCCTGAAGGACCTGGTCACCATGCGTGATCCGGCGAGCGACTTCAGCTTCCTGTGCTACCTGAAGGAGCGCGGCAGGCTGGTGGACTTTCTCAACCACAAGACGCTGTTCCCGTTAAGGATCGACTTCCACGGCTACTTCGAGTGGGCCGCGGCCCGGATGCGGGACCTGGTCGAGTACTCCGCCGAGGTCGTGTCCATCGAGCCGGTCGTCACCGACGACGGAGGGGTCCGCCTGTTCGACGTGATCAGCCGCGACCCCGCCGACCCGGATCGTCTCATCGTCCGCCGGACCCGCAACATCTGCGTCGCCACCGGTCTCGAACCGCACCTGCCGCCGGGCGCCGCCCTGTCGGACCGGGTGTGGCACAACAGCGAGCTGATCCCGCGCGTGGCCGCCCTCACCGAAGCCGGTGTCCCGGTGCGCCGGATCCTGGTGCTCGGGGCCGGGCAGAGCGCGGCCGAGACGGCCGACTATCTCCACCGGACCTTCACCGGGGCCGAGGTGTGCGCGGTGTTCGCGAAGTACGGCTACACCCCCGCCGACGACAGCCCCTTCGCGAACCGGATCTTCGACCCCGAAGCCGTCGACACCTTCTTCCAGGCTCCGGCCCCGGTCAAGCAGGCGCTCTACGAATACCACCGCGGCACCAACTACTCGGTGGTCGACATGGACCTCATCGAGTCCCTGTACGCGACCATGTACCGCGAGAAGGTCCAGGGCAACGAACGCCTGCGCATCCTCAAGGTCTCCCGCATCAGGGACGTCGACGTCGTGGGCGACCGCCTGGACGTCACGGTGGAGTTCCTGCCCACCGGCGAGCGGGAGGTGCTGGCCACGGACATCCTGGTGCACGCCACCGGCTACCGCCCCCAGGACCTCGGCACCGTGCTCGGCGAGACGGCCAAGCTGTGCCTGCGGGACGAGGAGGACGAGGTACGGATCGGCCGCGACTACCGGGTCGAGGTGCCCTGGAACGTGTCCGCGGGCATCTACGTACAGGGGGCCAGCGAACACACCCACGGCATCACCTCCACGCTGCTGTCCACCACGGCCGTCCGCGCCGGTGAGATCCGCGACTCCCTGCTCGCCAACCGCGCACGAGCCACGAGCTAGTGGTAGCTCTGCGCTTACGTCCGGGACAGGCCGAGCAGGCGGTGAGCGGCGGCGTCGCCGCGACCAACGCGGGCCGGAGCGCGTGGCTGGCGGTGTGCGTGGCGCTGCTGGCCGCCGCCTGCGTCCTGAGCATCGTGATCGGCACCAAGAACATCGCGCCGGCCACGGTCTGGAACGCCTTCGCCCACTTCACCAACACCGACGACCAGGCACTCGTACGCGAGCTGCGCGTCCCCAGGACCGCGCTGGGCCTGCTCGTCGGCGCGGCGCTGGGCATCTCGGGCGCGGTCCTCCAGGCCGTGACCCGCAACCCGCTGGCCGACACCCAGATCCTCGGCATCAACGCGGGCGCGGGCCTGTTCGTGGTCTTCGCGATCGGGGTGCTGGGGCTCACCGGCATCTGGTCGTACGTGTGGTTCGCCTTCCTCGGGAGTGCCGTGGCGATGGTCCTCGTGTACGCCCTGGGCTCGGCGGGACGCAGGGGCGCGACGCCGGTCCAGCTGACGCTCGCCGGTGTGGCGCTCGGCGCGGTCATGGAGGGCGTCTCGGCCGGGATCCGGCTGCTGAAGCCGAGGGCGTTCGACTACCTGCGGTTCTGGGACGTCGGCACCCTGGCGGGCCGGCCGCTGTCGATCGCGGGAGCCGTGGCGCCGTTCGTCGTGGCGGGGCTGGTCCTGGCGCTGGCCGTCGCGCGTTCGCTCAACGCCATCGCTCTGGGCGACGATCTCGCCCGGTCGCTGGGGACGAACATCGCGCGGTCTCGGGCGCTGTCCATGCTCTCGGTGACCCTGCTGGCGGGAGCGGCGACCGCGGCGGTCGGGCCGATCGGGTTCGTCGGGCTGATGGTGCCGCATGCCGCTCGCTGGATCGTCGGGCCGGACCAGCGCTGGATCTTCGCCTACACGGTGGTCTGCGCGCCGATTCTGATGCTCGCCGCCGACGTCGTCGGCCGGGTGGTGATCCGCCCGGCTGAGCTGCAGGTGGGGATCGTGACGGCGTTCGTGGGCGCCCCGGTGCTGATCTGGCTGATCCGCCGCAGAACGGTGAGCGGGCCATGACCGGCCCCACGCGTTCCGAGCTCGACTTCGGCAGGCGGGTCGTGGTCGTGCGCCGCGCGTCGCTGTCCCTGCGGCTGGGCGTGCGTACGGGGATCATCTGCGGGGTGCTGGGCCTGGTGGCCCTCGCGGTGGGCGTGCTGGCCCTCGGTACCGGCGAGTTCGAGGTACCCGTGGGGGAGGTCGTTCGCGCGCTGCTGGGCGAGCCCGGTCCCGCCCGGCTGGTGGTCGTGGAGTGGCGGCTGCCACGGGTGCTGCTGTCACTGATCATCGGGATGGCCCTGGGGCTGAGCGGTGCCGTGTTCCAGTCGCTGATGCGTAATCCGCTGGGCAGCCCCGACGTGATCGGCTTCAACACCGGGGCGTACACCGGAGTGCTCGTCACGATGATGTTCGTGGGCCGCGACTACTACCAGACGGCCGCGGGTGCGCTGGCCGGCGGCCTGCTCGCCGCCGCGGTGGTCTACCTGCTCGCCTACCGGAAGGGCGTGCAGGGGTTCCGGCTGATCATCGTGGGGATCGCGGTCGGCGCGGTCCTCGGGGCGGCCAACCAGTGGTTCGTCATCAAGGTGAACCTGCAGACCGCCGTCGCGGCCGCGATCTGGGGACAGGGCAGCCTGAACACCCTGAGCTGGGACCAGGTCCTGCCCGTGGCCGTCTCGGTCGCGCTGCTGACCGCGCTCCTGGTGGCCCTCGGGCCGCGCCTGTCCCTGCTGGCGATGGGGGACGACGCCGCCGCGGCGCTCGGCGTGCGCGCGGAGCGGTCCCGCCTGGCGTACCTCGTCATCGGGGTCGCGTTGACGGCGGTGGCGACCGCGGCCGCCGGGCCGATCTCGTTCGTCGCGCTCGCCGTCCCGCAGCTCGCCCGCCTGCTGACGCGGACGGCCGGCATCGCGCTGGTGCCGTCCGCGGTCACGGGCGCGCTGCTGCTGGCCACGAGCGACTGGCTCGCGCAGCGGGCCTTCGCCCCCACCCAGCTCCCGGTCGGCATCGTCACGGTGTCGCTGGGTGGCGTCTACTTCGCCTGGCTGCTGGCCAGGCACGCGCGCAGCCGATGAGGAAGCGAGTCATGCCGAGCACACCGCTCACGCCGAGCACGCCGGCGCTTTTGCCGAGCACACCGGCGCGCCTGAGCGCCCGGGACATCACCGTGGGATACGGCCGGCGGCCGATCAGCGAACACCTGAGCGTGGACGTGCCCGACGGGCGGTTCACCGTGATCGTCGGGCCGAACGCGTGCGGCAAGTCCACGCTGCTCAGGGCGCTGTCACGGCTGCTCAAGCCGGACGCCGGGCAGGTGGTGCTGGACGGCAAGGACATCCACGCCTATCCGGCCAAGGAGGTCGCCCGGCGACTCGGTCTGCTGCCGCAGTCGTCGATCGCGCCCGACGGCATCACCGCGGCCGACCTGGTTGCCCGCGGCCGGTATCCCTACCAGAAGCTGATCAGGCAGTGGTCCGCCGAGGACGAGGCCGCCGTGGTGGCCGCGATGACGGCGACCGGCGTTCTCGACCTGTCGGGCCGGCTGGTGGACACGCTGTCCGGCGGGCAGCGCCAGCGGGTCTGGGTCGCGATGGTGCTCGCCCAGCAGACCCCGATCGTGCTGCTCGACGAGCCCACCACGTTCCTCGACATCGGCCACCAGATCGAGCTGCTCGAACTGTGCCGGCGCCTGAACCGCGAACACCGAAACACCACCGTCGCCGTGCTGCACGACCTCAACCAGGCCTGCCGGTACGCCGACCACATCATCGCCATGAAGGCGGGCGCCATCGTGGCGCGGGGCGACCCCAAGACGATCATCACCGCCGAGCTGATCGAGGACGTGTTCGCCCTGCCCTGCCGGATCATCGACGACCCGGAGACGCACACACCCCTGGTCATCCCGCGATCCCAACCCATCCCCGATGCCGAGGAGGCACAGTGTCCGACAACCCCTTCGACGACGAGAACGGCACCTTCTACGTCCTGGTGAACGACGAGGAGCAGCACTCCCTGTGGCCGACCTTCAAGGAGGTCCCCGCCGGCTGGCGGATCGTCTTCGGTGAAGGCGGGCAGAGCAAGCGGCAGGAGTGCCTCGACCACGTCGACCAGAACTGGACGGACCTGCGTCCCAAGAGCCTGCGCGAAAGCATGGCCCGCGCGTCGGCTCATTCTTCGGCCCGCGCGTCGGTGCAGGTGAACGACAGCTGAACGCGTCAGCGGCAGCGCGGCCCTGGACGGGGTGGCGCATCCTTCTGCGTACGGTGACCCGCAACCGGCGGCGGCTGGGCCTGGGAACCGGCCTCATCAGCCTCCACCAGGTGTGCGAGTCACTCGTGCCGATCTTCATCGGGGTCATCGTCGACCGGGCCATCGGTCCCGGCGACGGCGGCGCCCTGGCGCTCTGGGTGGCGGCCCTGGCGGTGCTGTTCGTCGTGCTGACGACGGTGTACCGGTTCGGCGCCCGGCAGCTCATGCTCGCCATCGCGGTGGAGGCCCACACGCTCCGGGTCGAGGTCGCGGCGAAGATCATGCATCCGCATGGCATCCGTACCGACCAGCGCGCCGGCGACCTGCTCACCGTCTCGACCACCGACACGGACAACACCTCCTACCTGCTGGACTACGTGCCGCGCATCGCAGGCGCGGTGACGGCGACGGTGGTGAGCGCCGTCGCACTGCTCGTGATCGACGTCCGGCTCGGGCTGGCCGTCCTCGTCGGAACGCCCGTGGTGCTCCTCGCACTGCAGGCGGGTACGCCGCTGATCACCAAGCGGGTGACCGAGCAGCAGGAACGCGCGGCCGAGGCCACGTCACTGGCGACCGACCTGGTCAGCGGGCTGCGCCCGCTGCGCGGCATCGGCGCCGAGGAGGCGGCCGCCCAGCGTTACCGGGAGGTCAGCAGGCGTTCGCTGCGGGCCATCGTCCGGGCGGCCCGCACCCAGGGCGTGTACGTGGCCGCCTCGACGGTCTGCGGCGCGCTGCTGGCCTGCGGCATCGCGATCCTGGCCGGATGGTTCGCGCTGAACGGGCGGATCAGCGCCGGGGAGCTCATCACCGTCATCGGGCTCGCCCAGTTCCTGATGGAGCCGATAGGGCTGCTGGCCATCGTCCCGAGCTGGGTCGCCGAGGCGCGGGCGTCGGCCGATCGCGTGGCCGTCGTCCTGGACGCGGACCCGCTGGTGCCCGAGGGCGTCGAGGAACTCGCCGGCGCAGCGCCCGGACTGGAGGTGCGCGCGCTCAGATACGGCACGCTCGAGGGGGTGGACCTGGTCGTGCGCCCCGGCGAGTTCGTGGGCGTGGCGGCACACCGCGCCGCCGACGGGGAGGCGCTGGTCAAGATCCTTTCGGCGCGGGTGGCGCCGGAGGAGTACGACGGCCAGATCCTCGTCGGCGGCCGGCAACTGGCCCGCGTCCGGCTGGCGCAGGTCCGACAGACGATGCTGGTGGAACCCCATCACACGGACCTGTTCACGGGCACGATCGGCGACAACGTCACCGCCGGCGCACCGCCGAAGAACCTGACCGAGAACTCGCCACTGGCCGAGGGCCCGCCGCTGGCCGGGGTCCTGGCCGCGTCGGCGGCCGACCAGGTGCTCTCCGCGCATCCCGACGGCCTGGAGCACCTCGTCACCGAGCGGGGTGCCAGCCTGTCGGGCGGGCAGCGGCAACGCGTCGCGCTCGCCCGGGCGCTGATGGCCCGGCCGCCGATCCTCGTACTGCACGACCCGACGACGGCCGTGGACGCCGTCACCGAACACGCGATCGCCCAAGGCGTACGGGCGCTGCGGCACCCACCGGACGAGACGGATCCGTTCACCACCGTCGTGATCACGAGCAGCCCCGCGATGCTGGCCGTCACGGACCGGGTCGTCGTCATCGACGGCGGCCGGGTGGTCGCCGAAGGAGCCCACGCCGAGCTGGCCGCGACAGACATGAACTACAACCGGGCGGTGCTGAGATGACCGGACCAGACGGCGACGACACGGCCGCGGAACACGACCACGAGCCGCCTCCGATCGCCGCCATGCCCGACCGCGAGCTGCTGCCGATCGCGGGCGCGCGCCTGACGTGGTCGTGGTTGTGGCGCGAGCTGCGCGGCCGGTGGCCGAACCTCGCCTTCGCGCTGCTCGTGGGCCTGCTGGGGGCGGTCGCCTCCGTGGTCCCGGCCTACGCGCTGGGCGCGCTCGTGGACCGGGTGCGGGAGCACGCGCCCGGCTCCGCGATCGTGCCCATCACGATCGTGATCACTGTCGCCGCCGTGGTCGGGGGCGTGACCACCGGCCTGTCCACGTACCTGATCGGCCGGTTGTGCGGGCAGATCCTCGCGGTGCTGCGGGAGGCGACCGTGGCCCGGGCACTGACCCTGCCGGCCACGACGCTCGAACGCACCGGCAAGGGCGACCTGCTCTCGCGGGTGGGCACGGACGCGGCGTCGATCGGCAAGGCCGCCTCCGACGTGATCCCCACGATGATCTCGGCGTTCCTGCTGGGCGTCCTGAGCGTCGCCGCGATGGCCGGGATCGACTGGCGGCTGGGGCTGGCCGGCGCGGTCGCGGTTCCGTTGTACGCGGTGGCTCTGCGGTGGTACCTGCCGCGGGCGGCGCCCCAGTACGCCAGGGAGCGGCGGGCGGTGGCGGACTCCTCGCAGCTCCTGGTCGAGAACATGCAGGGCGTCCGTACGGTGCACGCCTACCGCCTGGAGCAGGCCCGCCTGCACGACATCGGGATCGCCTCCGGGCGGGCCCGTGACATCTCGGTGTCGGTCTTCACGCTGTTCACCCGGTTCGTCGGGCGGGTCAACCGGGCGGAGTTCTTCGGCCTGGCCGCGATCCTGATAGCCGGGTTCCTGCTGGTGCGCGGCGGGTCGGTCACGGTCGGCGAGAGCGCGGCGGCGGCGGTCCTCTTCCATCGCCTGTTCAACCCGATCGGGATGCTGCTGTTCACCTTCGACGAGGTACAGGCGGCGGGCGCGAGCCTGGCCCGCCTCGTCGGGGTGGTCGAGCTCACCCCGGCGCCGCCCCCGGTCACCGGCGACGACCCGGACCGAGAGCCGCGCGTACCGGCGGACGGCTCGCGGGGATCGTCCGATGAGCCGCGCGTACCGGCGGACGGCTCGCCGGAATTGTCTGACGTGCCGCGCCTGCCGGTGGACGGGTCGTTGGAGCTGTCCGGCGTGCGCTTCAGCTATGACGGCCAGGTCGATGTGCTCGATGGCGTGAGCGTCCGGGTCGCGGCGGGCGCGCGGGTGGCGCTGGTCGGATCCACGGGGGCGGGCAAGTCCACCCTCGCCGCCATCGCGGCCGGGATCCTGCGCCCCGGCCACGGTGAGGCGCGCATCGGCGGCGTGCCGCTGGCGGAGCTGGCTCCGGCCGACCTGCGCGAGCGGGTGGCGATCGTCACCCAGGAGACGCACGTCTTCGCCGGGCCGCTGATCGAGGACCTGCGCCTGGCCCGGCCGGGGGCCTCCCCGGACGAGGTCGCCGCCGCGCTGGCCACCGTCGGCGCCCTCGAATGGGCCCAGGGCCTGCCCGACGGCCTCGACACGGTGGTCGGCGAAGGCGGTCACGAGGTCACCGCGGCCCAGGCCCAGCAACTCGCCCTCGCCCGGCTGGTCCTCGTGAACCCGGCGATCGCCGTCCTGGACGAGGCCACGGCGGAGGCGGGCAGCCTGGGCGCCCGTGACATCGAGGCCTCCGCCGCCGCGGCGACCCGGGGACGGACCACCCTGATCGTCGCCCACCGCCTCACCCAGGCGGCCTCGGCCGACCGGGTGATCGTCCTCGAACACGGCCGGGTCGTCGAGGAGGGGCCGCACCACGAGCTGGTCGCCGCCGGCGGCCGGTACGCCGAACTGTGGCGGGCCTGGGAGACGCGTACCCCCACTTCCCCATCTGGTAAGGCTAGGCTAACCTAAGTTGCGTGGCGAATACCGTGAACCCAGGACGTCAGGACGGCATCGCGGAGCGACTTGAGGCATTGCGCAGGTGGAACAACGCGACCACGCCTGAGACGGTCACCACGGTCGCCGACCTGTTCACCGCACAGGTACGCCGAACCCCGCAGGCCCTCGCGGTCGTGGCACCCGGCGCCCGCCTGACGTACGCCGAGCTGGGCACGTACGTCTTCCAGCTCGCGCGCCACCTGCGCGGCCGTGGCCTGCGGGCGGAAGACGTCGTCGCCGTGTCCACCCCCCGCTCCGCCGAACTGGTCGTCGCCGTGCTGGCGGTCATGGTCGCGGGCGGCGCCTTCGTGCCGGTCGAGCCGTCCTGGCCGGCGGACCGCCGGGCCCAGGTACGGGCCGAGGCGGGCGCGGGCCTGGTCATCGCCGCCCCCGGCATGGAGACGGGTGACTCCGTCGTGGAGGTGGACCTCGGCTCCTGGCGTTACGGCCAGGAGCCGGCCGAGCCGCCGTCGCTGCCGCCCATCGGTGGGGGACGGCTCGCGTACGTGATGTTCACCTCCGGCTCCACGGGCAAGCCCAAGGGCGCGATGATCCGGCACGAGGCGATCAGCACCCGGCTGCTGTGGCAGGTCGACGAGATCCTCGGGTTCGGGCCCGGCGACGCGTCGCTGTTCAAGGCGCCGCTGTCGTTCGACATCTCGGTCAACGAGATCCTGCTGCCGCTCGTCTCCGGCGGCTACGTGGTGGTCGCCGAGCCCGGCGGCGAACGCGATCCCCAGTATCTGCTCGACCTGATCGCGGGGGAGCGGGTGACGTTCGTCTATTTGGTGTCGTCGATGCTCGACACCCTCCTGGAGATGGCCCACGGGACCTCGCTGCTGTCCGGGCTGAAGCACGTCTGGTGCGGTGGCGAGGTGCTCACCCCCGAGCTGTTCGACCGGTTCCGGAACCAGCTGTCCACGACCCTCTACCACGGGTACGGCCCGGCCGAGGCGACCATCGGCGTCTCACACGTCATCTACCGCGACACCGCCGAACGCATCGCGACCTCGATCGGCCGCCCGAACCCGCACACCCAGCTCTACGTCCTCGACGACCGGCTGGAGCCGCTGCCGGTGGGCGAGGCCGGCGAGCTGTACGCCGCGGGGTTCCTGCTCGGGCGCGGATACATCAACGCCCCCGCGCTGACCGGCTCCCGTTTCGTGGCCAACCCGTTCGGTGACGGCGGGTCCCGGATGTACCGCACCGGCGACCTCGCGCGCTGGAACGCCGACGGCTCGCTGGAGTTCGTGGGGCGGGCGGACAACCAGGTGAAGATCCGCGGCATGCGGCTGGAGCCGGAGGAGGTGGAAGCGGCGCTCGCCACGCACCCGCGGGTCCGCCAGGCGACCGTCACCGTGGGTACGAACGCGGCGGGCGCGCGGCACCTCATCGGGTACGTGACCTCCCACGACGACCTCCCGGCCACCGAACTACGGCGCTGGTGCGCCGACCGGCTGCCCGAGTACATGGTGCCGAGCGCCTTCGTCGTCCTGGACCGCTTCCCGCTCACCGCCAACGGCAAGGTCGACCGCCGCGCCCTCCCGGAACCCCAAGCGCAGCGTCGGGCTCTGCCGGAGCCGAGGACGGATGGTGGCGCTCTGTCGGCGCCGAGGGCGGGCGGCCGGGTTCTGCCGGAGTCGGAGGCGGAGGCGGACCGCCGCGCCTTGCCGGAACCGGACGGACCGGGACAGGAGCGCGCGCTCGAGCCGCAGACCGCCCGGGAACGCGTCCTGTGCGAGATCTTCGCGCGGGTCCTCGGCCTCGAGGAGGTGGGGGCGGAGGAGGACTTCTTCGCCTTGGGCGGTGACAGCATCGTCGCGATCGGCGTGGTCCGGCAGGCGCGGCACGCGGGACTCGTGGTGCGAGCGCGCGACCTGTTCGCCCATCCCACCCCCGCCGCGCTGGCGGTCACGGTGACCGAGGTCACCACGACCGCCGGCCCCGCCACCGGCGCGGTCGGCGAGGTGCCCCCGACCCCGATCACCGAGTGGCTCCAGGCCACCGGCCCGTCGATGGACGGCTTCATCCAGTCGATGACGGTCCACACGCCTGCCGGTATGACCGCCGACCAGCTCGAACACGTCGTCGACGCCGTACTCACCACCCACGACCTGCTGCGGGCACGGATCGACGGCGCGGCCCCCTGGACCCTGTCGATCCAGCCGGTGGGCTCACCACGAGCAGCCCAGGTGATCACCCGCGTAGACGTGACCGCCGGCGACGCCGCGGCGATGGACACGGTCGCCGACCGTGAGGTCGCAGCGGAGATAGACGCCATTGCCGAGCGGGAGGTCACGGCGGCGATGGAGGCGGTCGCCGGCAGGGAGGTCACTGCGGCGGCGGGACGGCTTGACCCGGCTGGTGGCCGGATGATCGAGCTGGTGTGGCTGGATGCCGGGGAGCACGCGCGGGGCCGGCTCGTGGTGGTGATCCACCATGTGATCGTGGACGGCGTGTCGCTCCGGGTGCTCCTGGAGGACCTCGGCCACGCATGGGCGGCGGTTCGCGACGGGCGTGCGGTGTCTCTGCCCGGCGTACCCACTTCGTTCAGGCAGTGGGCGACAGTGCTGCGCGACCGTACCCGCGCGGGCGCGTTCACCGCCGACGAGGCGTACTGGCGGCAGGCGGCGGCCACCCCTGACCCGATGCTGGGGGAGCGGCCTCTGGACCCGCGCCGCGACGTGGTGGCCGCCGAGGAGTCGCTGACGGTCGCGCTCCCGTCCCCCGTTGCCGCCCGCCTGCTCGGCGCGGTGCCCGCGTCCATTCACGGCGGCGTGAACGACGTACTGGTCGCGGCGGCGGCGATCGCCCTGGGCCGGTGGCGGGCCGACCACTGCCCCGACGCGGGGTCCGAGGTGCTGCTGGAACTGGAGGGACACGGCCGGGAGGAAGACGCCGTCGGCGCCGGGGACGTCGACCTCTCCCGTACCTTCGGCTGGTTCACCACGCTCTTCCCGGCCGTACTCGATCCTGGGCCGGGCGACGCCGCGCTCGGCGACGCGGTGAAGGCGGTCAAGGAGCAGCTCCGTGCGGTGCCCCGGCGGGGGCTGAGCTACGGTGCCTTGCGTTACCTCGGCGGCGAACCCCGTCCTGACCTGGCCGTCGCGCCGCAGGTGCTGTTCCACTACCTCGGGCGGTTCGCGGCCGGATCCACCGAGGAGTGGACGGCCGTCGGCGATGGCGGTGGGGTCGATGGCGACGGTGGTGGGATCGGCGGCGCGATCGGTGATGGGGATGGCGGTGTCGGTGGTGGCGGCAGTGGCGGTGGCGGCGGCGAGATCGTCGTTGAGCGGCGTGACCCGCGCATGCCGCTGCCGCGCGTGCTGGAGATCAACTCGGTCGCCGTGGACACGGCCGACGGGCCGGTGCTGGAGACGAGGTTCAGCTGGCCCGGTGGCGTGCTCGACGGCGGCCGGGTGCGGGCGCTGGCCGAGCTGTGGACCCAGGTGCTCACCGGCATCGCCACGAGCGAGTCGGTCGCCGGGCATACCCCGTCGGACTTCCCCCTTGTCGCCCTGGAGCCGAGCGACGTGGCCGCGATCGAGGCCGCGGGACCGGATCTCCGGGAGGTTCTTCCCCTGTCACCGCTGCAGACCGGCCTCTACTTCCATGCCACCTTCGCCCGCGACACCGACCCGTACGTCGTCCAGCAGATCATCGAGCTGACCGGCCCGCTGGACGGCGACCGGCTACGGCTGGCCGCGGACCGGCTGATCGACAGGTACCCCAACCTGGGCGCGGCGTTCCGTACCGTCGGCGACGGGCAGGTCGTGTCCGTGATCGCGGGCCGTCCGCCGGTGCCGTGGCGGGTGGGCGATTTCAGCGGGCTTGGCGCAGAGGGTGCCGTCTCGCGGGTGGCCGCCGTCGCGGAGGTGGAGCGGTCCTCGCCGTTCGATCTGAGCCGGCCCCCGTCCATGAGGTACGCGCTGCTCAGGCTCGGTGAGCGGCGGCATGTGCTGATCCACACCGTGCACCACATCCTCGCCGACGGCTGGTCGGTGCCGCTGCTCCTGCGCGACCTGCTGGCGCTCTACGAGGCCGCGGGACGGACCGAGGCGCTGCCCGCGCCCCCGCATTACCGGGAGTTCCTGCGGATGCTGGCGGCACAGGACCCCGACGTGGCGACCGAGGCGTGGGCGGGCGCCCTGGCGGACGTGGACGAGCCGACCAGGCTCGCTGATGCGCTCGGCGGGCCCGAAGAGGCCGGCTTGGCCGATGCGCCGGGTGTCCCGGAAACGCTCGCGCTCGCTGACCCGCTAGGCGCCCCAGAAGCGACTAGTTCTCCAGAAGGGACCGGGCAGGTCGCCGGTGGGTTCGGGCGCGTCGATCGGGAGCTGTCCGAGGAGGTCAGCGACCGGGTGAGCGCGTGGGCGCGGGAGCACGGGCTGACGGTAGGGGCGGTCATCGGCGCCGCTTGGGGCATTCTCGTCGGACGGCTGGCAGGTCGGTCCGACGTGACGTTCGGTTCGACCGTCTCCGGCCGTGGGGCTGCCGACGTCGTGGGTATCGACTCCATGGTCGGTCTGCTGATCAACACGGTTCCCGCGCGGGTACGGTGGAGTCCCGCCGAGTCGCTCGCCACCGTGGTACGCCGCTTCGCGCGCGACCGGCGCGAGGTGGTGGAGCACGAGCATGTCTCGCTGGCCCGGCTGCAGCGGCGGCTGGGTGTGCCTGAGCTGTTCGACACGCTCGTGGTCATCGAGAACTACCCGGCGCCGCCCACCCCGGCAGGGGAGATCCAGATCGCCGCCGTGCACACCGTCGAGGCGCCTCACTACCCGGTGACGCTGATGGCCAAGCCGGGCGCGCGGATCGCCGTCACGCTGACCCACGATCGGCGGGTGGTCGGTACGAGTGCCGCGGCCCGGCTGGCCCGCCAGTACGAGATGGTGCTGGCCGCAATCGCCGAGGACGCCGAGCAGGCCTGTGAGCTGGTCGAGTTGGTGACCGGGGAGGACCGCGAGTGGCTGATGGCCGCCGGTTCCGGTGCCCCGGCGCGGCGGACCGGCACCACGGTCGTGGATCTGTTCGCGGGTCAGGTGGCCCGGCATCCGGCGCGTACGGCCGTCGTCTGCGGCGACCTCGCGCTCACCTACGCCGAGCTGGACGATCGCGCAGGACGGGTGAGCCGGGCACTGACCCGGGCGGGTGTGCGACGTGGCGACATCGTCGCGGTGGCGACGAGCCGCTCGGCGGACATGGCCGTGGCCCTGCTCGCCGTCATGCGTGCTGGGGCCGCCTATCTGCCGGTCGATCCCGGCTATCCGGCGGCCCGGATCGAGTTCATGCTCGGGGACGCGCGGCCGGTGTGCGTGCTCACCGACGACGCGAGCGCCAGGTCACTGCCGCCGCACGACCTGCCGACACTTACCGTACGGGCGGCGGCCGACGCGAACGTCACCGGCGACGCGACGAGAACAGATCCGCTGGATGCGGTGTCGGTCGTCTACACCTCCGGCTCGACGGGGCGGCCGAAGGCGGTCGTGGGGACGCAGGAGGCGCTTGCCAATCGACTGGCCTGGGCGGCGCGGGAG
Organism: Nonomuraea sp. NPDC026600; assembly: GCF_040638335.1. Taxonomy (NCBI): domain Bacteria; kingdom Bacillati; phylum Actinomycetota; class Actinomycetes; order Streptosporangiales; family Streptosporangiaceae; genus Nonomuraea; species Nonomuraea sp. NPDC026600. The sequence continues at coordinate 346,340 of NZ_JBEZYD010000002.1, forward strand.
TGGGTGGCCGATGTCCGGGTGGCGAAGAGTTCGCTGAGCTTTATCGACGGCACCACGGAGCTGCTCGGTGGCCTGGTCGCGGGGGCGACGACGGTCATCGCCGACGCCACCGAGGCCACCGACGGCGCCGCGCTGGCCGGGCTCGTCGAGCGGTCCGGGGCGACCCAGTTGCTCGCCGTGCCGAGTCTGGCCGGCGCGCTGGCGGACACGGAACCGGAACGGCTCAGGACGCTCAGCCGCTGGATCTGCAGCGGGGAACCGCTGGACCTGGCCTGCGTGAACGCGCTCCGGCAGGCGTCCCCCGGTGCCCGGATCGTCAACTCCTACGGGTCGTCGGAGGTGGCGGGTGACGTGTTGCAGGGTGAGGTGGAGGCGGCGGGGCCGGTGACGTTGGGAACGCCTGTGCCCGGGGCGCGGATCCATCTGCTGGATGCCGCCCTTCACGTCGTCCCGCCCGGCGCGGTCGGGGAGATCTACGTCGGTGGCGCTCAGCTCGCCCTCGGCTACCTGGGCCAGGGCGGTGCGACGGCCGCCCGATTCGTCGCCGACCCGTACAGCGACGGCGGCCGGCTCTACCGCACGGGCGACCTCGGCCGGTGGACGGCCGACGGGCGGGTCGAGTTCCTCGGCCGGGCCGACGACCAGGTGAAGATCAACGGCTACCGCGTGGAGCCGGGCGAACTGGAGGCCGCTCTGATGCGCCGCGCGGGTGTGGCCGACGCCGTGGTCGCCGTACGCGCCACGAGCGGTCATGCGAATGGCGGCACGACCGCCACGACCGCCACGACCGCCACGACCGCCACGAGCGGCACGAGCGGCGCGGGCGGTGGTGCGGGTCGCGGTACAAGCGGCGGCACGCGTTCTCTGCACGCCTACGTCGTGGCCGCCCCCGGCGAGGAGGTCGACCCCAACGCCCTCCGCGCGACACTACGCGCCGAACTACCCCCCTACCTGGTCCCCGCCACGATAACCATCCTGGACCACCTGCCGACGCTCCCCAACGGCAAACGAGACCGCAAGGCGCTCCCCGCCCCCGAGCCGATCGCCAGGGGCGGCCGCCCGAGCACCCCAAGGGAGGCGCTGATCTGCGCCCACTTCGGCACGGTGCTCGGCCTCGACGGCATCGGCGTCCACGACGACTTCTTCACGGCCGGGGGCGACAGCATCCAGGCCATCCGCGTCGTCAGCCTGCTCGCCAAGGACGGGATCGAACTGACCACAGAGGACATCTTCCGCATGCGTACCCCCTCCGCCATCGAAGCCCACCTGGCAGGCGGCGAGCCGGCGGCGCGACTGCTCCCCGCCGAGCTGACGACCGTGTCGCTGACCCAGGCGGAGATCGACCACGTCGTGGCGGCCAGCCCGGTTCCGGTGGCCGACATCTGGGCGGTGTCGCCCCTCCAGGAAGGTGTCTACTACCAGGCGGCCTTCTCCGAGGGCGCCGGCACCTACATCGCGCAGAACGTGTTCGACTTCGACCGCCGCCTCGACGCCGAGGCCATGACCACGGCGTTCGCGGCGCTGCTGCGACGCCATCCCACCCTGCGCGCCGGGTTCACCGGCGACGGCGTCCCCGGCGTCGTGCAGTACATCGGCGCCGAGGTCCCGGCCGAGGTCACGGTCGTTGACCTGTCCACCGGCTCCGGGGACGCCCTCGCGGAGCTGATGCGGTCCGATCGGGAGGAGCCGTTCGATCTCACCCGGCCGCCCCTGGCCCGGCTGACCGTCGTACGCCTTCCCGGCGGCCGGGACCGGCTGCTGCTGACCGCGCACTTCCTGCTCTGGGACGGCTGGTCGCGTGAGCTGGTGCTGCGCGAGCTGTTCGCGCTCTACGACTCCCGGGGGGAACGCGGCGCGTTGCCGCCGGCGCGGGCGGCGTTCACCGACCACCTCGCCTGGATCGCCGCCCGTGACCGCGACGCCTCCACCGCCGCCTGGGCCGCCGCCCTCGCCGACGTCTCCGAGCCGACCATCCTGGTCCCGGAGGCGGCCGGCCGCGAGCCGATCCCGTCCGAACGCGTCCTGGCGGCACTCCCGGCCGAGGTGACGACCCGGCTGGGGGAGCAGGCCAGGCGTGGCGGGGTCACGCTCAACTCGCTGCTGACCGCCGCGCTCGGGTTGCTCCTCGGTTACGAGACCGGGCGCACCGACGTCGTGTTCGGTACGACGGTCGCGGGCCGGCCCACCCAGTTGCCCGGGATCGAGGACGTGATCGGCCTGTTCCTCAACACCGTCCCGGCCCGGGTGGCCGCCGCGCCCGAGATGACGGTGATCGAGCTGGCGCGCCGGGCGCAGGAGGACCGCATCCGGCTCGCGCCGCACGAGTACCTCGGGCTCGGCGACATCCAGCGGGCCGCAGGTCACGAGCAGCTCTTCGACACGCTGTACGTCCTGCAGAACTTCCTGTCCGACACCACCTTCACCGAGCTGGAACGCGAGCAGGGCATCGTCGGCGTGGAGTACGTCGACACCACCCACTACCCGTTCACCTGGGTGCTGACCCCCGGCGCCAACCTGCGGATCAAGCTCGAATACCGGCCGGACGTGGTGGCGGAGCAGGACGCGCGGCGGCTGGTCCGGCGCTTCACGCGGCTGCTGGAGTCACTCGCCGGCGGCCTGTCGGTCCAGGCGGGCGCGCTCGACCCGCTGCTCGGCGAGGAGCACAACGAGCTGGCCGGGCAGTGGGCGGCCACGGAGCATCCGATCGGCTCGGCCACCATCGCCGACCTGCTGGCCGAGCGGGCCAAGGGCTGCCCGGACGAGGTCGCCCTGGTGTTCGGGGAGCTGTCGCTGACCTACGCCGAGCTGGACGGGCGGATCAACAGCTGCGCCCGGCTGCTGCTGTCCAAGGGCGCGGGACCGGGCCGGATCGTGGCGCTCGGCCTGCCCCGCGGTGTCGAGATGGTGGTCGCGCTCTTCGCCGTCCTGCGTACCGGCGCCGCCTACCTGCCGCTCGACCTCGACCACCCCGTGAACCGGCTCGCCGGGATGCTCGACGACGCGCGGCCGGTGCTGCTGGTGTGCGCCGACGCGGGCACACCGCTGGCCGAGGCGCAGCGGCGGCTGGGCGGGGAATGCCTGGTGCCCGGCGACACGCTGCCCGCCCATCCGCTGAGTGACGCGGAACTGGGGGCGTTCGCCGCCACGATGCCGGGCAGGCTGGAGCATCCGGCGTACGTCATCTACACCTCCGGCTCCACCGGCCGCCCCAAGGGTGTGGTCACGCCGTACCGCGGCCTGACCAACATGCAGCTCAACCACCGGGCCGAGATCTTCGACCCGGCCGTCGCCCGCGCCCGGAGCGCCGGGCGGGACCGGCTGCGCATCGCGCACACGGTGTCGTTCTCCTTCGACATGTCGTGGGAGGAGCTGCTGTGGCTCGTCGAGGGCCACGAGGTGCACATCTGCGACGAGGAGCTGCGCCGGGACGCCGCCGCCCTGGCCGCCTACTGCCGCGCGAACCGCATCGATGTGATCAACGTGACCCCGACGTACGCCCACCTCCTGTTCGAGGAGGGGCTGCTCGACCGGGACGGACACCCGCCCCGCCTGGTGCTGCTCGGCGGCGAGGCGGTGAGCGAAGCCGTCTGGAACCGGCTGAGCGAGCCCGGCGGCGCCGAGGGCTACAACCTGTACGGCCCGACCGAGTACACGATCAACACGCTCGGCGCGGGCACGGGCGACAGCGCCACGCCGACCGTGGGCCGCCCGATCTGGAACACCCGCGCCTACGTGCTCGACGCCTGGCTGCGCCCGGTCCACCCGGGGGTGCTCGGCGAGCTCTACGTGGCGGGCGCGGGGCTCGCGCACGGCTACCTGCACGCGCCGGACCTGACCGCGTCGCGGTTCGTGGCGGACCCGTTCGTGCCCGGCGGGCGCATGTACCGGACCGGGGACCTCGTACGGCAACGCCAGGACGGCAACCTCGACTTCCTCGGCCGTGTCGACGACCAGGTGAAGATCCGCGGCTACCGGGTCGAGCTCGGCGAGGTGGAGTCGGCCCTGACCGCGCTGCCGCAGGTCCGGCAGGCCGCCGTCATCGCCCGTACCGACTCGGCGGTGACCGGGCTGAAGAAGCTGGTCGCGTACGTGGTGCCGGCGGAGAGGGCCGACCACGTCGCGGACCTGCGGGCAGGGGCCGGCCAGGCCGCCCTTGTCGCGGACCTGCGGGCCGCGCTGGCCGAGCGGCTGCCCGGCTACATGGTCCCCGCGCTGTACGGCGTCGTCGGCGAGCTGCCGCTGACCGTCAACGGCAAGCTCGACGTCGCCGCGCTGCCCGAGCCCGTGGCACCCGTCAGCGCCGGCAACGGGCCGCGCGACGACCGCGAGCGAACCCTGTGCGCGATCTACGCGGAGGTGCTCGGCCTCGCCGAGGTCGGCATCGACGACGACTTCTTCGCCCTCGGCGGCGACAGCATCTCCTCGATCGCCGTGACCGGCCGCGCGCGCAAGGCGGGCCTGCACCTCACCCCGCGCGACGTCTTCCGCCGCCGCACCGTACGCGCGCTGGCCGCGGCCGCCCCACAGGCGCGCCCGAGCGGACCGCGGGACAGCGGCGAGGGTACGGTCGCGCTCACCCCGATGCTGGTCGAGACGATGCGGGCGGCTACGCCCCTGGAGAGCTTCTACCAGTCGATGATCCTCCGCACCCCGGCCGGCATGACCCACGCGCAACTGGAGCGGGTGCTCCAGGCCGTCGGCGCGCGCCACGATCTGCTGCGGGCCCGGCTCGACCGCGACGGCGCCGCATGGGTGCTGTCGGTGCCGCCGCCGGAGGCGTTCCGCGCGGCGGACGCGCTCACCAGGGTGGACGCGTCGGCCGACGTGGAGGAGGTCACCGGGCGGGCCGCCGACGGCCTCGACCCGGATCGCGGGGTCATGCTGCGGGCGGTCTGGTTCGCCGACGAGTCCGGGCCCGGCCGGCTGCTGCTGGTCATCCACCACCTGGTGATCGACGGCGTCTCCTGGCGGGTGCTCGCCGACGACCTCGCGCGGGCCTGGGCGGAGGTACGGGCGGGCCGCGAGCCCGTGCCCGACGAGGTGCCGACCTCCTTCCGTACCTGGTCGAAGCTGGTCGAGGAGGCGACCGGGAAGGGCACGTTCCGCGACGAGCTCGACCACTGGCGGGCCGTCCTCGCCACCGAGGACCCGCACCTGGGTACGCGCCCGCTCGACCCGGCGATCGACACGGCCGCCACCGTGGAGTCGCTGACGGTCTCGCTGCCCGCCGAGGTGAGCACGGCCCTGCTGTCGGCCGTGCCCGCCGCGATGCACGGCGGCGTCAACGACGTCCTGCTGACCGGTTTCGCCACCGCACTCGCCGAGTGGCGGCGCGGCGAGAGCGCCGTGGTCCTCAGCTTGGAGAGCCACGGCCGCGACGCTCTCGACGGCGTGGACCTGTCGCGCACGGTCGGCTGGTTCACCGCCATCTACCCCGTACGCCTCGACCCGGGACCGCTGCGCTGGGCCGAGGTCACCGCGGCGGGGGCCGCCCTCGCGGCGGCGGCGAAGCGGGTCAAGGAGCAGCTCCGCGCCGTGCCCCGGCAGGGACTGGGGTACGGGATCCTGCGCTACCTGGACGGCGAGGCGGACCTGCGGGGCGAGCCGCCGCAGATCCTGTTCAACTACCTGGGGCGGTTCGCCGCCGACGAGGGCGGGGACTGGGCGGCGGCGGGCGCGCTGCGCGAAGGCGTCCACCCGAGCAACCCCGCGATGGGGCTGGAGATCAACGCGCTGGCCAGGGACGGGCGGGCGGGCACGGTGTTCTCGGCCACGCTGACCTGGCCGTCCGGCGTCATGACGGCCGGTGAGGTGGGCCGGCTGGCCGAGCTGTGGATGGCCGCGCTGACCGCGCTGACCCGCTGCGCCGAACTCGCCGGGCGTACCCCTTCCGACTTCCCGCTGGTCGAGCTGACCCAGGGGGACGTGGACCGGCTCGCGCCGTCCGGTGTGCTGGACGTACTCCCGCTGCTGCCGTTGCAGCAGGGCATGTACTTCCACGCCTCCTTCGCCGAGGACCAGACCGACACGTACGTGGTGCAGCAGGTGGCCGAGCTGTCCGGGCCGGTCGATCCGGCGGCGCTGCGCCGCGCCGTGGAGGCGGTGGTCCACCGTCACGACGCCCTGCGCGCCAGCTTCCGTGAGCTGGCCGACGGCCGGGTGGTCCAGGTGATCGCCGGTGCGGTGGACGTGCCGTGGCACGAGGTGGACCTGACCGGTCTCGGTCTCGATGACGAGGCGGCGCGCGAGCGGCTGGCCGAGGTCACCGCCGCCGAGCTGGCCGAGCCCTTCGACCTGGCCGCCGCGCCCCTGCTGCGTTACGCGCTGGTCTCGCTCAGCCGGACCGACCACCGGCTGGTGGAGACCATGCACCACATCCTCGCCGACGGGTGGTCGTACCCGCTGATGTTCGGTGACGTGATCGAGTCCTATGAGCGGGGCCGGGCCGGAGCCGGGTACGAGCTGCCCGCTCCTGCGGTGACGTTCCGCGACCACGTCGAGGCGGTGTGCGCCGTGGACCGCGCACACGCCCGCGACGTGTGGGCCCGGGCGTTGTACGGCGTCGGCTCCGCCACCCGACTGTTCGGCGCCGTGGAGAAGGTTTCCCGGCATGACAGCGTCCACGTCGCGCTGCCCGCCGAGCGCACGGGCGCCCTCGTCGAGGCCGCTCGGGAGCAGGGGGTGACGCTCAGTACGTTCGTGCACGGCGCCTGGGGTCTGCTGCTCGGCAGGCTGCTCGGGCAGGAGCGGGTGGTGTTCGGCTCCACGGTGTCGGGGCGGGGCGGGGAGCTGCCCGGCGTCGAGTCGATCGTCGGCCTGCTGATCAACACCGTTCCGGTGCCGATGTCCTGGCGTCCCGGCGACACGCTGCGCGAGGTGCTCGCCCGGCTGCAGGAACAGCAGACGGACCTGCTCGACGTGCAGCAGGTGGGGCTCGGCGAGCTCGCCGCCGTCGCCGGTGTCCGTGAGTTCTTCGACACGATGGTGGTCGTGGAGAACTTCCCCACCGTGCGGGACGGCGGGCGGGACGGGCTGAGCGTGCGGGGCTTCACCGGTACGGATTCGCCGCACTATCCGGTGTCGCTGGTGGCCTTCCCCGGCGAGCGGCTGACGCTGGAGCTCAAGTACGACGTCGAGCTGGTCGGGGAGCGGGCGGCCCGGCGGCTGCTGGACCAGGTGGGGCGGGTGCTCGACCAGTTGGCCACGGCCCCTGGCCTGCCGGTCTCGCGGCTGGACCCTGTTGTGTTGTCCGGGGCGGTTGTGTCACGGGTGGAGGACAGTGCGACGCTCGCGGGCGCGTACGCCGCCGCACCCGTCCGGCCGGGCTCCATCGCCGTCACCTCGGGCGATGTTTCACTCACGCACGCCGAACTGGACGCGGCCGCCAACCGGCTGGCCCGCGCCCTGATCGCCGGAGGAGTACGGCCGGAGTCGCGGGTCGCCGTCGCGCTGCCACGCTCCGCCGACCTCATCGTGGCGCTGCTCGCGATCGTGAAGGCGGGCGGCTGCTACGTACCGCTGGACATCGGCGCCCCGGCCGGACGGCTCGGCTACATCCTCGCCGACTCGAACCCCGTGTGCCTGCTGACCGACAGCGCGACGCTGGCCTCGCTGCCCCCTGCCACGGTGCCGGTCATGATGCTGGACGACCCGGACGTCATCGCGGGCCACTCCACCGCCCCGCCGCAGCCGGTCACGCTGAGCGCGGACAACGCGGCGTACGTCATCTACACCTCGGGTTCGACGGGGCGGCCCAAGGGTGTGGCGGTGACCCATCGCAACGTGCTGTCGCTGTTCGCGGCGGCTGAGGAGCCGTTCGAGTTCGGTCCGGCCGATGTGTGGACCATGTTCCACTCGTACGCGTTCGACTTCTCGGTGTGGGAGCTGTGGGGCGCGCTGCTGTACGGCGGGCGCCTGGTCGTCGTCTCCCACGACGTGGCGCGCGACCCGCGACGCTTCCTGGACCTGCTGGAACGCGAGCGCGTGACCGTGCTGAACCAGACCCCGTCCGCGTTCTACCCGCTGATCGAGGCCGACCGCGCGCGGCCGGGCGAGCTCGCGCTACGGTACGTGATCTTCGGCGGCGAGACGCTGGACCTCGCCCGCCTGGCCCCGTGGTACCACCGCCACGCCGACGGAGCACCGCGGCTGGTGAACATGTACGGCATCACCGAGACCTGCGTGCACGTGTCGTTCCGCGCCCTGACCTCGGACGACGCGAACGGCGACAGCGTCATCGGCGGACCGCTGCCCGGCCTCGGCGCGCACCTGCTCGACCGCCACCTTCAGCCGGTCCCGCCCGGCGTCACCGGCGAGATCTACGTCTCGGGTGACCAACTGGCCCGCGGGTACCTCGACCGCCCCGGCCTGACCGCCGAACGGTTCGTCGCCGACCCGAACGCCTCCGGCGCGCGGCTCTACCGCACCGGCGACCTCGCGCGGTGGACTCCCGACGGCGACCTGGTCTACTTGGGCCGGTCCGACCAGCAGGTGAAGGTACGGGGCTACCGCATCGAACTCGGCGAGATCGAGTCCGCGCTGCTGACACTGGACGGAGTCGTGAACACCGCCGTCACCGTGCGCGAGGACGAGCCCGGACGGCGGCGGCTCGTGGCGTACCTGGTCGCGCGGGCCGGGGTGCGCATCGGTGCCGCCGAGGCCCATGCCCACCTGGCCGAGAGGCTGCCTGGCTACATGATCCCGGCGGCGTTCGTGCCGCTCGACGCGCTGCCGCTCACGGTCAACGGCAAGCTCGACCGCGAGGCCCTGCCCGCTCCGGCGACCGCGCGGGCCGCGGTTACGGGCGAGCTTGCTCCCGAGGCCACCCCGGCGACCGCTCGGGTTGAGGTCCTTCCTGGGGGAGCGTCGCCTGTGGTGGTGGTCTTGCGGGCGCTGTACGCGGAGGTGCTGCGTCTGGACGACGTCGGCCCCGACGACGACTTCTTCGTGCTCGGCGGCGACAGCATCATCGCGATCCAGCTCGTCAACCTGGCCCGGCGCCGGTCATTGCGGCTGTCCCCGAGGGACGTGTTCGTCCACCGCACTCCGGCCGCGCTCGCCGACGCGATCGGCCACTCCGGCGCGGACGCCGAACCTGGCCAGGAGCCGGGTGCGGACAGTGGACCCGGCCGGGAGCCGGACGAGGTCGTGTCCGACGGGGTCGGCGAGGTCATGCTGATGCCGATCGTGCACCGGCTGGCCGAGCTGGGCGGGCGGATCTCCCGGCTGAACCAGTCCGAGCTGCTGCTCACCCCGCCGGGAGCCACCCACGAGCAGGTCGGCACGCTGATCCGCGCGCTGGTCGGGCGGCACGACGCGCTCCGGCTGCGGCTGAACCGGCCGTCTCCGCTGCTGTGGTCCCTGGAGGCCCGGCCGGCCGCCGACGTCCCCGATCCCGGCGTGACCTCGGTCGACGCGGTGGGTCTCGACGAGGACGCCCTGCGCGCCCTCGTCGCCGCCGAGTCCGACGCCGCCGCAGACCGGCTGGACCCCGACGCCGGCGATGTGTTGCAGACGGCGTGGTTCGACCGGGGGCCCGAGCACCAGGGCAGGCTGCTGCTCGTCGCGCACCACCTGGTGGTCGACGGGGTCTCGTGGCGGATCCTGGTCGACGACCTGCGAGACGCCTGGGACGCCGTGAGCATCGGGCAACACGTACGACTCGAACCGGTCGGAACGTCGCTGCGCGCCTTCGCCCGGTCCATCACCGAGAACGCCACCCAGTCGGCCCGGCTCGCCGAGTTCGACCATTGGACGGCCACCCTGGCGCCGGGCGGCGAACTCGATCCGGCGACCCCGGCCATCGGCCTGACCGCAGGCCAGACCCGGGACCACGTCGTACGCCTGCCCCCAGAGGTGACCGGCCCGCTGCTGACCACCGTGCCGGCGACCGCCGCGACCGGGCCGGCCGCCCCCGTGGCCGACGTGACCGATGTGCTCGTTGCCGCGCTGCATGTCGCGGTCTCGCGCTGGCGGGCGGCGCGTGGCGGCGACCCCGCGGCGCCGCTGGTGATCGACCTGGAACGGCACGGGCGCGAGGAGATCGCGGACGCAGAGGACCTGTCCAGGACCGTGGGGTGGTTCACCGCCATCGCCCCCGTACGGCTGCCCGCGGTCTCCGGTGGGGCCACCGCCGTGCTCGGCGACGTGTGCCAGGTGCTGCGGGCCGTTCCGGACGGTGGTCTGGGGTTCGGGCAGTTGCGTTACTGCAACGCGCGCACCGCCCCCGCGCTCGCCAGGCTGGGAACGCCCCAAGTGCTGTTCAACTACCTCGGCCGATTCCCTACCGGCCGATCCGGCGACTGGGACACCGCGCCCGAGGCTGAGGCGCTCCGGGTGCACCCGGACTCGGATCTGGGCACGCCGTACCTGCTGGAGATCAACGTCGCCTGCCACGACACGGCGGCGGGGCCCGAACTGCACGCCGTGTTCACCTATGCGGACGGCGGCCTCGGCGCGGACGACGTGGACGCGCTCGCCGACGCCTGGGCCGCGGCCGCGCGCGAGCTGGCCGCCGCGTCGCCTGGCCATGGCCGCGAGCATGGGACGGCTCACCCACCTCGGCCCGCCTCGCCGAGCAGCTCCACCTCGATGGGCAACTCCTCGCCAAGCGGCCCCATCTCGCTGAGCAACCCCACCTCGCTGACTCACCCCACCCTCACCCCCGACGAGGTCGCCCGGGTGCTCGCCGCAGCCCCGGTCGCCGTGCAGGACATCTGGCCCTTGTCACCGCTCCAGGAGGGCCTGTACTTCCAGGCGGGCTACGCGGGCGACGCCGACGTGTACGTGGCGCAGAACGCGTTCGACTTCGCCGGGCGGCTCGATGTCGCCGCCCTTCGCCACGCGTATGCCGCCGTGCTCGATCGGCACGCGGCCATGCGGCTCGGCTTCACCGCCGAGGGCACGACCCGGCCCGTAGCCCTGGTCGGCACCGGCCTGGACAGCCCGGTCGACGTGGTGGACCTGTCGGACGCGGAGGACGACCATCGGCTCCGGGCGCTGATGGAGGAGGACCGTCGCCGGCCGTTCGAGCTGGCCCGGCCGCCGCTGTGCCGCCTGACCGTGGTCCGCCTGCCCGGCGGGCGCGACCGGCTGCTGCTCACGTACCACCTGCTGCTGTGGGACGGGTGGTCGCGGGAGCTGGTCCTGCGCGAGCTGTTCGGACAATACGCCCTCGCCCGCGACGGTCACCCCACCCAGCGACCAGACGCGGAGACGGCGACGTTCCCCGATTACCTTGCCTGGCTCGATCGCCAGGACGCGGACGCGTCGGCGCGGGCCTGGGCGCGGGCGCTCGCCGGGCTGGAGGAGCCGACCATCCTGTTCCCGGCGGCGGCGGGGACCGCGCCGGTGCTGGCGACCAGCCTGTCGTTCCGGCTGAGCCGGGAGCAGACCGGCCGCGTCGCCGAGCAGGCGCGTCGCGCTGGGGTGACGCTGAACGCGATGCTCAGCACGGCGCTGGCGATGGTGCTGAGCCATGCATCGGGACGGCAGGAGGCCGTGTTCGGGACGACCGTCGCCGGACGGCCGACCGAGCTGGACGGCATCGACTCGGTGATCGGGGTCTTCCTCAACACCGTTCCCGTCCACGTACGCCTGGCCCCTGGCGAACCCGTGCTGGAGGTCATGCGGCGCGTGCAGGCCGACCGCGTGGAGATGATGGCGCACGAGTACCTCGGCCTGGGCGACATCCAGCGCGCGGCGGGCCGTGACCAGCTCTTCGACAGCCTCTACGTCCTGCAGAACTTCCTCGACGACGACACCTTCACCGACCTGGAGGAGGAGCACGGCATCGTCGGCGTGGAGAGCGTGGACGCCACGCACTACCCGCTCACCTGGGTGGCCACGCCGGGGGCGCGGCTGGCGGTGCGGCTGGAGTTCCGGGCCGACGTGGTCGCGCCGGAGCGGGCGCGAGCGCTGCTGTCGCGGCTGGAGCAGGTGCTGCTCCACCTCTCGGAGCAGGCTGCCGCGACGGTCGCCGATGTTCCCGTCCTTCTCCCGTACGAGCTCGCGGAGCTGGCGGCCGGATGGGACGCGGTCACCCATCCCATCGGCGCCGAGACGATCGCGGAACTGATGGGCGCCCAGGCCCGGCGGACACCGGACGCCGCGGCCCTCACCTCCGGCACACGGACGCTGACCTACGCCGAACTCGACGCGCGCGTGAACCAGCTCGCCCGCCTGCTGCTCGACCGGGGAGCGGGCCCCGAGCGGATCATCGCGCTGGCCGTGCCCCGATCCATCGACATGGTGGCCGCGCTGTTCGCGGTCCTCCGTACCGGAGCCGCCTACCTTCCCCTCGAACTGGACCATCCCGACGACCGCCTGCTGGCGATGCTGGCCGACGCGGGGCCGGTCCTGCTGGTCACCACCGAGGCGGTGGCGCCGCGACTCGCTTCCCACCGGGTGCCGGTGCTGTGCCTGGACGGCGCCGCCGCGCGTACCGGATCGTCGGAGCCGATCGAGGACCGCGAGCTGGGCGACTTCGCCCCCGGCAGTCCGGGACGGCTCGACCACCCGGCGTACGTCATCTACACCTCCGGCTCCACGGGACGGCCCAAGGGCGTGGTCACGCCGTACCGGGGGCTGACCAACATGCAGCTCAACCACCGCGAGGCCATCTTCGCCCCCACGATCGCCGCCGCAGGGAACCGGATCCTCACGATCGCCCACACGGTCTCGTTCTCCTTCGACATGTCGTGGGAGGAACTGCTGTGGCTGGTCGAAGGCCATCACGTACACATCTGCGACGAGGAACTGCGCCGCGACGCCCGCGCGCTCGTCGCCTACTGCGACCGGCATCGCGTCGACGTCGTCAACGTGACACCGACCTACGCCCAGCACCTGCTCGACCAGGGGCTGCTCGACGGCGCACGGTATGGGGGGCCGCCCGGTTCGTACCGTCCGGCTCTGGTGCTGCTCGGCGGCGAGGCGGTGCCGCAGACGCTGTGGACCGCGCTGCGCGAGGCCGAGGGGGTGGATGGCTACAACCTGTACGGCCCGACCGAGTACACGATCAACACCCTCGGCGCGGGCACCGAGGACAGCACGGGCACCACGGTCGGGCGGCCCATCTGGAACACTCGCGGCCACATACTGGACGCCGCCCTGCGGCCGGTGCCCGCGGGCGTGCCCGGCGAGCTCTACATCAGTGGGGCGGGGCTGGCGCGTGGATATCTCGACCGGTTCGGGTTGACCGCCTCGCGGTTCGTGGCGGATCCGTTCGTGTCCGGTGGGCGGATGTACCGTACCGGCGACCTGGTGCGAGCCCGTGCCGACGGGAACCTCGACTTCCTGGGCCGTACTGACGATCAGGTCAAGATCCGCGGTTATCGGGTGGAACCGGCCGAGGTCGAGGCTGCCGTGACGGCGCGGCCGGGCGTGCACCAGAGCGCGGTGCTCGCGGTTCCGGGTCCTTCGGGTGGCAAATGGTTGGTGGCCTATGTCGTTCCTGACGAGCCCGGTGATGGGGACTCGCTGCTGGTGGCCGTTCATCGTGAGCTGAAGTCGGTGCTGCCCGGGTACATGGTGCCGTCGGCCTTCGCGGTCGTGGAGGCGCTGCCGTTGACGATCAACGGCAAGCTGGACACCGCTGCGCTGCCTGCGCCGCGGTCGCTGCCGTCGAGTTCGAGGGCGCCGGTGGGCGAGCTGGAACGGCGGCTGTGCGCGCTGTTCGGCGAGGTCCTCGGCGTCGGTGAACCGGATGACCCTGGCTTCGGCGACCTCGGCGGTTTTGGTGCCGAAGACGACTTCTTCGATCGGGGCGGGCATTCCCTGCTCGCCATCCAGCTGTTCGGGCTGGTGCGGGCGGCTCTGGGCGTCGATCTGTCGTTGCGCGACCTGTTCGACACGCGCACGCCCGCGCGCCTGGCCGCCCGTCTCGCCGACCGAGCCGGGAGCACACCCCCCGAGCTCGTCTCCCGCCCCCGACAGGAGCGCCCGCCCTTGTCGGCGGCCCAGGAACGGCTCTGGCTGCTCCAGCAACTGGACCCCACCTCGACGGCGTACAACTACCCGCTGCTCGTCCGCCTCCGCGGATCCGTCGACCACGACGCCCTCCGGGCCGCGCTCGGCGACGTGGTGGCGCGGCACGAGGTGCTGCGGACGCTGGTCACGGTCATCGACGACCAGCCGGTCCAGGACGTACTCGACCCGCCCCCGATCGACGTCGCGGTCGTGGACTGCCCGGCCGCCGAGACCGGGAACGCGGTGTCGGCGGCGGTGGCCCACCCCTTCGACCTGGCCACCGACCCGCCGTTGCGGGTCACTCTGATCCAGGAGCAGGACACCGGGGACAGCGTGCTGGCCCTGATCCTGCACCACATCGCGATGGACGAGTGGTCCGACCGGCCGCTGCTGCGCGACCTCGACACCGCCTACGCCGCACGGCGGGCCGGTCACGCCCCACGCTGGGAGCCGCTGCCGGTGCAGTACGCGGACTACACCCTGTGGCAGCGCGAACTGCTCGGTGACCCCGGAAACCCGGCCAGCAGACACGCCGCCGAGCGGGCCTACTGGCAGGAGCACCTGCGCGGCCTACCGGACGAGATCCCCCTCCCCGCCGACCGGCCCCGGCAGGCGCGCGCCGCCCGCCGAGCCGATCAGGGCCACGACGACCGTCGAGTCCATCAGGATCGTGACGCCCGCCGGGCCGGACAGGTGTCCGCGCCGCTCTCGCCGGAGCTGATCGACCCGCTGCGGGAGCTGGGCAGGGCCGAGTCGGCGAGTCTGTTCATGGTGCTGCACGCCGCACTGGCTACCTTGCTGCACCGCCTCGGCGCCGGCGCCGACGTCCCGATCGGCAGCCCGACCTCCGGCCGCGCCGACGCGGTGCTGAACGACCTGGTCGGCTTCTTCGTCAACACCGTCGTACTGCGCGCCGACCTCTCCAGCTCGCCGTCCTTCACCGAGCTGCTGCGCCGGGTACGCGAGACCGACCTGGCCGCGTTCGAGCACGCCAACGTGCCCTTCCAGCAGGTCGTCGAGGTGGTCAACCCGGTACGCGAACAGGGCCGCAACCCACTGTTCCAGGTGATGATCGGCTTCCTGCACCGGCCGACCGGCCACGACACCGTCCTGGGCCTGCCCACGGGCGACGCGCCCTCGTACCTCTCCGACCCGAAAGTCGACCTGAACTTCACCTTCGTCGACGCCGGCCCGCGACAGCCGGTCGACATCACCCTGGAGTACGACGCCGCACGCTTCCACGACGGCACCGCGCGGCGCCTGCTCGACCGCCTCATCGTGCTGCTCGGCGAGCTCGCGGTCCGGCCGGAACAGCCGGTCGCCACAGTCCCGGTACTCGCCGCGGGCGACCTCGACGACCTCACGCGGTGGCGGTCCGGCGGTCCGGTGGAACTCGATGACCTGCCCTGGGACGTGCGCTTCTCCGCGCGGGCGAAGGTGGCACCCGACGCGGACGCCTGTGTGTCCGGCGGCCGGACGATGAGCTATGCCGAGCTCGACGCGGCCTCGAACGCGTTCGCCGCCAGGCTCGCCGACCTCGGCGCCGGTCCGGAGAGCCTGGTCGGGCTCGCCCTGCCGCGCTCGGCCGACCTGCTGGTGGCTGTACTGGGCGTCGCCAAGGCGGGAGCCGCGTACCTGCCGCTCGACCCCGCGTTCCCGGCCGAGCGGCTACGATTCATGATCGACGACGCCCGGCCCGCCGTTGTGGTCGCCGACGAGCGATCGCGCGAACTGTTCTCCGCGACACCCCACGGCACGACACTCATCAACTTCGACGGCACACCCACGCGCCCCGTCCACCGAGCCCCGCGTGATCCGGACTCCGCGGCGTACGTCATCTACACCTCGGGATCCACCGGCAGGCCCAAGGGCGTGGTGGTCACCCATCGCGACCTGGAGACCTTCCTCGCCGCCGTGGCCGACGCCGTCCCGATCGGCGACTCCGACCGGCTGCTCGCCGTCACCACCCTTTCCTTCGACATCTCCGTACTCGAACTGATGGCACCACTACGCGCCGGCGGGTGCGTGGTGATGGCCACGGAGGAGCAGGTACGCGACCCGCGCCTCCTCGCCGCGCTGGCGGCGGCCGAACGCGTCACGGTCCTGCAGGCGACCCCGTCGCTGTGGTCGGCGCTGGCACAGTCGCCGGACGCCGACCTCAGCGGCGTGCGGGCGCTGGTCGGTGGCGAGGCGCTGCCGACCACACTCGCGGGGGAGCTGGTGGGTCGGGCTAAGAGCGTCATGAATCTGTACGGCCCCACAGAGGCGACCGTCTGGGCCACCGCTGCCCCTGTGGACGACGGTTGGTGCGACCGCCCCACGATCGGCCGCCCGCTGCCCGGCACCACGGCCCACCTCCTGGACGCGGCACTGTGCCCGGTTCCTCCCGGCGCCATCGGCGAGCTGTACCTCGGTGGGGCGCAGGTCACCCGCGGCTACTTGGGGCGTCACGGCCTCACCGCGTCCCGGTTCGTCGCCGATCCGTTCGGCGACGGCGCTCGGCTCTATCGCACCGGGGACCTCGCTCGCTGGACCTCTGACGGCTCGCTGGAGTTCCTCGGCCGCTCGGACCACCAGGTCAAGGTACGCGGCTTCCGCATCGAACTGGGTGAGATCGAGTCGGTCGCGGCCCAGCATCCCGCCGTCCGGCAGGTCGCGGTGATCGCGCGACAGGACTCACGCGGCGAGACCCACATCCTCGCGTACGTCACCACGTCCTCGCTGCGGGACGGCTTCGCCACCAGCGACGCCTCTGCACCCCTGCGGGATGGTGTCGTTGCCGGCGACGCCTTGTCGTCGCTCCAGTTCCGGGACTACCTTGCCCAGCGCCTGCCGGCGTACATGGTTCCCGCGGTCGTGACGGTCCTCGACGCGTTGCCGCTCACACCGAACGGCAAGGTGGATCGCTCGGCACTGCCGGACGTCGACTTCGCCCGGATGGCCACCCGTACAGAGCCGCGGTCGCGGATCGAGGCGGCCGTCTGCGCCGTCATCGCGGAGGTGCTGGGGCTCGACTCGGTCGGCGTGGACGACGACTTCTTCGTCCTCGGCGGGCACTCGCTGCTGCTGGTACGACTGGCCGCGGGCCTGCGCCGGGACCTCGGCGTCGCCCTCCCGATCGCGGACCTGTTCACCGCGCCCGCGGCCGCCGCCCTCGCCCACCGGATCGGCGACGCCGCGTCCGCCGGCGACGCTGTGTCCGCCGGCGATGCGATGGCTCCCCTGCTGGTCCTGCGGGCAAGCGGTGAGGGTCCGCCGCTGTTCTGTCTGCCGCCCGCCAGCGGCCTGAGCTGGCAGTTCGCCGGGCTCAAGCGTTACCTGCCGCCGGACGTCCCGCTCTACGGCCTGCAATCACCCCTGCTGAGCCGTACCACCGACCTGCCCGTCACGATGCGCGAGCTGGCCGACGAGTACGCCGACCTGATCGGCCGGACCACCCCCGAAGGGCCGGTCGCGTTGCTCGGCTGGTCGTTCGGGGGCGCGGTGGCGCATCAGGTGGCGATCCGGCTGGTGGCCGGCGGACGTGAGGTCACGTTCCTCGGCATGCTCGACACGCGCAGGGACCTCACAGAGAGGCCCGCGGGAGCATGGGACCGGCCCGCGGCGATAGCCGATCTGCTGATCGAGATGG
Source organism: Nonomuraea sp. NPDC026600 (assembly GCF_040638335.1). Classification (NCBI taxonomy): domain Bacteria; kingdom Bacillati; phylum Actinomycetota; class Actinomycetes; order Streptosporangiales; family Streptosporangiaceae; genus Nonomuraea; species Nonomuraea sp. NPDC026600. Next base: position 363,936 of record NZ_JBEZYD010000002.1, read on the forward strand.
GCTGCCAGGTACCGGAGGAGCGGCGTCCGACGTTGTCCGTCGCCGACGCGGTCGGGTTCGTCCGCGAGCTGGGCGGCGGGGTCGCCGCGCTGGAGGACACGCAGATCGCTCAGGTGGTCGAGAACTACCTGGCCAGTGACCGCATGATGGAGCGGGCCGAGTACGGCGTCTTCCCCGGAGACGTGATCTTCGTCGACGCGACCGTGCCGGAGCAGGGGTTCACGGGGACGGCCTCCGACCAGTGGAGCCGGTACGTCGGGGGAGAGCTGCGGACGTTCGCCATCGAGTGCGGGCATTCCGAACTGCTGGACACCCGCACTCTGGAGATCCTCGGCCCGCTGGTCGGCCGTCACCTTGTCCGGTGAGAACAGGCGGTCAGGTGAGGTTGGACAGGTCGGTGACCGGGGTCGACGGCTTCATGTCGGCCGCGTTCGCCAACTGCGGCACGAGCACGTCGAGCGCGTAGAGCAGGGCGTCCGGGCCGCTGTACGACAGCGCGCCGCCGAGCGGGGTGGAGAAGTCCGTATAAATGGTTCTATCGGTCTTGACCACTTTCAGCCGGGAGAAGACCGGCGACGAGGCCATCTTCGCCTTGGTCGAGCCGTTGACGAACAGCACGTCCCGGTCCAGCAGGTCCAGCCGCTCCTCGCTGATGTCGCCGTTCTGGCTCTGGGCGGCGAAGCCGAGCGCGTCGAACAGCGCGCGGCGCGGGTCGCGGCCGGGGATCAGGTAGTGCTGTCCGTTCTCGGGGCCGTAGTCCACCACGAGGACCTTCCCGGCGAACTCGGGATGCGCCTGCTTCGCCTCGGCGATCTTGGCGTTGACCTTGTCGACGAGCGTCTGCGCCTCCGCGGACCGGCCCAGCGCCTTGCCCGTGGTGAGCGTCTGGACGTCCCACGGGGTCTGCTCGTCCGGGTACTTGCTGGACTGGACGACCGTGGGGGCGATCTGCGAGAGCTTGTCGTACGTCTGCTTGTTGACCGTCTCGTAGATCGCGATGATCAGGTCGGGCCGCTGCTTGATGATGGCCTCGAAGTTGATCTCCGCCGAGAACGTGGGCAGCGGCTTGCCGCCCAGCGCCGTCTTGACCCACGGATAGGTGAGGTACTCGTCGAACCACTGCCGCGTGCTCACCGGCACCACGCCGAGGGCGAGGGCGAAGTCCTGGTCGTTCCACCCGACGGTGACCACCCGGGTGGGCCTCGACTTGATCGTGGTGGACCCGAACTTGTGGTCGATGGCGACGGGGAAGGCCGGATCGGCCGTCGCCGTCGCCGTGGCCTTGGGGGCCTGCGCGGGGCTCGAACACGAGACCAGCGAACTCACCATGAGGGCGCAGGCCGCGGCGATCGCCGCGACGCGCGAGAGGCGGACGGTGCCGGGAGGAGTCATCTGAGGTCCTTGTCTCTGTGCCCTCCGGCGTCTCGGTGACCGCTGGCCGGGGGGTTGCACAGGCGGGAGTCGATGGATGTACTTAGGATAGCATTACCTAACTTTCACCATCCTTTGGAGGGCATGGACATGCAGCGCACCCTGCTCGGCGGAAAGATCCACAGGGCCACCGTGACCCAGGCCGACCTGCACTACGTCGGCTCGATCACGATCGACAAGGTCCTCATGGACGCGGCCGATCTCGTCGAGGGCGAGCGGGTCGACGTCGTCGACATCACCAACGGGTCCCGGCTGACGACCTATGTCATCGAAGGGCCGGCGGGTTCGGGCGTGATCGGCATCAACGGCGCGGCCGCGCACCTCGTGTCCCCGGATGACCTGGTCATCATCATGTCCTACCGGCAGGTGGACGAGAGCGAGGTCAAGTCGTATGTCCCGTCCGTCGTCCACGTCGACGGGCGCAATCGGATCGTCGCCCTCGGATCCGACCCGTCCGCCCCGGTTCCGGGCGCCACCGATCAGAAGTCCGGCTCGGTGGTCGGCTGACCGGGCGGCAGGCCTCGGCCTTACCGGTCAGGCGGGCAGTCGCCGGCCGGTGACCGCCGAGAAGAGCCGCTCCTTGCCCGGCAGGATGCGCAGCCGGACCCGTTCGCCCTTGGCCGGCGGCTGGTTGGGGTCGACACGGGCGATGACGGTCTGTTCGAGGCGTGCCGGATCGGTCGTGTCGGCGTACTGGCCGTAGAGGAAGGCGTCCGAGCCGAGTTCCTCCACGACGGTGACGGTGACCGGGAAGCTCCCCTCCGTGCCCTCGCTCACCACCTCGACGCTCTCGGGCCGGAAGCCCAGGACGACGCGGTCGCCGCCCTCGTCCTTGAGCGCGTTGAGCGTCTCGCGGCTCAGCGGCACCCGCGTGTCGTTGAGGACCGCTTCGCCGCCTTCGACCGGGTACTCCGAGAGGTTCATCGACGGGGAGCCGATGAAGCCGGCGACGAAGACGTTGGCCGGGTGCTGATAGAGCCGGAGCGGCGTGTCGACCTGCTGGAGCACCCCGTCCTTGAGGACGGCGACCCGGTCGCCCATGGTCATGGCCTCGACCTGGTCGTGGGTCACGTAGACCGTCGTCACGCCGAGCCGGCGCTGCAGCGCGGCGATCTGCGTGCGGGTCTGTACGCGTAGTTTGGCGTCCAGGTTGGACAAGGGCTCGTCCATGAGGAACACCTTCGGTTCGCGGACGATCGCCCGGCCCATGGCCACGCGTTGCCGCTGCCCACCGGAGAGCGCCTTGGGTTTGCGGTCGAGGAACTCGTCCAGGTCCAGCAGGTGGGCCGCCTCACGGACCCGGCGGTTGATCTCGTCCTTGGGCGCCTTCATCACCCGCAGGGCGAAGCCCATGTTGTCGGCCACCGACATGTGCGGGTACAGGGCGTAGTTCTGGAACACCATCGCGATGTCCCGATCACGCGGCGCCAGGTGGGTGACGTCGCGCTCGCCGATGGCGATGCGCCCGCCGTCCACCCTTTCCAGCCCGGCGAGCATGCGCAGGGAGGTGGACTTCCCGCAGCCTGACGGGCCGACGAGGACCAGGAACTCACCGTCATGGATGTCGAGGTCGAGCGCGTCGACCGCGGGCCGGTCGGATCCGGGATAGACGCGGGTCGCCTCTTCGTACAGGACTCTGGACATGATCTCTCCTTAGGATGCGCCCTCACTCCTGCGGCCGGACGACGGCCTTGACCAGCTTGGGGTCACGGGTTCCGGCGGTGAGTGCCTGCTCGACGTCGGCCAGGCCGTAGTGGCCGGTCACCAGCGCGTCCAACTGGACGCGGCCCGCGGCGGCCAAGGCGATGGCCGCCGGCCAGGTGCCGGCATAGCGGAACGTGCCCGTCACCTCGAGTTCGCGAGTCTGTACGTGGGAGAGCGGCAGCGGGATCTCGTCCCCGCCCATGCCGATGAGGACGACGCGCCCGGCCCGGCCCACCGCGCGGACGGCCTCCCCGATCGCGGCCGGATGACCCGAGCATTCGAGCAGCACATCGGGCTCGAACCCGGCGTCGGACAGCCGGGTCTCGCCCACGTTGAGGGTCTCGCTCGCGCCCAGGTCACGGGCAACGGCGAGCCGGACGGGGTTCACGTCGGTGATCAGGACGTCGGTGGCGCCGAAGGCCAGCGCGGTCTGCATGCACAGCAGCCCGACCGGGCCGGCGCCGGTGACCAGCACCCGCGTGCCCGGCTCGACCCGGGCCTTCCAGCAGGCCCACACGCCCACCGACAGCGGCTCGATCAGCGCGGCGGCGTCATCGGACAGGGTGTCGGGGACGGGGTAGGCGAACTCCTCATGCACGACGACGTACTCGCAGAAGGCGCCGTCGATCGGCGGGGTGCCGAAGAAGCGCATGCGCGGGCAGAGGTTGTACCGCCCGGACCGGCACTGCCGGCAGGTGAAGTCGGGCACCCCGGGCTCCACGGAGACGCGCTGCCCCACACGCCGGCGGCTGACCCCCGGCCCGGTGACGACCACGGTGCCGGACGGCTCGTGGCCCAGCACCAGCGGCGACTCCACCACGAAGTCGCCGATGCGGCCGTGTTCGTAGTAGTGCACGTCCGAGCCGCACGTCCCGACCGAGGCGACCCGCACCAGCACCTCTCGGGGACCGGGCTCGGGCCGTGGTCGCTCCTCCAGTTGGATCTCGCCGACACCCTGCAGTACGGCCGCGCGCATGGCCCACCTACTCCCCGGTGATGGCGCCGAGGGTGAGTCCGGTGACCAGCCAGCGGCGCACGGCGAGACCGGCGAGCATCATCGGCACGACCACGATCGTGCCGATCGCGGTGAGCTGACCCCAGTCGATGCCGGTCTGGGTGACCAACTGGGAGGCGGCGATGGGCAGCGTCTGGGAGTTCGGGCCGGAGAAGACCACGGCGAAGGCGTAGTCGTTCCAGGCGAAGACCAGGCACAGGATGAACGTGGTGACCAGCCCCGACTTGGTCAGCGGCAGGATGACCATGCGGAAGGCCTGCCAGCGGGAGCAGCCGGCGACCAGCGCCGACTCCTCCAGCGACGACGGCACCTCGGCGAAGAACGCGCTCATCAGCCAGATGGCGAAGGGCAGGTTGAAGGTCAGGTAGGCCAGGATCAGCCCCGGGATCGAGTCGATCAGGCCGAGCCCGCGGAAGATGAGGAACAGCGGCACCACGACCGCCGCGATGGGCGCCATACGCGTGGAGATGATCCAGAACGCCAGGTGCTTCTTCCCGCGCATGTGGGTGCGCGCCAGGCCGTACCCGGCCAGCGCGCCCAGGCCGACCGCCAGCAGCGCGGAGATGCCGGCGGCGAGCACGCTGTGCAGGATGTACGGCCCGAGGTTGTTGGCCCCGCGGAACAGGTTGCGGTAATTGTCCAGGGTCGGCGAGAAGAAGACCTGTGGCGTGGCCGAGGTCACGTCCTGGGCGTTCTTGAACGACGACATCAGCATCCACACCAGGGGGACCAGCGTCCAGAGCAGCGCCACCACGATGAGCAGCGTCACCATCCACCGCGTACGCCGGCTGCTCTCCTCCAGCGGCGACTGCGCCTCTCCGCGCGGGGCGGCGGTGACCGGTTCCCGCGGCGCGGCCCCACCGGGAACGGCCTGCTGAGGCGGGGACGACGGAGGCGTCATCGAGGTGCTCATCGGGTCAACCCCCGCACATCCAGCAGCCGCACGAACGTACGGGCGATGAAGATCGAGAAGGCCAGCATCGCCAGGCCGATGGCGGCGGCGTAGCCCAGGTCGAAGAAACGGAACGCGGTCTCGTACAGCCGGATGGGCACGATCTTGGTCGCGTCCGCGGGGCCGCCGTTGGTGGTGACCCAGATGATGTCGAAGAAGCGGATGGCGTCCATCGAGCGGATGAGCAGCGCGACGAGCAGCACGTTGGAGATCGCCGGGAAGAGGATGTAGCGCAGCGTCATCCACCCGCGGGCGCCGTCGACGGCGGCGGCCTCCCGCACCGACTGCGGCACGCTGGACAGCCCGGCGAGGGTGATCAGGGCGATCAGCGGGGTCCACTCCCACACGTCCATGAGGACGACGGCGGCGAAGGCGCTGAGCGGGGCGCCGAGGATGTCGCCGCTGTAGCCGAACGCGCGCAGCACCCACGCGTAGAGCCCGAAGGTGGAGTCGGTGAGGTAGCGGCCCAGCAGGCCGACGATCGACGGCGCGGCGAACATCGGCAGCAACAGCAGGGCGAGCAGGATGTTGCGGCCGCGCAGCACCCGGAACAGGCACAGGGCGATGCCGATGCCCAGGACCATCTCCAGCCCGACGGTGAGCACGAAGAAGATGATCGTCCGCAGCCAGGACATCCACATGTCCGCGTCGGTGAAGAAGCGCGCCCAGTTGGTCAGGCCCACCAGGTCGAGCCGTACCCCGCCCAGCAACCGGACGCGGGAGAAGCTCATCGCGATCAGGGCGATGAACGGCACGATCGACAGCGCGGCCAGCAGCAGCAGGCCGGGAGCCATCATCAGGCCTTCGAAGCCGATCCGCGGCTCCTTGCGCGGGGTGCTCTTCAGCCTGGCCGATCCGCGTACCGCCGAGGTCTCCGCCGCGTGCGTCATCTAGGCCACCCACCCTCGCGCCACGATCTGGTCCACCCGCGACTTGATCGAACGCATCGCTTCCGCCGGTGACTCCGCCCCGCTGAGCATCGTGGAAAGCTGGGTGAAGATCGCGGTGTTGCACTCGTTCCACATCGGGATCTTGGGCCGCAGGCCGATCCGGTCAGGCTGCCAAGCCTCCCGTACCGCGGCGGCCGCGAGCATGTTGGGCATCGGCGACGGCCGCTTCTCGGCCGCGCGCACTTCCGGCATCTCGTACACGGAGGTGCGTGTGGGGGTGCCGCCACCGGCCTTGCTCTTGAGGTTGGCGAGCTGGGTCTGGGGGGAGGTGGCCCACACGAGGAACAGCCAGGCGGCGCCGCGCTCGTTGGGCATCGTGTTCGCGCTGATCCCGATCCCCGTTCCGCCGTACATGTTGGCCGTGGCGACCGGGCCCTTGGGCAGCACCGAGTAGCCGACCCTGCCGGGCAGCACCAGCTCGTTGCTGGCCGCGAACTCATGCCAGTTCGGGCACATCGCCAGCCGGCCCGCGCGGAAGGCGGCGCCGACGCCGTCCCAGTCCCACGTCTTCGAGGCGGGATCGGCGATGGACAGCAGCCGGTTGTAGAACTCCGCGCCCGCGATGGCGGCTGCGGAGTCGAGCCGGCACGGTCCGGGATCCCGCGACCCCAGACGCCCCACTTCCTTGCCGTGGTCGAAGTAGTTGCCGCCGTAGGACCACAGGACGTTGCTGAAGTCGTTCATGAGGGAGTCGTGCTGCCTGGCCTGGTGGCCGGTGCCGTACTTGACGTCCTCCATCCCGTTCTTGTTGAACCACTGGGCGATTCGGAAGTACTCCTCCCAGGTCCGGTCACCGCTCGGGGTGGGGTCGAACCCGAGGTCCTGCGTCATGCGGTTGTGATACTTGGCGAACAGGTCCTGCCGGTACTGCCAGATCATCGTCGGCGCGTCGTAGGGCAGGGCGTAGTAGGGCGCGGGTTCGACGAACCGTCCGGCGGCATCCATCTGGACGGGGATGAAGTCCCCGACGCCGCCGGGCAGCTTGGGCAGGTTCGGATCCGCCTCCAGCGACCGCAGGTCGACCAGCCCTCGCTGGTACGGCGCGAGCACCTGGTAGGGGTCGGCGTAGATCACCTGGTACTGGGCCCGGCCCGAGGCCAGGTCCAGGGCGACCCGCTGGACCAGGGCGGACAGCTCGAGCGTCACGATCCTGACGTCGATCCCGGTCAGATCGGTGAACGGCTTGGTGTTCGCGGCGATGGCGGCGGTCGGGGCGGTGTTCTCGGAGATGAAGTTCAGGGTGGCGCCCTGGAACTGGCGCCACTGGTCGCTGGTAACGGCTCGTGTCACATCACCGTGAGATCCACACGCACTCAGGCTTCCGCCGATGGTCACCGCTGCCCCGGCGGCCAGGGCCCCGCGAAGAATGTCGCGTCGGCTCGGCTGATGTGGATAGTTCACTGCCCACTTCACCCCCGGTACCGCTTAAGAAAAGGGCGATGAGACCAGGTTTATCCCTTATCGACATTGCTTTAAATGGTGCATGTGAGATTTTCGCCGGGATTATAGAATATTTTGGCTTTTCATGAGTTAAGTAAAATTGTCAAGTGCGGTGCTCCACGAGCTCCCGCACCGTGGCGCGGGCGCCCTTGGTGTGCAGCGATTCCAGCGCCTTCAGGTACGGCTCCACGAACCGCTTGTCGTCGACCAGATCGCCGAAGAGCTCCCGATTCGCGATGAACGCCGTGGGCTCCCGGCGCTGCGTGCCCGCGATGGCCGTCAACCGGTCCTTCAGCCGGTCGACGATCGCGATGGGCGCCCCCGATTCGTCCACGCCCTCGGCGTAACGCGCCCAGCTGGCCACCACGGCGGCCGCGCGGGCGACCTCCCCGCCCTGGGCCAGTTGCTCGCGTATGACGGGAAGTAGCCACTTCGGGATCCGGTCCGACGACTCGGCGCAGAGTCGCGCGACCGTGTCGCGTACCTCGGGATTGGCGAAGCGCTCGATCAGGGTCCGCTTGTAGGCGTCCAGATCGACGCCCGGCACCGGGCGCAGCGTGGGTGTGGCCTCGACGTCCATGTAGGCGAGCAGGAACGCCGCGATCGCCGGGTCGGAGGCCGCCTCGTGGACGTAGCGGTATCCGCTGAGGAAACCGAAGTAGGCGAGCGCCTGGTGCCCGGCGTTGAGCAGGCGCAGCTTCATCAGCTCGTACGGCTCGACATCCGCGACGACCTGCACCCCCACCTCTTCGAACGGCGGCCGGCCACCGGGGAAGTCCTCCTCCAGCACCCACTGCGTGAACGGCTCGCAGATGACCGGCCACTCATCCCGCACCCCGAACGTCCGGGCCACGGCCTCGCGGTCCTCGTCGGTGGTGGCCGGGGTGATGCGATCGACCATGGAGTTGGGGAAGGCGACCTCGCGCTCCATCCAGGCGGCGAGCTCGGGATCGGCGAGCCGGGCGAAGGCCGTGAAGGTACGGCGGGCGACGTCGCCGTTTCCCTGGATGTTGTCGCACGACATGACCGTGAACGGCGGCACCCCCCGATCGCGCCGGCGCCGCAGCGCCTCGGTGACCAGGCCGAACACCGTGGCCGGGCGCGCTCCGGGTGCCAGATCCGCGCGGATCGCCGGTGTCTCCGTGTCGAACTCACCGGTGACGGGGTGGAAGTTGTAGCCCCCCTCGGTGACGGTGAGCGACACGACGCGCACGGCAGGCTCGGCCATCTTCTCGATGACCGCCTCGGGATCGTCGGGGGCGAAGAGATAGTCGACGATCGACCCGATGACCCGGGCCTCACGCGTCCCGTCAGGGTGCTTCAGCACGAGTGTGTAGAGGCCGTCCTGCGCGGTCAGCACGTCGCGCATCCGCGCGTCGCCGGGCAGGACCCCGACCCCGCAGATCGCCCAGTCGAACGCCTTGCCCTGGTTCATCAGCCGGTCGAGGTACATCGCCTGGTGCGCGCGGTGAAACCCGCCCACCCCGAAGTGGACGATGCCCGCCGTGAGCAGCGACCGGTCGTAGGAGGGGACCGCCACCTGCTCGGAAAGGCCGGTCAGCGTCTCCTGCGTCAGTGTCGTCACAGCCATCGGTCCCCCTCACCGGCCCCCCTACGCTCAACATGGCCAACTCCGCCCGCTTCAAACTCCTGACCTGCCTGTATGCCCGTGAGCCCCGGCCGCCGAGGCCAAGACGGCTAGGTTGTCCTTGTCACGCGGGATCTTTGGTGGAGGAATGATGTGGGAAGAGCAGTTCGCCACGCTTTCGGCCGTCGCCGCGCGCCAAGGAGGGATGATCACGGAGGCGCAGGCCGGTCGGCTGGAGATCGGCAAGCAGGATCTGCTCCGGTTCGCCGAGTCCGCGTTGCTGGTCGAACTGGATTGGGCGGTCTACCAGTTCGCTTGGTCGTCGACGGGGCCGCGCTACGCCTATCCGCTGGCCGCCTGGCTGGCGATCATGCCCGAGAGTTTCCGCTGGGAGCGGTCGAAGTCCCCCCATGAGGACGCCGTGCTCTCGCACGAGTCGGCCTGCGGGCTGTACGGGCTGGGACCGGTGCCGAGCCCGTTGGTGAACTTCACCGCCCCGGACGAGGTCGAGGGTCCCCGGGCGACGAAGATCCATGTCGCGGCGCTGAAGCCGGACGAGGTGCGCGTGGTGGAGGGGATTCCGGTGACGACCCCTGCCCGCACGATCGTCGATCTCGCGGCCGGCTGGGCCGATCACGGTGAGCTGCGCCGCGTCCTCATGGACGCCGTACTGAAGGATCTGGTCGATCTGCGGCAGATCCACGCGGACCTGGCGCCGCTGGCGGGACGGCACGAGTTCCCGGAGGACGGCCGGGAGTTCGTGGCGTATTTCCTCCCTGACCTCGCCCCGGCCGGTCTGTCGCCCCGTAACCAGCGGAGCTACGCCGCCCTGGCCTACCCGGACCGGGTGGCCCACCTCCAGCCCGGAGTGGCGCGGCTGATCCCGGAGACCGGCGACGAGGCGCTGAGCTGGGACATAGCCGCCGAGATCATCGGGCGGACCGGCTAGGCACCGGCTCGTCCGGATAGAGGTCACGCCACAGCCGCCGCAGGAACCGCTGCGTGCTGCCGTCGCTGTACCGCACGGCCCGGTACAGCGACGGCGCCTCCTCGGGAAAGTCGAGGGCATGGCGCAGTTCGGCCTTGAACCGGGCCATCTCCGCGTCTCCCGGCCGTCCGGCCAGCCGCTTCAGGCTGTCGTAGGCCCCCTCGTCGGCGGCGGGATGGCAGTGGACGGCGCAGAGGCGCACCAGTGTCGAGTCCGTCAGCTCACTCACCTCCAGCCGGTGGCGGATCCACGAACATCGTGGAGATCTCGTACCCGTCCCCTTGCCGGTCGACCTGGAAGAAGAACTCGACGGTGCCGCCGTCGAAGCTCTCCATGGGCGCGGCCCGCGGCTCCGGCACGGTCGGGACCTCGCCCGCGCGCAGCGCCCTGACCCAGACCGACCGGTTCGCGACGGCGGTCTCCGGGCTGCCGTCGACCGGCACGATCCGGAATCCGGCGCAGTACAGATGTCCGTCGGGGCCGAGCAGGTCATCGATCGACAAGGACACCCGGCCGGGACGCCTGTCGGGGTCGAACGGCGTCGCGAGGGCATCCCGCATGACCGGGTGCTCCAAGCTGCGGGCGAAGGCGACCGCGAAGGCGACCGGATCGTGGATGGCCGTGGCCGTGTCGGGGCAGCGGTGCTCCCTGTCGCCCGGCCGGAACGCGTCGGTGGCGCGCCCCCGCTGCTCCTCGTCGAGCTGGGCCGGATCTTCGAGCCGGGCGACGCGGCCGTGGAGCCTGCCATCGGCGGCGAACGCCCCATGCCGGGCGAGATGATGGCCCTGTCCCTGGTCGATGGCGACGAGCACCCGCTGGACGGCGGGGTCCAGGCGGGCCGCGGCGGCCAGCCACGGCCGGGCGGCGGCGTTCCGCGCGATGTAGGCGGCCGCCTCCCGCGTGCTCACGTCCGGCAACCCCGCCGTGGCGGGGTCGAACCGGTCGAGCACCTGCCGGGGCGTCGGCTGCCCGTCGCCCATGGGGACGTCGAGCCGGTCGGCATAGGGCCGTACATCCGGCGCCGTGACGCGGGCGACCGCCTCGCCCAGGTCGCGGATCTCCGAGGAGTCGAGCTGGAAGAGCCGCAGGTCGTCAAGGGCCCGGCGGGCGAAGCCGGGCGAGTCGAGCAGGGCCTTGACGGCGTTCGTCACGGCGGTGGCGCGCTCGCCCGGATCCAGGTCATAGGCCCGGGAGATCCGGATGGCGTCCACGTCGATGCGGGACCGCTCAAGGTGCAGCACGGTGTACGGATGCGCCAGGGACACGCCTTCGTACTCCTGATCGACGGTGAACCGCGGCTCCAGCACGCCCAGCAGGGCGAGCCGGATGCCGTGCCACTTGCGGCCGGCCTCCTCGGGCGTCCGGGCGTCCACGCGCACCCACCGGCGTAGCTGTTCGGCGTAGTACGCGCTCCGCTTCCAGTCCTCCTCGCTCCAGTACGTCCAGCGGTCCCCGTCGAGCGTGGCGCTGCGGCCCAGCCGGTCCGGCCACTGATCCAGCTCACCGCTGCTCACGAGCCGGTTGATCCGGTCCACCGTGACCGCGACCCGGGCCGGGTAGTAGACGGCGACGGGCTGGCCGCGCCGATTGGCCGGGTCGGGCAGGTCCGGACCGAACAACAGCCGCCGCATCGCCGGAAGCGGCGCCTGGCCGGTCCGCGCCGTGACGAACCTCGTGACCGGCCGCCCGCTCGCCTCGAAGCGCGGATTGCCCTGCTCGTCGAGGACCTGCTCGGCGTGGCCATAGGCCCAGTCCTGCCAGTAGAGCTGCCAGCGGTTGCCCTTGTTCCCGTCGTGCTCCCTGGCCTCGAAGTAGACGGTGGGCACGCCGAGCATGGCCGGGATCTCCAGCGCCCCGCTCTCCATCCCGATCTGCACGACGTCGCTCTGGGTCGTCAGGCGATGGAAGAACAGGCCCTGCTCGGCGTAGCTCAGCGCCTGCCCGCCGTTGCGCGCGGCCGTCCAGAACTCCACCAGCGTCCGGGTGTCGACCCCCTCCAGCACCCCTTCCTGGCGCCAGGCCTCTTCCAGCTCGGGACGGCCCGCGAATACGTCGTCGCCGAGCAGGACGACGCGCCGTCCGGGATGCCGCGCGCGCAGCGCCTCGATCGTCTGGCGCAGCACCTCTGGCCGGGTGTCCAGGTGCGGGCCGTGCCTGCCGCCGACCGGCTGGCCCCGGGTGTCGCGGACCCAGAGCAGGGCGTACTCGCCAGCCTGGCCGTTCGCCTGCCCGAGCCGGTCGACCACCGCCTGGGCCCGCGCCGCCCGCCGCGCGGCCGTCGTCTCGTCCGGCCCGAGCATCGCGTCCACCATGCGCTGCCGTGCCCGAACCGGGTCGGCCTGGATCGCCTGCAAGGCGAAGAGCTGGGCCCGCATCCACTGCGACTCGGTGTAGTGGCTCTTCTGGCTCGTGTTGGCGAACGCCAGCCGGACCCGGTGCGGTTCGACGCCGTAGTCGTTGATCAGCCGCTGCCGCAGGGCCAGGGCGTCCCGCAGCGGCTTGGCATGGAGCTCGATGAGGTCGTCGATCAGGGCCGCGGGGTCGGCGCCGTTGACGCTCCGTCCCTTGACCATCCGGTGCATCGCGGCGGCGTTGGCCTCGTCCAGCGTGATGCCGTCCGGCACGGCGCCGAGGTAGGCCAGGTGGGACTGATGGGCATCCCACTGGAAGGTCTTGAAGCCGCGGTCCGGTTCGTAGGCGATCTCCACCGTGGTGTCCGGATCGGCCATCAGCGCCGCCGCGTGGCTGTACAGCTCGCCGCGCTGGTGGGCGTAGAAGCGCAGGTGCTTGAAGTTCTCGTGGTCCGGGCCGGGGACGCGGGTCAGCTCGACGTACCCGCTGTCGTACATCATCCGGCCGCGGATGAAGTCGATCTTCTCGGCGGGGGAGAGGTCGGTACGCTGCTTGAGCTCGCGCAGCTCCGCGTCGAGGTCGCCCGCGGACAGCCGGTCCCACGTCGCGATCATGTCCGGGCTCGCGTGGACCGCCGACGCCGGCGCGGTGCTGGGAACCTGGAGCTGCCGTACGTCCGCGGTCCCGCCCGGCGCGACCGTGTCGCCGGCGACGTCCGGCGCCGTGACGTCGTCCGTCTCCACCCAGCGCCGGAGGTTGGGGTCCCAGCGGCTCGGCGGCGGCGCCTCTTCACGCAGCAGGGGATCGAGGAACGCCCGCGCCACCGGAACGGCCTCGGTGAGCCCGGCGTACGGCAGGCCGGGCGTCGTCCTGGCGTACTGGTCGAACTTCCGGAACCAGTCCGGACTCGGGATCTCGAAGGCCGACGGCACCTTCAGGTTCTCGCCCTGCTCCAGCCGCCAGGCGAACTCCGCGTGCAGCATCGCGTGCGTGGCCGGGCCGTCCCACGAGGAGTTCAGGATGATCATCAGGATGTCGACCAGGTCCTGGCACCGGTACGGCAGGTCGCCCGCCTTGCAGCTGAACAGCCCCTTGCCGCGGGCGATGCAGTCGTGGCAGCGGGTCTCCAGCGTTCTGATGCCGTGGGTGTAGATGCCCGACACCTTGTGCGCCAGCGTGTCGTGGTAGGAGATGACCCGCAGGCCGGGGCTCTCGTCGGGGTGTCCCGTGGAGAGGATCTGCTGGGGGAAGGGGATGATCTCCGGTTCCTTCCACACCGCACGGGTACGCGGCGGGGCGAGGTCGACGCTGAGCTGCATGATCTCCATGTCGCCGCAGTAGACCGTGTGCGCCATCCTGACGGCCTTGCCGTGCAGGATGTAGGTCTTGGACTCCCGGACGAACCTGAGCTGGTCACCGTGATCGCGGGCGAGCGCGGCCTCGTACTCGTCGGCCATCGCGTCCGGGTCCGGGTTCCCCGACATGCGGACGAGATCGATGTCGGTGCTCGCCCGGCCGCCCGGGTTCCTGGAGAGCATCGCCTGACCGCCCTTGAGCATCCAGTCGTCGGGGTTGGCGGCGAAGATCCGGCCGATGGCGCGCTGGAGCGCGAACTGCTGCAGCTCGTCGAGCGGCGCCGTCCCGCGCCGGTGGGCCTCCGCCCGTACCTGGCTCATCAGGTCACGCCAGAACCCGAGGAACTGGCGGGGCGCACTGTCCGCGTTCCGGTCGCCGGCCGGACTGAGGCTGGAACGGAGCCCATCGGTGGGATCCGCCTGTGCCGGAGCTGCCTGTGCCGGAGCCGTCGGCAGGGTGATCCCCGCGCGGCGGAGCTGGATGAGGCCCGGCATCGAACGCCGATGGCTCTGGATGGCCCGGCGCACCGCGTCCGCGCCCGTCTCGCCGGGATGGGGTGCCACGGTCGCCGCGAGACCCACCAGCGTGTGGATCTTCTGGGTGTCCACGGCGGCGGCCGCGTCCTTGCCCAGCAGCGCGTTGATCGACGCCCGCAGCAGGTCGATCCGCGGAACGGCATCGCCGAGCAGCAGCTCCGACAGGTGCCGCACACCGGCGAGCTCTGCGGTGGCGAAGGAGTACTCCGGTCCGGTGCCGTAGATCTCCTGCGCCATCTGGACCAGCGCGTCCGTGTACGCCAGGTGCTGGTTCGTCAGGGGACGCCCGTCGCCGAACAGATTGTCCATGCGTTCGAGGAGCCGGAGATGCTCCAGCAGCGGGCGCCCGTCGGACGGGAACTCCTCCGCCAGCCTCAGGACGTTGCCCGGCAGGCGGCCGGCCGGCGCGAAGTCCGGCCGCGACCACTCCTCCGCCGGCGCCGCCGGGGCGGGCCGGGTGAGCGGCACCTTGGGCTGCTGGTCACTGTCCTGGACGAGCGCGAAAAGGTGTTCCAGGTGCCGGTCACGGAGCCCGGCCGTCTCGGCCACCGTACGGCCGTCGCGATCGAGCACGGGCCGGCCATCCGACCAGAAGAGCTGAGCCTGACCCAGCAGGTTGGAGTCGGCGTGGACGTCGGTGGCCGCCAGGTCGCGCCGGGCGTCGATGAGCGGGTGGGCGTATTCGTCGAGCATGCCGAGGAGATGCAGCGTCTCGTGCGCGAACACGACCGGCTCCATCCCCGCGTACCAGCTCAGGTAGTGGATCGGCGGGCGGTCGCGGTAGGACCGTAGCTGGTCCAGCGGGGTGCGGATCACCTCGCCGTCGCCGTGCCAGCTCCGGCGGTCGGCGAAGTCGGCGGCCCGGGTGCCGGTGCCGGGGTGCAGCCGGACGACCGTGCCGTCCGGGGCTCCGTCGGGCGCGGGCACGAGCTCCATCCGTACGTGGAGGAGCGAGCCGTCGGGCAGTTGGTGCTGGTAGTTGTAGTAGAGGTCGATCCCTTCGAGCAGCCGGGCGTGCGCGTCGGCGATCTCCTCGGGGGTGAGGCGGGGATCGGCCCGATACTGCGCTCGTACGGTGAACTCCGTGACGGGACGTAACTGACCCTTGTACGGGACGAGCAGCCTGCGCGCCTCCACCCGGGCGGCTCCCGAGGTGACGGGGACGGTGACCGGCTCGGGGATGGCCTCTTCGCGCAGAGCCTCCCATTGGTGGGCCGGCGGGACGTCGCGCGGGTCGTAGGCGTTGGCGAGGGCCTGGCCGGACCTGGAGGGCGGGTCCATGTTGAGCTTCGGCGTCCGGGTCGCGTGGTCCAGGTCTGTCTGGGGTGAGGCGTCCCGGTTGATGAGGTCATCGATACTGCCGGACCGTCGACCTCCGGCGGCGGTGCGGCGACTCTGGGAGTTGGGGCCAGCCTGGCCGTTGGCCGTTACGGCGGACGCGGCGGAAGTGGCGGCGGCCCCAGTGGGCGCGGCATGCACGGTGGGCACGGCCATTGGGTCGGACGATGCCCGTGCGCGTGGGCCGGTGGGGGCGTCGGTCGCCGGGAGGGTGGGGTTCGGGCCTTCCGGGTGGGCCGCCGCCGACAGACCGGCAGGACCGTCGGTGGCGAGCACCGTCTTCGGCGCCCCGCTGGAGGGCTGGTCGGCCGGTGCCGTCTCCGCCCGGCCTGCTTCGGCCGCCGTTTCCTCCACTGCCGGTGCGGGATCGGCCGGCGCGGAGTCGGTCGGTGCGAGGTCGGTGGGTTGTGCCGTCTCAGCGGGCGACGTGCTGGGGCGCGGCTGGCCTGGATCTCCGGCCGGAGTGCCGGGCTGCCTCGCCTGGGATGCGTCGGAGGCGGTCGGGGGGACCGCCGGCCGGGACCCGTGCGCCTGTGGCTCGGCCGCCACCCGGACAGAGTCTCCCTGCGTGCCCTGAGAGGGGACCGTGGGGGAGGCCGGTCCGCCCGACGGCGTCCGCGGACCGCCGGACGGGCCGGAGGCCCCCGCCCCGTCCGGCGGAGCCTGCGGACCGACGACGGGTCCCTGACCGGCGCCCGGCCGCCCATCCGTGCCAGGCCGCACGTCCGTGCCGGGTCCCGTGTCTGTGCCGGGCCGCGTGTCCGTACCAGGTCGCGTGTCCGTGTCGGCGCCCGCCAGATCCGTGGTCGCCAGGTCGGCGCGCGCCTGATCGGTGGCCGCCGCGGTATCGAAGGCCGAATTCAGCGCGCTCACCGGATGCAGCACCGCCCCGGCCACGCCGGGGTTGAACGGGCTGATCGTGTTCGTCCGTCCCGCGCCGCCCATGAACCCACCGACCAGGGAGTCCGCGGTCGGCGGCGCCCACTGCCCGTACACCAGCCCGTTGGCCACGAAACTGCCCGCTGGCGAGGCCACCACGTTGTTCAGGCCCGTGTTCAACGCCCGCCCGGGGAACCGCCGGAAGGCGTTGCCCCACCCGGGCAGGTCCCCGGCCGTCCGGTTCAGGCGGCCGATCCCCGGGACGGCGTTGGTGAGCCTGGACACCGGAGCGCCCAGCTTGGTGCCGGCGACCGCACCCACGCCGGCGCCCACCGCCGCGGCCACGGTCTTGTCCCAGTCCCAGCTCAGCCGGGTGCCCATCTTGATCTGCTTGTACTGGGTGTAGGCGTCGATGAAGACCTCTTCACCGATCTCCTCGATCAGTTCGTGCGTCAGGGCGGACGTCATCAGCCGGCCGGCCAGCGAGCCGCCCGCCAGGGTGGTCAGCCTGCCCGCCGCGGTGACCCCGGCCGGGCGGGACGCCGCGATCCCCAGGCGGGTGAGGATGTTCCTGATGGCCACCCGCAGGCTCGTCGCCGCGGGGCCGACCAGCGGCGCGGTCGCCCCGGCCGAGAAGAACGAGACGAGCAGCGCGACGGCGATCGCGATGACGGCCACCCAGAAGGCCACGTTGATCGAGATCTTGGAGTACTGGGTCTCCAGCGCGAAGGCGTCCGCCTGCTGGGCGTACTGATGGTGGGCGGCCATCTTGGACAGTGCGCCGGTCCGCTCGTCGTACATCTGCCCTACGCGGGTGAACGTGACGGGTTTGGCGGGAGACTCCCACTCCGCGGAGATGGTCCGAACCGCCGTGCCGGTCGGCTCGAAACTCTCGGCGTAGGTGTCGACGGCCCGCTGGTGCGCTTCGCGCAGCAGCCACAGGCCGCTCTCGCTGGCCTTGGGCCACGCCTGTCCCGACATGAGCATCGGGATCAGCCAGTAGACCACCCAGTCCGGCAGTTGCTCCGTCTCCCACACCGGGCGCACATCTGTGGTCGAGATCCCCCCGAACCTGTCCGATGGCAACCCATCCGGTGTCTGTGAATTGACCTCACCCCGACCCGCCACGCTGGTCCGTCACACTTCCTTTCTGGTCCGGCCGCCGGAGGCGAGATCCTGCGCGATCGCGGCGTCCGTGGCGCGGGAGTTGGCGATGGTCTCGCGGAGCAGCGGCCCGGCGTCCACGATCTCGCCGACCAGTGCGGTCCCGGATTCGACCAGCCTGCTCGGGCCGTCATCCTTGAGGTACGCCTGCGCGAACATCCGGCCTTCCGCGCCGTCCCCCCAGGGGGCGGCCGCGTTGAGCGCCTTCAGCTCCGCCGACACCTCCGGCCACGCCTGCTCCAGGTCGAAGGCCATGGTGTCCCATTGGGCGATCCCGCTCTCGATGAACGTGCCCAGATACAGGTTCTGGGG
Source organism: Nonomuraea sp. NPDC026600 (assembly GCF_040638335.1). Taxonomy (NCBI): domain Bacteria; kingdom Bacillati; phylum Actinomycetota; class Actinomycetes; order Streptosporangiales; family Streptosporangiaceae; genus Nonomuraea; species Nonomuraea sp. NPDC026600. The sequence continues at coordinate 381,941 of NZ_JBEZYD010000002.1, forward strand.
GCTACGAGTCGGCAATCTCCCTCCCCGCCATCTGGTCCGCCAGCTGCGCCAGCACGGTTTCCACGTCGCCGTCGAGGTGCGCCCGCATCTGTTCGGCGGGGATCACCGGCTCGAAGATCTCCACGACCCGCTGCCGCATTCTCGCCGCCGCGTGATGAGTGGTGTCGGTGATGACATCGGCCAAAGTACGCGCGTCGGGACGGCGGTAAATCCGGGGGTCAAGATCCAGCCGGACGAGGTCGCCGCGCGAATCAACCGTGACCGCGACCAGGCCGTCCTGGGATTTCTCCGTCACCTGTACGGTCTTTGCCTCCGCCAAAAGACGAAGGCCGTCGTCCTGTAATCGCAGAAATGCCTTCCGTAGTTCATCGGCGTAAGCCTGCATGCCCGCCGCATCCGTTTCCTCGATCGATTGCACGTGCCGTTATCTCCTTATTACAGAGAGGTAACACCCGCTCTTCGAGTAACGGATCATATAGGTGACATTCGCCGTCGTTCACAGCGAATTCACAAAATATTAGAGTTTTCCGAGGTCAACGGCCTGCTCGCGCAGGGCCGCCACGTCGTCGCGGGCGACCCAGCGGCGGTACACGCCTCGCTCGACCCGCTCCAGCCCGAGCTCCACGGCCACGGGCGCCGACCCACCCGGGTACTCCAGCAGAACCTCGCCGTCCCTCTCCGCGATGACCAGGAAGGACACGCCTTTCCACGCGCAGACCGTCGTGACGAGATCCACCCGCTCGCACTCCGCGGCGGGCACCGTCCTGACCCAGCGTCCGGGCGCGACCTCCGCGAACCCCGGGCCCGCGGCCGAGCCGCGCAGGCGCAGCCACACCCCGTCGGCGCGCAGCTCCGGAGCGGCCTCGTAGTCGGTCCCGTCCCAGCGGACGCGGTAGAAGGACCGCGTCATCGCGCCGCCTCGGGAAGGAGCCACCGCCCGAGGTCCCCGTCGAAGACCGCGCGGCGCCGGGTCACCCCGTCGATCCCCAGCTCCACGATCTCCGCCCCGTACGGCAGCGCGACGCCCGTCACTTTGTACTCCCTGATCGTCTGATCGACGCTCGGCACCAGTCCCATGCCGACGAAGGGCGGCTCCTCGACCACCCAGCCCGCGACGGCGCGCATCCCCTCCTCGTCCATCCCGCCATAGGGCGTCCGGTAGAGGTCGAAGCCGATCGCGGGCCAGCGCAGGATGTTCACGGCGCCCCGGTCGGTGAGGGCGTCCTCCCGCGACAGCGCCTCGGCCAGCACGGAAGGCGTCGCGATGTGGGCCACGTCGAGGGCGTGGTGGCAGTATCCGGACACCCGTGGCTCGCCGTCGTCGAGCAGCGCCTGGATCTCCGCCGGTCCCAGCAGCTTCTGCACGATCGGGACGCCCGGCTCGACCGCGTGGTCCTGGGCGAGTGTGGGCACGGCGAGCCTGGCCACCGTACCCGGCTCCAGGAAGAACGCGAGGTCGAGCCCGGCGTTGATCGCCAGCCCCCAGCGCGGGTCCGGCCAGCCCGCGGCGAGCTCCACCAGCGAGACGACCCGGTAGTGGGCGACGCCGGTGGCGGCCCGAAGGGCGGCCTCCGAGGTGTAGGCGATCAGCCAGGTGCGCTCGCCGTCGTCCCGGGCGGCCCAGGCCATCGGCTCGGCTCCGGCGGCGGCGGCTTCCCTGATCGGCATGGCGAAGTCCGCCGCCCGCAACAGGCCGAGGCAGAGGGCGAGGTCTCCTTGCGCCTGTGCCGCCGCAAGCTGTTCTTCGAAAGGACTGGCCTGCCACACACGGCACACCCTACAAGCGCGCGGCCGCCACACCGCTCGCCGATGTCACCACCGAGGCGACTGGGCCCGGCGGGTGGCAGGTGCGAATATCGGCTCGACCGGCGCCAAGCCATCGGCGAAGGGCGGGCGGATTTTCATGAGAGCAGTTGTTCACGACCGGTACGGGCCGCCGGACGTCCTGCGGCTCGAAGACGTCGAGCGGCCCGTACCCAAGGAGGGCGAGGTCCTCGTCAGAGTCCATGCGACCACGGCCGGCACGAGCTTCGAGGAGGCGGCGGCGGTCTGCGATGGGGTGACCCTTGCCCTGATGGGCCTGAGGCCGGCGGATCTCCGGAAGGGGCGCGCGATCCTCGTCCACGGCGCGTCGGGATCCATCGGGACGGCGGCGGTTCAGCTGGCCAAGCACTTCGAGGCCGAGGTCAGGGACTCCCTCGGACCGGGCGGGATCTACTTGGCGACCGACGGTTTGCGGAACGTGATGCTGGCCTGGTGGACCGCGCGGATCGGCGGCAAGAGGGTGGTGTTCCCGATACCTCCTCGGTACGAGAAGCAGGACGTTCTCTTCCTCAAGGGGCTCATCGAGGCGGGGAGATACCGGGCGGTCATCGACCGGCGCTACCCGCTGGCGGACGTGGTCGAGGCGACCAGGTACGTAGAGACGGAGCAGAAGACCGGAAACGTCGACGTTTTCGGCACGTTAGGCGCAAACAATGAACCGGCCGTGAACTCCCCGCGGAAACCGGATAAATGACGGCAGAAGCTGACCGCCGTTTCCGTTAACCTCTCGGTCATTCTGGAGTCTTTATGGTGTGTGCGCTTTGATGGCCACGCTGGTCAGCGCGAGCACCAGGTCCAGGTCGAGCTCGGCGTCCACGTGCACGGCCACCCACGCGCGGTCGGCGCAGCTCTGTACCTGGTCACAGCCGCGCAGGTGCGGCTGTAGCCGGTTGATCGCCGGAGCGGTCAGGCGCAGGCGCACCTCGTCCCTGCCGGTCAGGCGGACGATTTTCGTCCTTCCGACCGTGAAGGCCACGCCTCGCCGCGTGTCGCTCAGGGCCAGAGCCGGCCAGGAGCGCAATTCAGCCATCGCCCGGGCCACAAAAGGCCCGTGACGAAGGCTCGTCTGTCGCCTGACGGAAATTCCTGCCATACCCCCTAATGCTGCTCCACGGCACACCGTGCCGCCATCCTGTGTTCCTCAACTGTTATCCGCGGGCCGTAAAGACGCCGATCGTGCGCCTTGAATATCAGCCGTCGGTGTTGGCGGGCCGGCGCCAGGGGCCGGTGATCGCGAAGACGTGCCCGGGGGTCTGGATGTTGGCGAACAGGATCCGGCCGTCGGCGCTGAAGGTGGGGCCGGTGAACTCGCTGTCGTTGTGGTCGTTGCGCGCCATCGGGTACGCCTTGCCCTTGTCGGTGACGCCCACCAGGTGCTGGATGCCCTCGCCGTCCTCCGCGAGGATCACTCCTCCGTACGGCGAGACGGTGATGTTGTCCGGCCCGTCGTAGTTCGTGTCCTGGGTGGGGTCGGGGTTGACGCCGAAGAGGGTCTTCAGCGTGACCGTCTGGTGGCGCGGGTCGTAGAACCACACCTGGCCGTCGTGCTCGTTGACGCTGCCGTCGGTGTGGCGGGCGAAGCTGGCGACGAAGTACGCGCCGCCGTCCGCCCACCAGGCGCCCTCCAGCTTGCGGCTGCGGGTGACCTGGTCGTTGGTGAGTTGCACGCGCACCGACTGGGTGCGCGCGTCACGGTCGGGCACCTCCACCCACTGGACCCGGTAGCAGGTGCCGGGGGTGGTGGCCTCCGACAGGTCGGCGACGTGCGTGCCGTCGTGGTAGCAGCTCATCGCCTCCAGCTTGCCCGCGGTGTCGCCGCCATCGGACAGCGCCAGCTTCCGCAGGGCGCCCCGGCCGCCGCGGAAGCCTTTCGGCGGCGTCCAGCGGTAGTACAGCCCGTTCGGGCCGCCGGCGTCCTCGGTCAGGTAGATCGCCGACGTGTGCGGGTCGACGGCGACGGCCTCGTGCGAGTAGCGGCCGAGGAACTTCAGCGCCACCGGGTCCTGGTTGGCCTTCCGGTCGAACGGGTCGACCTCGAACACGTACCCGTGGTCCTTCTGGAAGGCGCCACCGGCCCGCTGCTCGGTCTCCTCGCAGGTCAGCCAGGTGCTCCAGGGCGTCTTGCCGCCCGCGCAGTTGTTGTGCGTGCCGGCCAGGCTGACGTACTCACGGATCCGCTCGCCGTGCGCGTCCACGTCGATGTTCGTGGTGCCGCCGCCCGCGCCCGTGTCGTAGGTGAGACCGGGCAGGGCGGGCACCCGGTACGGCTCGCTGCCGCCGATCTCATGGTTGTTGACCAGCGTGGCGCCCCGGCCATGGGAGAAGCTCGCGGTCCCGTCCGCGTCACTCGGCGTCGGCTCGCCGCTCTCCAGCAGCGTCACCCCCGCCTCCGCGACGATCCGGTACGAGAACCCGGCGGGCAGGGCCAGAATCCCGGCGGGATCGGCGACCAGCGGGCCGTAGCCGAGCGGGGGCCGCGTGGCCGCGAACGCGGGGGGCCCGGCGATGGCCTCAATGCTGCCGGCGAACACGATACCGAGGCCACCGGCGGTGCCGCGGCTGATGAAGGAACGGCGGGAAACAGGTGCGGACATGGGACATCTCCTCCAGCGTCGAACGTCTGCAGGAGCCGACCCAACTGCCTCCGGGAGAAGGCCGGCACCCCGCACTCCGCCCCTATGGTGAACGCTGGATGAAGAAACCGGCAGACCCGGCCTGGGAAGATCGTCCGAAGATGAACGACTCGTACGTGCTGCGTTTGGAAACACGACATGTGACACTCCTAGCGTGCCGGGCATGAAACGCATCTCCCTGGCGGTGGGCGCCGTCGCGCTGGCCGTGAGCCTCGCCCCCTTGACCGGTCCCGCGTCCTACGCCGCCGCGCAGGACGGTACGGGCCGCGCCACGCTGACCGGATTCGCCGCGCTGCCCGCGCAGACCTTCGTGCCCGGCAGCGAGCCCTCCGGCGCCCAGCTCGGCACGACCCCGATCAACGGCGTCACCCCGCCCTTCGCCGGCCAGCCGGTCCAGGGCTTCAGCGGCATCGCCCGGCGCGGCGACGGCAGCTTCGACGTGCTGTCCGACAACGGCTACGGAGCCAAGAACAACAGCGCCGACTTCCTGCTGCGCGTGCACCGGATCAAGCCCGACTTCAAGGCGGGCACCGTCCAGGTGCTGGGCGGGTTCAACCTGTCCGACCCGCGTGGCCGGGTGTCCTGGCCGCTGACCAGGGCGGACCGGGTGCTCACCGGTGCCGACTTCGACGTGGAGTCGATCGTCCGGTCGGCGGACGGCACGTACTGGATCGGCGATGAGTTCGGCCCGTTCCTGCTGCACTTCTCCGCCACCGGGACGCTGCTGGAGGCGCCGATCGAGCTGCCCGGCGTCAAGGCGCCGGAGAACCCGACACTCAACGGCGCGACCCCGAACCTGGCCGGCAGCAAGGGCTTCGAGGGCATGGCCCGCTCCGCCGACGGGCGGTGGCTCTACCCGCTGCTGGAGGGCGCGGTCAGCGGAGACCCGGCGGGCACGCTGCGGATGAACGAGTTCGACGTCCGCAAGCGGGCGTACACCGGCAAGCGCTGGACGTACAAGCTGGACAGCCCCGCCAACGCGATCGGCGACGCCATCGCGGTGGACGAGCACCGCTTCCTGATCATCGAGCGGGACAACAACCAGGGCGACGCCGCCGCGCTCAAGCGCGTCTACCTGGCCGACAACCGGGACCGCGACCACGACGGCGCGCTGGACAAGACCCTCGCCGCCGACCTGCTGGACCTGGCCAACCCCAAGGGCCTGGGCGGATTCGGGGAGACCTTCCGCTTCCCGTTCCAGACCATCGAGGACGTCGTGATCCTCGACGACCGCACGCTCGGCATCCTCAACGACAACAACTTCCCGTTCTCGTCCGGACGGACGCCGGGCCGGCCGGACAACGACGAGTTCATCACCGTCCGCCTGCCCTTCCGCCTGCACGCCCGTTGACGATGAGGGGGCGGGCCCGGCCCGCCCCCTCCAGCATTCGAGACGCTCGTCTATGCGGATGGCACGTTCCGATAGCATTGCAAATAGTACTTTTGACTATAAAACGGTCAGGAGGGGTCGCGGGACTGTCAGGGCACCATAACGGTTGAAGAACGGCAGGCGTCACATGAGCAACGGGCACTCAGCATGGGTCGCATGGCGGTCCCCTTGAGTGCACGTGGTGGCAGCCCGACGTCCTACATGGAACGAGCCAAAACCGAGTTCGGCACCTGGCCCGTCCTGGCCATGGCAGAGGCCTCCGACGCCGTCGTCTTCAACGTGGGCGACATCGAGATCCTCCGGCTGATCGGCCGCGACACCGCCCATCTCCACCTGACCCGGCCCGTCCTCGAACGCCTGCATGAGGCGCTTGCCGTCTCCGCGCACGTTCACCTCGCCACCCAGGAACAGGACGGGTGGATCACCCTCCGTCTCGACACGCGCGCCGATTTCGATCTCCTGGTGGCGCTGGTCAGCCTCGCGATCAAGGCCAACATCGACCCCGCCTGACGCGTTCGCCGGGCGGTGCGGCCGCGACGGCGGCCCGGATCAGGCGTTGAGCGCTTTCAGGAGTCCGGGCTTGGCGGCCTTCTTCCAGACCGGCGCGAGGTCGCGTAGTGCCGCGTCGGCCGCGTGGCGTTCGTCGGCGAGCAGCAGGCCGAGGGTGAAGGCGTCGGCCACCCGCAGGCCCGGCCGGGTGGCGAGCTGAGTGAGTTCCTGCTGGGCGACCAGCGCGTCCTGGCGGCGGCCGAGGGTCTCCTGCAGCCGTTCGGCCTGCTTGGCGAGCTTCTTGGCGGGGATGCCGAGCACCGGGGCGGCGGCTTCGGCGGTGTAGCGGGCGCGCTTGGCCGCCTTGCGGGTGGAATGCAGGGCTCTGTCCCGCTCGGCGCCCTCGGGCAGTTTCTGGGCCTCGGTGTACCTGGTGAGCACCTTGCGCCAGCTCCTGGCCACCAGGCGGGGCGTCTGGCGGCTCGCCTTGCGCCCGGCCCGGTCCTGGAAGGGCGGGTCGGCGATGAAGTCGTCGACGGCGGCCAGCAGGGTGAGGTAACGCGGCGCACCCAGCGTCCGCTTGAGCACCTGCCGGGCCTTGCGTTCCCGCGCGGCCAGCAGAGCGGGCCAGCGCGCGTTCCGGGGGCCGTCCTGGGGCCGGCCGGTCAGGCGCTGGTCGAACCGGGCGGTGAGCACTTCGAGATCGCGCACCGTGCCCAGCTCGCCGGCCAGCCATCTCAGCTCCGCCTCCAGCGGGGCGACCCGGTCGCCGTCCAGCAGCCGGGAGTGGGTACGCAGGACGCTGCGGATGCGCCGTACCGCCACGCGCATCTGGTGCACCGTGTCATCGTCGTGATCGGCCAGCCGGACCAGCGGGTCGTTGCCGAGCAGCTGCTCGCGCTGTCGCCGCAGGTACGCGACCAGGGCCGCACCGGCGCTCCGCCCCGAACCCCGGTCCGCGGCCGGGGGCAGGTCGTCGCCCAGCACGCGCGCCAGCTTGGACACCGACGGGGACGGCGTCGCCCCGGCCGCACGCAGCCGGCTCTCGACGGCGTCCAGGAGGCCGGTGGACCCGTCGACCAGCTCGACCTCGATCTCGCGCCACGACGCGGGCCGGCGGTCCCGGCCCAGGCGGCGGCCCACCACCTGGTCGTCGGCCACCTCGGCCAGGACCTTGCCGCCGTGGTCGTGCAGCCGCCGCACCGTGCGGGTGGTCTCCAGGACGACGACCGGGACGAGCTCATGTCCGCGTACGTGGGCCGCGACGAGTTCGGCCAGCTGGGCGGGTATGTGGTGGACGTCCGCGCCGAGCGGCGCGTGCACCTCCCGCCTGGCCCCCTTGGCCATCGGCAGCTTGAGATGCCACCCGGCGTCCGCGCCGCCCTGGCGACGGCGCAGGGTGATGCCGTGGGCGGCGAGGGTCAGGGCCGCGGTGTCGACGTACTCCGCCACGAGTTGCCACGTCTCCGGCTCGTCCGCCGTGACCTCGCCGTCCGGACCGGTGAAGCCCTCGATCGTGATCTCGGCGCCGCCGTCGACATCGTACTTGCGTTCGATCTCCACATGGGTTGTCATCACAGCGCTCCTCGACTGCAGACAAGTCGGCGAGCACCCACCTACCCCAGCGAAGGGCGCCAATCAGGTGAAGTCGAGGGGCCCGTCGTTGAAGAGCTTGAACGGTCCCCCCAATATAGCCTGCTGCAACCCGTCATCGTGCTCTCGCAAGTGGCGCTGGTAGCTGGACCCGTAACCGCTGTCGACGTACGTGTCGCGAGCCTCCTGCTCGTGGCCGAGCTGACTCCCCATCCGGTAGGCCTCCTGGTTGGCCGCCTCCTCCTGCTTGTCCCGCGCGCTGCTGTATTCGTCGAACCCCGTGCCGACCGGACTGTTGCCCCAGCGGTCCTTGGCCATGTGAACCTGGCGGACGAACTCCGCCGCGAGCGCCTCGGAACCGGCGGTGTCGGCTCCGCCGATGCGGATGACGTTGAGCTGCCGGTTGTAGTCGGACCACTGGATGTTCTCGCCGCTCTGATAGAGCGTGGTGATGCCGTGTTCCCTGGCGTAGGCCAGCGCCTCCCGCCCGGCGGCGGTCTCGTTCAGGACCCTCTCGGTGTCCTCCCGCGCCTGCGGGATGTCGTCCCAGGGGTTGAGCGTCATCGTGTTGACTCCGGCCAGGGCCGTCTGCGCACCCGGAATGATCATGGCGCGGGTCAGCATGCGCCTCGCCAACTGGAGAGACGTGACCGCGCCCCGGGCGATGTTGCCCTCCACCTGGGCGAGGGCCACGGCGAGGGCCTGGCGCGTCTCCATGATCCGCCGCCTGCCGAACAGCACCCCCAGCACCGGCCCCAGCCGGAACCCGCGGATGAGGGCGAGCAGCAGCACGATGAGCGTGATGACGACCAGGTACTTCCACGCGGTCTTGAACACCACCAGTGCGGCCGTGCCGGTGCCGACCAGCGCGGCGGCCACGAAACCGTCGTCCATCCGCTTCGACTCGAGGCCGTAGTCGTCTTCGAAGACGTTGACGTCGCCGCTGTGGTTGCCGGCCGCCCGCACCTGCGCGGCGGCCGGGTCCGCCTGTGCCTTGCCGTCCTTGGCGGCGGACGCGAGATCCATCCAGGAGCCCGACCCCTGAAGGCGGGACATCTCATCAGAGCGCGGATAAGGCGCGTCCGCCGCGACGAAGCTGTGCACCATGCGCAGCCCGGCCGGCAGTTCCCCGTTCACAGCGCCCGCGTCGGGTTCACGGCCGCCCAGCTGGACTCCTCGGCCTGGGCGAAGTTCGTCTCCGACTGGGCGTGCTTCGACGCCATCCCGCGCAGCCGCTCGGCGGCGCCACCGAACGCGCCCTGCGCCAGGTCGACCAGTCCGGCGAACTCGACATCGAACCGCCCGCCGGGCCGATCGGGACCGCCGGCCGCCGCCGCTCGCCCGGCGCCGTCGAGCGAGCCCCACATGGAGCGCTCAAGCCGGTCGGCGGTCTCCGCGAACCCGCTCGCCGAGACGAGCCGGCTGCCGAAGACGATCCGCACGTCATCCCTGTCTTCCATCAGCGTTTCCACCACTCCGCTAGTGACCGGCCGTACGCACGCGGTCGTGGTACGGCCCTTCGCCGCGCGCTCATGGGGCCGGCCGCATCAGCCGGTCCAGCCTCATGGTCAGCTCGTTCGCGACGGAGAGGATCTCGTTCATGTTGCCGTGAGCGTCGGCCTTGATCTCCTGAAGCATGGCGTTCAGCTCGGGCGCGTCCTGCCGCAGGGCGTCGGGGACGGCCTGCGCCGCCCGCTCCTGGGCGGCGAACCGGGCCTGGCCGAACGCCACCCTGATCGCGGCGGCCAGCTCGTACGAGGAAAGACGCATCCCCCTCGGGTCGATCACCAGCTCGGCCAGGTCACTGGTGCCGTCGACCGTCACCTTGACGAAGCCGTTCGCCGCCACGCCGGTCTCCCGGATGGCGGCGAACCGGTCCATGAAGTCCGGCTCATCCGAGGGCTGGTCGTTCATCCGCGGCGTCTCCCCGATCTCTTGGCGCTGCCGAGATCCTAGAAGGAGGCGTCGGCGGCCTCCGTACATGATCATCAGAGTTCATCGACGGTTCACCACGCGTTCTGGCCCCCTTCGCGGCGCACGCCGTGCCTAGCCGAGGGCGTGGTCGAGGTTGAAGGCGGCGCTGATGAGCGCGAGGTGGGTGATGGCCTGCGGGAAGTTGCCGAGCTGCTCGCCGGTGTGGTCGATCTCCTCCGCGTACAGCCCCAGGTGGTTGGCGTAGGTGAGCATTTTCTCGAAGGCCAGGCGGGCGTCGTCGAGGCGCCCGGCGCGGGCCAGGGCTTCGACGTACCAGAACGAGCAGATCGAGAACGTGCCTTCCTGCCCTTCGAGCCCGTCCGGGCTGGCTTCGGGATCGTAGCGATAGACCAGCGAGTCGGAGACCAGCCCGCGGCCGAGGGCGTCGAGGGTGGACAGCCACTTGGGGTCGGTGGGCGAGACGAACTTGGCCAGCGGCATCATCAGGATCGACGCGTCCAGGACGTCGTCGTCGAAGTGCTGGACGAACGCCTGCAGCGTGGGCGACCAGCCGCGTTTCATGATGTCGTAGTAGATCGCGTCGCGGGCCTGCCGCCAGTGCCGTATGTCGGCGGGCAGCCCCCGATAGGAGGCCATGCGCATGGCGCGTTCGATGGCCACCCAGCACATCAGCCGTGAGTAGACGAAGTTCTTGCGCCCGCCGCGGGTCTCCCAGATCCCTTCGTCGGGTTGGTCCCAGTTCTCGCAGACCCAGTTCACCAGCACGCAGACCTGCTCCCAGCGGTCGCTGGAGATCGGGTTGCCCCACTTGTTGTAGAGGTAGATGGAGTCGAGGAGTGCTCCGTAGATGTCCAGTTGGAGCTGGCTGACGGCGGCGTTCCCCACGCGTACCGGGGCCGAGGCCCGGTAGCCCTCCAGGTGGCTCAGCTCGCTTTCGGGCAGGTCGCTGCGCCCGTCGATGCCGTACATGATCTGCAGCGGGCCGGTATTGCGGTCGCCGCTGGAGCGGACGTGCGTGGACAGGAAGCCCATGAAGGCCTCGGCCTCCTCGGTGAAGCCGAGCCTGAGCAGGGCGTACACGCAGAACGCCGCGTCGCGGACCCACACGTAGCGGTAGTCCCAATTACGGCTGCCCTTGAGCCGCTCGGGCAGGCTGGTCGTGGCCGCGGCGACGATCCCGCCGGTCGGCGCGTAGGTGAGCAACTTCAGCGTGAGGGCCGAACGGTGGACGACCTCCCGCCACCGGCCCCGGTAGCGGGAGGCGGACAGCCAGTTCCGCCAGAACCGCACCGTGGTGGCGAACTGCTCCTCCGCCTCCTCGATCGGGCAGCCTCGTGACGTGATCCCCTCGCCGACCCGGTCGAGGGCGAACACCGCGTGCTCGCCCTCCTGGAGTTCGAACCGTGCCCAGGCGTCTCGCCCGTCGGTGTCGACTGGCACGCTGGCGGACAGTTCGAGGGAGAGGCACTCCGACTCGAAAATCGTCGAAGCGCCCTGCTGGCGGACCGTGTGGGATTGCCGGGCGTAGTCGAATCGGGGAGCCACCCGGGCGCGGAACGGGAGCGTGCCGCGGACGCAGGCGACCCGGCGGATCACCCGATGCCGATCGGCCTCGCTCGAGTCGCCCTCGATCGGCATGAAGTCCTGAATCTCACCCACCCCGTCGACGGCGAAGAAGCGGGTGATCAGGACATTGGTGTCCGGGAAGTAGAACTGCTTGGTCTTCGCCGGGGTGTCGGCGTACAGCTCGAACGAGCCGCCCTTGTCGGCGTCCAGGATCGAGCCGAACACGCTCGGGGCGTCGAAGCTCGGACAGCAGTACCAGTCGATCGTGCCGTTGGTGCCCACGAGCGCGACAGTGCGCAGGTCACCGATCAACCCGTGCTCTCCGATCGGCAGATACCGGGAGTCCTCGGGGTAGTCGCCTGGTCCAGCTGTCATATCCGTTTTCTGCCACTATGTCGGCAAAATATGCAGGTTGCGAGGTTGGGACATGGCCAGACGAAGCAGCGGACGCTGAGCACGGAAAGGGCCACCCGAATCCTCGGGTGGCCCTTTCCGTCTCCGCTTCCGGCTAGGAGCACCTCCTGCCGCTGTTGATGCATCGGACGACGGTGTTCATGAGCTGCTTGGACATCACCTCGATGGCGCCCGCGTGGTCGGTGTTCGGGCTCTGCTGCTGGCTGGCGACCCCATCCAGTGCGAACGGGACGTCCGTACCGTTGGGCTGGGTGTTGGGCACGTTGCTGTAGACCAGCGTCATGCGGAGCTGCGGTACGGTCTTGGTCCCGCTCGGGCAGGCACCGTTCTCGTCGGGGAAGACGACGTGGGTACGGTGGTCGGCGCTGTCGAGGTTCTGGCCGTCCCAGCAACTGGGCATGTCGAGGATCCGGACGACATCGCTGCCGTCCGGGCAGATCGGATACTTGTCGGTCAGCCTGTCGGTGAAGCCGGTGCAGCTGAACGTCGGCCGGGCGTTGTCCGCGCTGGCGGCCGGGGCATCGGCTGGGGCATCGGCTGGGGCGTCGGTCGGGGCGTCGGCTGCGACGTCAGTCGGGAGGTCGGTCGGGACATCGGTGGGAAGGTCGCTCGGAACGTCCGTGGGGAGGTCGCTCGGAGCGTCGGTCGGGACGTCGGTCGCGGTGTCGGCCGGGGCGTCGGCCGCGCTGTTGGTCAGCGCCATCGCGTCGCCGGTGACCAGCCTGAGGAAGCGGGGCGCCGCCGTGACCCGCGACGTGGCATTGCCGCGGAACTGCAACTGCACCGCGGAGGGCAGCACGGACGTGCTCTTGTCCCCGGTGCGTACCTGCAGGGACGGCCAGAAGTACGTCGACTGGTCGGCGCTGATGCGGCAGGTGGTGTCCGCGGCGGCCAGGCTCTCGTTGGTGGAGAAGGCGTCGGTGGACTCGTTACCCACGTAGTTGTTCAGGTGCTGGGCGCCGTTGGACACGCCCGGAGCGGTGATGACGTTGTCGGAGTTGGTGTGTCCCTCCTGGTCCGTACCGCACTTGGAGACGAAGGTGCCGCTGGACGCGATCCTCTTCGGCTGCTGTACGGGGGAGACCGCCTGAATGTCGATGAAGTCGTCGGCCGACGGGCCGGCGGTCTTGGCAGCGGCCGAGGTGGAGGCGGCGCTCAGCTTGCAGGTGGACAGCGCTTCCACGGGGAGGTTGGGGCGTGCCGCTGTTCGGCCGATGGCTGTGGCGATGCGGTTGATGGTGGCGGTTCGTTTGTCGGCCAGTGGGCCGAGGATGGCGTTCTGGATGAAGTTGGGGCCGCCCTCTCCTGCCGAGGTGACCAGGCGTTTGTTGGCTTCGGCGATCTGGGTGTTCAGCAGGGCGAGGTTGCGGTCGACCTCGGCCTTCGCCGTTGCCGGGATCTCCGGGAGTTTGTCCGCCACGCTTGGGCAGGTGATCGTCTTGCTGCCGGTGCTGGGGGGCGCGGTTCCGTTGTCGGACGGAGGCGAACTGGGGGAGTCACTGGGGGACTCAGGGGGCGAGGTGGAGGCGGCGCCGAGCTTGCAGACGGACAGTGCTTCCACGGGGAGGTTGGGGCGTGCCGCTGTTCGGCCGATGGCTGTGGCGATGCGGTTGATGGTGGCGGTTCGTTTGTCGGCCAGTGGGCCGAGGATGGCGTTCTGGATGAAGTTGGGGCCGCCCTCTCCTGCCGAGGTGACCAGGCGTTTGTTGGCTTCGGCGATCTGGGTGTTCAGCAGGGCGAGGTTGCGGTCGACCTCGGCCTTCGCCGTTGCCGGGATCTCCGGGAGTTTGTCCGCGACACTCGGACACGTGATCGTCTGAGCTGTGCCTCCGGGCGCCGGCGCATCAGAGGTCCCCGGTGTCGCCGAGGCGGAGGCCTCAGGCGCCGGGGCGGCGGTGGCGGCGGCGCCGCCGAGCTTGCAGGTGGACAGGGCTTCCACTGCGAGGTTGGGGCGTGCCGCCGATCGGCCGATGGCCGTGGCGATGCGGTTGATGGTGGCCGTGCGCTTGTCGGCCAGTGGGCCGAGGATGGCGTTCTGTACGAAGTTCGGACCGCCCTCTCCGGCCGAGGTGACCAGCCGGTTGTTCGCTTCGGCGATCTGGGTGTTCAGCAGGGCGAGGTTGCGGTCGACCTCAGCTTGCGCCGCTGCCGGAATCTCCGGAAGTTTGTCCGCCACGCTTGGGCAGGTGATCGTGTCTGCGCGGGCGGACATGTTCGCCAAGGTCAGCGACTGCCCCGCTGCGGGGGAACCCGCAAGGACGAGAGTGATACCTCCGACTACGGAAACAGCAGCTAACCATGGCCTGAATGGCCTGCTCCCCGAGGCATTCGCCATACGGAACTCCTCTCGGGTTAGGAACGTGAACCGGAAAGCCCGGTTTTCGTGAGATACGGGATGACAAGCGGCATGGTTCACCCACCAGCAAATTCCCTCGCCGGCGGGAATTGCCGAAATAAATCCTGCGCGCATTGAACTGATGTCCGTTATGTCGCGTATCTCGCTCCTATTACGGCGCCGGAGTTTCGCCACAGGCAGGGCGAGGACCGTGGCCGGGACGATCCTCACACGATCATCAGCGAGGTCGTGATGACCCTATGCACCTAACCAAGCGCTTGCTACGCTCCGATCATGTTGTCCACGATCGTCTGGGGCACCGGCAACGTCGGCCGCGCGGCCATCCGTGCCGTCGAGGCCCACCCGGCGTTGAGACTCGCGGCCGTACTCGTCCACGACCCCGGCAAGGTCGGCCGCGACGCCGGCGCGCTCGCCGGGCTCGGCGATCTGGGGATCGCGGCGACCGACGACGTCGACGCGGTGCTGGCCACCGGCCCCCGCGCCGTCGTCTACGCGGCCTCCGGCGACATTCGCCCCGATGAGGCCCTCGCCGACATCATCAAGGCGATTCGCGCCGGAGCCGTGGTCGTCACCCCCTCGTTGTACGCGCTCTACGACCAGCGCAACGCCCCGCCCGAGCTGCGCGAACCGGTGCTGGCTGCCATCTCGGACGGCGGCGGCTCGCTGTTCGTCTCCGGCGTCGACCCGGGCTGGGGCAACGACGTGCTGCCCCTGCTGATCAGCGGACTGGGCGGCACCGTGGACGTGGTCCGCTGCCAGGAGATCTTCGACTACTCCACCTACGACCAGCCCGACTCGGTCCGGTACCTGGTCGGCATGGGCCAGCCGATGGACTACGAGCCGCCGATGATCGCGCCGACGATCCCGACCATGGTGTGGGGCGGGCAGGTACGGCTGATGGCCAGAGCCCTCGGCGTCGAACTCGACGAGATCCGCGAGACCGTGGACCGGCGCCCGCTCGACTCGACGGTGGGCACCGAGACGATGGGCGAGTTCGAGGCCGGCACCCAGGGCGCGGTGCGGTTCGAGGTGCAGGGCATCGTCGAGGGCGAGCCCCGCATCGTCATCGAGCACGTCACCCGCATCCACCCGTCCTGCGCACCGGACTGGCCGACCCCGCCCGACGGCCAGGGCGCGCACCGGGTGATCATCGAGGGCCGCCCGCGCATCGAGGTCACGGTCGAGGCCACCGACGAGGGCGGCAACCGGGCCGCGGGCGGGAACGCCACCGCGGTCGGCCGCCTGGTGAACGCCATCGACTGGCTCGTGGACGCCGAACCCGGCCTCTACGACGCGCTCGACGTCCCCCTGCGCCCCGCGATCGGCAAACTCGGGAGGAAACACCCATGAACCTCGACATCCCCGAGGGAAAGGACGCGATCGAGTACGTGTGGGGTGAGATGGTGCCCGGCATCGGGATCGCCGCCTCGCACTTCTCCCTGTCGGTGTACGCCCACACGACCCTCGGGCTCCGCGAGTTCGAGGCCGCACGGCTGCGGATCGCGCAGATCAACGGCTGCGCCTTCTGCCTCGATTGGCGTACCGAACGGGACGGGCAGAAGGTCGAGGAGGAGTTCGCCGACGCGGTCACGCAATGGCGTACCACCGGCGCCTTCGACGATCGCACCCGGCTGGCCGCCGAATACGCCGAGCGGTACGCCCTGGATCACCACGGCCTCGACGACGAGTTCTGGACGCGGATGACCGCGCACTACAGCCAGTTGGAGATCGTCGAGCTGAGCATGAGCATCGGCTCCTGGCTGGCGTTCGGACGGCTCAACCACGTACTGGGGCTCGACACCGTGTGCAGGCTGCCCAGCGGCCCGTCGCCCGCCCCTAGACGGGCGTCCTAGCTGACACAAAGGCGCGAGCAACATGCAGGACCTGTTCTCATCCCACCGAGAGTAAGGACCATCGGATGAGTGACAACACCCCGCGCGGTACCGGTTCCAGAGGTGTCTCGCGCCGCGGATTCATCGCGGGAACCGTGGGAGCCCTGGCCCTCACAGCACACCCCACCGCGGCCCGGGCGGCAGCCGGCCCGATCGGCGACGGGGCCCACGTCGCGGCCCTGGTGATCGGTACCGGATACGGCGGCTCCGTCGCCGCGCTGCGTCTCGCCCAGGCGGGCGTCGACGTACACATGATCGAGATGGGTATGGCCTGGGACACCCCCGGCTCCGACGGCAAGATCTTCTGCAGCACGCTCTCGCCGGACAACCGGTCCTACTGGTTACGCACCAGGACCAAGGCACCCCTCAACTACTTCCTCGGCTTCCCGATCGACAAGGACATCTCCCGCTACACCGGGGTCCTGGACGCCGAGGAGTTCAGCGGCATCACCGTCTACCAGGGGCGCGGTGTCGGCGGCGGCTCGCTGGTCAACGGCGGCATGGCGGTCACCCCCAAGCGGGAGAACTTCGCCGCCGTCCTCCCGTCGGTCAACGCCGACGAGATGTACAACACCTACTACCCGCGCGCCAACGCCGGGCTCGGGGTCGGCACGGTCAGATCGGCCTGGTTCGACTCCACCGACTGGTACCAGTTCGCCCGGGTCGGCCGTAAGCACGCCCAGCGCTCCGGCTTCCCGTTCGTCTTCGTGCCCGACGTGTACGACTGGAACTACATGGAGCAGGAGGCGGCCGGCACCGCCACCAAGTCAGCCCTGGCCGGCGAGATCCTCTATGGCAACAACTACGGCAAGAAGTCCCTGCAGAAGACCTACATCGCCCAGGCCAAGGCCACCGGCAAGGTCACCATCTCGCCGCTGCACAAGGTCACCTCGGTCGCCCCGGCGGCCGGTGGCGGCTACACGGTCGTCATCCAGCAGATCAACACCAACGGCGACACCACGGCCACCAAGACCGTGATCGCCGACCGGGTGTTCTTCGCCGCCGGCAGTGTCGGCACCAGCAAGCTGCTGGTCAAGCTGAAGGCCACCGGCGCGCTGCCCAACCTGAACGCCGAGGTGGGCAAGGGCTGGGGCGACAACGGCAACGTCATGTGCGGCCGTGCCAACCACCTGTGGGACCCGACCGGCAGCTCCCAGTCGACCATTCCCTGCGCCGGCATCGACAACTGGGCGGCCGGTGGCGCGTTCGCCGAGGTCGCGCCGCTGCCCACCGGGATCGAGACCTTCGCCTCGTTCTATCTGTCGATCACCAAGAACCCGAACCGCGCCCAGTTCTCCTGGAACGCCACGACGGGGCAGGTCGATCTGAACTGGCAGACCGCCTGGAAGCAGCCGGGCATCGACATGGCCAAGACGATCTTCGACAAGATCAACTCGACGGAGGGGACGATCTATCGGACCGACCTCTTCGGCATCTACAAGATCTGGGGCGACCACCTCACGTACCACCCGCTCGGGGGCGCCGTCCTGAACAAGGCCACCGACAACTACGGCCGCCTGGCCGGCTACTCGGGCCTGTACGTCATCGACGGCTCACTGATCCCCGGCAACACCAGCGTGAACCCGTTCGTCACCATCACGGCACTCGCCGAACGGAACATCGAGAAGATCATCGCCACCGACCTGTAGCGATCGATCAGCCCTGTAGCGATCGGTTGGCCCTGTATCGATCGGTCAGTTCTGTAGCGACCGATCAGCCGAAAGGGGCCGCGGCTTGCCCGCCGCGGCCCCTTTTTCCGCGCTCAGTCGCCTAACCGAGATTCACCCGGGTGATCGCGTTGACCCGGGTCGCCATGATGTTCACGTTGAACACCGACATGTTGGTGGTGGCCGTAGTGGCGCCGCACCGCAGCCGAACCACCCCGGTGGTCGCCACGACGCGGGCGGTGCCCGTCGCCAGGCTCGCGAGCTGACCGTTGGGGCCGACCGTGGCGACGACACTGGTGTTGTTGGTGCTGCCCTCGCTGATGATCAGGAACGAGCAGGACAGGGCCGCCGCCGTGGCGGTGTTGTTGCGGGCCGTGAGCGTCGCCTCAGCCGTCCAATTGCCGGCCGGAACGTTGAACAGGTAGTCGGCAAAGGTGTCGGCCGTCACCGTCCTGGTGGCGAACGTGTCGGCGATGATCACCTCGGGCGGCACCGCGGCGTTCGCCGGAGCCGCCAGGCCGACGCCGACGATCAGAGCCACCCCCGCGACCAAGGCCACCCACAGCCCGCGCACCCTCGTGAGAATCGCAGTAAACATGAAACATCACTCCTCGCATCCGGGGCAGCGCCCGCTGCCCACCCGATGCTCAGATGGTCTCGATCACCGTTGCAGTCCCGTTGCAACTCGCCCGCCAGGCCGGTGCGGCCTGCCGCCCGTGACGCCGTGTGGCGTGTGCCTGTGCGGCCTGCCGCCCGTGACGCTGTGCGCCCGTGCGGCCTGGGCCTGTGCGCCCGTGCGGGTAAAACGGGTGGTGGGACGCCGGGTCCGGTCGGCTCGCCTCATTGAGGTGAACCACTCAAGGACCGCATCAGCGATCGGAAAGCCCCGCTCCTTGGGGTGAGCGGCCCAGAGGATCGCGGCGGCGATCGGAGAGCTCGGCCCATTGAGGTGAACGGCCCAAGACCGCCGGCCGGATCTGAGGCAGATCCAGGCCGGGGATCGCGGTCACCGGCAACGGCAGAGGGATGCTCAGGGGGCGTTGGTGTTCTGCGCGGCCTGGTAGACGGCCATCGCCTCGTTTCCGAAGAAGGGGCCGAACATGAAATCGGGGGCGAAGTCGTACTTGAAGCTGTTGACGGAGTTCAGCCAGCCGAGCCCGGTGGACTCGTTGAACCCCTGGAACCACGGCCCGCCGCTCGCCCCGCCGGTCATGTTGCAGCGCAGCCCCTGGTCCCTGGTCATCACGGTGTCGTTGAACGCGCGCCCGCTGCAGTAGACCAGCTTCGAGCCGTCGAAGGGCGGCGCCGCCGGGTAGCCGAAGGAGAACATCTGCCGCTGCCTGGGCTGGTTGAACGCCACCCCCTGCCCGCCCACGACGTCGGTCAGCGTCCGGCCCTGGAGCGGCGCGACCACGGCGGCGGCCACGTCGAAGTTGATGTCCTCGCGAGCGTTCCACTGCTGCGTGGTCAGCAGCCGGCTGGCCACCCAGGTGCCGAGCGGGCGCCGGCCGTTGTCGAAGGCCGGGATGAACACCCAGTTCCGGTGGAAAGCACCGTCTGCCTTCACGCAGTGTCCGGCGGTGATCACGACGCTCTCGTTGGCGCTGGTCACGGCCGAGCCGGAGCAGGAGGCGTTGCCGCCGTTGGCAGTGGTGAAGAAAACGCGTCCGGTGGTACGCACGACGGCGCCACCGTCGGTCCACCGGAGGCCGGGGCTGTTGGGCACCCGGGCCTGCTCCTGGGCCGCGACGCCCTGGACCGTAAAGGGGGTGCCCTGGGTGGCGACGGCCGAGGCGACCCGGGTGGTCCCCTGGGAGCGCTGGGTCGTGGTGGTAGAGGCGCCTCTCGTGGCCCACGGCGTGCCCTGGGTCGGCGCGCCCGACCCGTTGGAGCGTCGCGGTGTGGGTTCGTCGAGCGGCTGCGCCGCCATCAGGCGCTGCTGCGTCCAGTACTGCTGGACGGTCCTGCGCTCCGACCAGGAGTCCGTGGCGGACCACCTGACGGGCGTGGGGTCGGCGCTGGTCCAGCCACCACTGGCCTGGGCGGCACCCGCGGGGACCAGGGCACCTGCCACGGTCACTGCGACGGCGGAGAGCAGGGCGACTCTGCGGTGCATTACATACCTCCCGAAACCGGAATCTGCCATCAGGAGGTACGTACAGCGCCATGAATCTTCCTCAAGGCATACGCAAACCGGTATAGCGGCATTTCGCGACGACCTCGCGACGCCGTTCCTTCGGCGCCACCGAGCGGGTGGCGGCCGACCGCCAGTGGGCCGACGGCCATGTGATCGCGAGGAGCTGTCGGCGATGGCGTGGCGGACGGTCATGCGCAGAGTGCTGGCACCTGGTTCGCGGCCGAGCGGTGCACCAGGGAAGGCCGTACGGCTTGCCGATCCCCGGCCGTGATGCCTACATGACGTCAGCGTGGGGCATCTTGGACTTGCGTTGACGCCATTATGACGTCATAGTTGCGTCATGGACCTCGCGCCGTATGTCGACCAGCTTCGCCGTGAACTCACGATCGCCGCCGAGGCGGGCGGCGAGGACGCTCGCGCGCTCGCCGAGCGTCTCGCCCTGACGCTCGAGCCGGCCACCAGGCTCGCCCTGCTGGAGGCGCTCTCCGCCGCCGCGGACGAGATCACCCGTGACCTCGCGCCGGGTTCGGTCGAGGTACGCCTGCGCGGACCCGATCCCGGCTTCGTCGTGACGCCACCACCGGTCGGTCAGCCGTTCGGCGAGCCCGGGCATGCCGGGGGAGCCGAGAGGGGTGCCAGGCCGCCGGACGCCGACGAGGGCGGCACGTCGCGGATCTCGCTCCGCGTTCCCGAGCAGCTCAAGCCGCGCATCGAGGACGCGGCCACCCGAGACGGGCTCTCGGTCAACACCTGGCTCGTCCGCGCCGTCTCCGCGGCACTCGAACCCGACGGCGGAGGCCGGCGCGCGGGCCCGCGGACCCAGCGGAGCCACAGCGGCTGGGTCCGCTAGCCCGACCCAAGACCGGGCGTTCCGGCAGCCGGGACGCCCGCCGAACCCATGAGGGGACAGTCATGCCAACGTTCGCCACCCCCGAGCCCATCTCCGTCATGATCGATCTCGCAGCCGCCAAAGTCCGGATCAACGCGAGCGATCGCACCGACACCGTCGTCGACGTACGCCCCAGCGACGAGTTCAGCGAGACCGACCGGCACGCCGCCGAGCAGGTCCAGGTCGAGTACGCCGGCGGCCGGCTGCTCGTGAAGGCGGACAAGGACCGGCCCGCTCCGCTGTCCGGGTGGGGCTCGATCGACAAGCTGGTCGAGGCGCCCAGAATCTGGGCCCGTTCGCTGCTCGGCTGGGGCGGCTCGGTCGACCTGACGATCGACCTGCCGGCCGGCTCCCGCGTCGAAGCGAACGCGGCGGCGGATTTCCGCTGCAGGGGCCGTCTCGGCGAGGTGAAGTTCAGCGCTTCCTACGGCGACATCCGGCTCGAGGAGGCCGGCCGGCTGCAGTTGAAGACGGGGTCCGGCGACATCTCGGTGACCCGGTCGGTCGGGCACGCCGACATCACCAGTTCCAACGGCGACATCCGGATCGGCGAGATCGACGGCACGGCGGTGGTCAGGACCTCCAACGGCGACCTCACCCTCGGCTCGGTGACCGGCGAACTCCGGCTGAAGACCGCGTACGGCGACATCAAGGTCGACCACGCCCTGGCCGGAGTCGCCGCCAAGACCGCCTACGGCAGTGTCCGGATCGGCGAGGTGGTGTCCGGCGCGGTCGTCCTGGAGACCGCCGGCGGCCGGCTCGAACTCGGGATCCGGGAGGGCACCGCCGCCTGGCTGGACGTGAGCTCGCAGTACGGCAGCGTGGACGTCTCCCTGGACGACTGCGCCGGCCCCGGCCAGTCCGACGAGACCGTCGAGGTGCGTGCCCACACCGCCTACGGCGACATCGTGATCCACCGCTCCTGACAGCAGAAGCACCGAAGACAGCAGAAGCACCGAAGACCGTAAAGGAGAAGACCTCATGCCCCCAGCGATCGTGGCCGAAGGCCTGGTCAAGAGATACGGCGACGTGGTCGCCCTGGACGGGATCGATCTGTCGGTCCCGGAGGGAACGGTGTTCGGGTTACTCGGCCCGAACGGTGCCGGCAAGACGACGACCGTACGGATCCTGACCACGCTGCTGAAGCCGGACGCCGGACACGCCACGGTCGCCGGACTGGACGTCGTGGCCGACGCGCAACGGCTGCGTTCCCACATCGGGGCGTCCGGGCAGTACGCGGCGGTGGACGAGCACCTCACCGGCGCCGAGAACCTGGAGATGGTCGGCCGTCTCTACCACCTGGGCACCAAACGCAGCAAACAGCGCGCCGGAGAGCTGCTGGAACGCTTCGACCTGACGGAGGCGGGCGACCGCCCGGTGCAGGGCTACTCCGGCGGCATGCGGCGCCGGCTCGACCTGGCCGGAGCGCTGGTGGCCGACCCGCCGGTGCTGTTCCTGGACGAGCCCACGACCGGCCTGGACCCCCGGGCCAGGGTGAGCCTGTGGGAGGTCATCGCCGAGCTGGTCGCCGGTGGCACGACGGTCCTGCTCACCACCCAGTATCTGGAGGAGGCCGACCGGCTCGCCGACCGGATCGCGGTGGTCGACCACGGACGGGTGATCGCGCTCGGCACCGCCAACGAGCTCAAGGACCAGGTCGGCGGCGACCGGATCGAACTTTCGGTGACCAGTCCCGCCGATCTGGAGACCGTCCGCCGGGTCCTGGCGCCGCTGGCCGTCGCCGACCTCTGGACCGACCCCACCGCCCTGCGCGTCATCATTCCGGTGGCGGGCGGCGCCGCCTCGCTCACCACCGCCCTGGGCCGCCTGGCCGCCGAGGGTGTCGCCGTACGCGACGCCGGGCTGCGGCGGCCGACCCTGGACGAGGTCTTCCTGAGCCTCACCGGCCACCAGGCCGCCACCGACGACATCAAGGAGACGGTCCGATGAACGCCCTTCAGATGGCGGTCGCCGACGGCATGACGATCAGCAAGCGCAACGCGCTCAAGATCAGGCGAGCCCCCGACCTGCTCGGCGGCGTGATCATCCTCCCGATCGTGTTCGTGCTGCTGTTCGCGTACGTGTTCGGCAGCATGATGGACCTGCCCGGCATCTCCTACCAGGAGTATCTGCTCCCAGGGATCTTCGTCCAGGCGATCGTCACCAGCGGGCAGATCACCGGCTACACCCTCACCCAGGACCTGCAGAAGGGCATCTTCGACCGGTTCCGCACGCTGCCGATGGCGCCGTCGGCGGTGCTGGTCGGGCAGACGCTCTGCGACATGCTCATGAACATCACGAGCATCGTCGTGATGGCGCTGGTGGGGCTGCTGGTCGGCTGGCGCGTCCACTCCTCGCCGCTCGAGGCGGTCGGGGGGTTCCTACTGCTGCTGTTCTTCGCGTACGCGTTCTCCTGGGTGACGGCGACCGTCGCGCTGGCCCTGCGCACGCCCGAGGTGTTCAACAACATCGCCACGCTCGTGTCGTTCCCGCTGGTCTTCCTGTCCAACGCCTTCGTCGACAGCGCGCGGCTGCCCGGCCCGCTCAAGCCCGTCGCCGAATGGAACCCGGTCTCGACGTTCGTCCAGGCGGCGCGCGAGCTGTTCGGCAACACCACTCCCCTCAGGCCGGTTCCCGACGCGTGGCCGCTCCAGCACGCGGTGCCGGTGTCGGTGGGCTGGTCGGTGCTGATCCTGGTGGTGTTCGTCCCGCTGGCCACGCGCCTGTACAAGCGGGCGGTCAGCCAGTGATGCCCGGCCGTCGTCAGTCCTCGTGGGAGCGCGCGTACGTCAGCGTCTCACCCCGGGCGCCGGCCATCCAGATGTCCTGGCAGGCGACGGCCATCTCCTGGAGTCCCTCGACGACGGTGCCGAAGACGTTGCCCGGCACCCAGCCCTGGTCGCCGTTGAGCAGCAGGTTGTTGCGGCCGTAGAACAGCGCCAGGTCGATGATGTGTGACAGGTTCTTGGGCCCGCCGCCGCTCTCGTAGCCGTGCGAGGGAGTGGCGAGATCGTTGGCGTCGAACGCGAAGTAACAGAGATCGCCGGGAATGGGAGTGACCGTGGTGTTCTCCTTCCCGGGCTCGACCGCCGCGAACGCCGGCACCAAGTTGTAGATCTCGTTACGGGCGTACTTGCCGTGGAAAACCTGACCGGACAGCGGAAGCGCGTCCCAGATGGCGGCCGCGGTGCGGGGCGCCTCGTCATCGAGCAGCCGGGCGGTGCAGGAAACGCCGCGTGATTCCAGCGTGACCGTGATGTAGCGAGCCATGGGGATTCTCCTCAATGGTTAGGGGCGAGCGAGCGGCGGCCGCGCGGAGGTCCAGTCGGTGGCCGCCTCATAGGCGCGGGCGGCCCGCAGCACGAGCGCGTCAGCGTGCCGGGGGCCGACGATCTGCAGGCCGACGGGCAGCCCGGCGGAGGTGAATCCGCAGGGCACGCTCGCGGCGGGCTGCTGGGTCATGTTGAACGGGTAGGTGTAGGGAGTCCAGCTTGTCCAGTCCTGGGAGTGCCAGCCCTTCGGGGCGTCCATTCCCTTGGGGAACGCGGGGATCGGCAGGGTCGGCGTCAGCAGCAGGTCGTACGTCTGGTGGAAGCGCCCCATCCGTACCCCGAGGTCCATCCGCACCGCCGTGGCGTCCAGATAGTCCGCGGCGCCGGCGGCCAGGGCACGCATGACGCCGCGGCGCAGCCCGGGGTCGACCCGCGCCAGGGCGTCGGGGCCATAGGCCTCGACGACCTTGGCCGCGCCCGTGAACCACAGGACGTGGAAGGCCTCGACGGGGTCGGCGAAGCCGGGATCGATCTCTTCGACGTCGGCCCCCGCCTCGGCCAGCACGGCCGCGGCGGTACGGACGGCGGCCTCGACCTCGGGGTCGTTGCGCACGTACCCGAGAGTGGGGGAGAACGCGACGCGCAGGCCGCGGACGCCGTCGCCGAGTCCGTCGCGGAACGAGGTCGCCGGGGTGGGCAGCGCCGACCAGTCACGTGCGTCGAAGCCGGTGAGGATGTCGAGCATCAGGGCGGCGTCGGTGACGGTGCGGGTCATGGGCCCGCCGTGTGACAGGGTGCCGAACGGGCTGGCGGGCCACATCGGGATGAGGCCGTACGTCGGTTTGATGGTGACTGTTCCGGTGAACGCGGCGGGGATGCGCACCGATCCGCCGCCGTCGGTGCCGACCGACCAGGCCCCCATGCCCAGCGCGACCGCTGCCGCGCTGCCGCCGCTCGATCCGCCGGCGGTCAGCTCGGCGTTCCACGGATTTCCGGTGGCGCCGTGTCGCGGGGAGTCGGTGACGCCCTTCCACCCGAACTCGGGCGTGGTGGTCTTGCCCAGCAGCACGGCTCCGGTCTCGCGCAGCCGGGCCACGGCCGGGGCGTCGTCCGGCCACGGTCCCTGCTCGTCGATGAGGTTGGTGCCGCGCAGGGTCGGCCAGCCACGGGTGTACAGGATGTCCTTGATCGAGGTGGGTACGCCGTCGCCGGGTCCGCGGGTGGTGCCGTCGCGCCAGCGGGCCTCGGACTCCGCCGCGGCGGTCAGCGCGGACTCGGCGTCGACCAGGACGAAGGCGTTCACTTCGTCGTTGGCGGCCTCGATCGCGGCGAGCGCGGCGCGGGTGGCCTCCACCGGGGACACGCTGCGGTCGCGGTAACCGGCGATCAGTTCGGTGGCGCTCAGCCGGGTCAGGTCGGTCATCATGGCTCCCTACTCGTCTGCGGGGCTCCGCCGCGCGTGGCTGGACTGCGGGCGGCTCGGTTGCGGGTGGGCGGGCACGAACCCGAGCCGCTTGTCGACGACGTTGACGAGATCCTCGCCGTCGAGCCAGCGGACGGCGTTATCGGTGAACTGCCGGGCCAGCGTGTCGAGCCAGCCGACGGTGTCGCCGGACATGTGCGCGGACACGACCACGCCGGGCGCGCTCCACAGCGGATGGTTCACCGGCAGCGGCTCGGTCGCGAACACGTCCAAGGACGCCCCCGCGATCTGCCCGCCTGTCAGGGCCGCGACCAGGTCGTCCTCGACGACGCAGGGACCGCGCCCGACGTTGATCAGATGGGCGGTGGGTTTCATCGCGGCCAGCACGGTGGCGTCGATGAGCCCCCGGGTCGCCTGGGTCAGGGGCGCGACCATGATGACGTGGTCGGCCCAGCCGGCGTGTGCGGCCAGCTCGTCGCTGGCGACGACGGTGCCGAAGTCGGGGTCGACGGCCCGCGCGGTGCGGCCGGCCCCCCGTACGTCCATGCCGACGGCGCGGAGCAGCCGGGCGGTCTCGCGCCCGATGGCGCCGGTGCCCACGATCAACGCCGTGGTGCCGGCCACCGGCAGGGTCTCCCGGTGCCTCCACTTACGGGCGAGCTGCAGATCGTGGCTGCGGTGGAGGTCCTTGGCGAAGGCGAGCACCGAGCCGAGCACGAACTCGGCGATGGGCCGGTCGAAGACGCCACGTGCGTTGGTGACGATGACGTCGGAGTCGATGAGCTCCTCGAAGAGGAGCTTGTCCACGCCGGCCGCGGCCACGTGGATCCACCGCAGTGCCCCGGCGTGGTCCCAGATCTGGCGTACGGCGCTGGAGAAGAAGTCCCACAGGAAGAGGGCGTCCGCGTCCGCCACGGCGGCGGCCAGGCCGTCGGCGTCGCAGTAACGGACCGTCGCACGCTCCTCGACAGCCCGCATGTGCGGGGGGTGCGGGCCCCCGGCCGCGCAGAGCACGGCGATGATCGGCTTGCCGTCGGATCCTGCCATGAGCGCCTCCTTGTTCGCTCGCCACCTGGGCCGCGGCCCAACGTAGGAGAGCTACGTATGATTGTCAACAATGCATCGATCCTGCATGATGGCGACACGGCTCCACACTCGCACGGGGTCGGCCCCCACGATCGCAGGAGACCGTCCATGACCACGAACACGAGCGCCGCACCGCCAGGACCGCCGGTCCAGACGGGCGTCGGCGTGATCGTCCCGTACGACATGGCGCTCGATCGGGAGCTGTGGCGCTGGACGCCCGATGACGTGGCGTTGTTCTTCACCCGTACCCCGTTCTCGCCGCTGCCGGTGACGGTGGAGATGGCGGAGCAGGTCGGTGATGCCGAGGCCGTCAGCCGTTGCACCCGGGACCTGGTCACGGTCTCGCCCGCGGTCTACGCCTACGGCTGTACGTCGGGCAGCTTCGTGCGTGGCGTACAGGGGGAGCGCCAACTGGTCGAGGCGATGTGCGCGGCCGGAGCTCCCTCGGCGGTCACGACGTCCGGCGCCCTGCTGGCGGCCCTGAGGCAGTTGGGCGCCGAGCGCGTGGCGATCGCCACCCCGTACGACCCGGACGTGACCGAGCGGCTGCGGCTGTTCCTGCGGGAGGCCGGCGTGGACGTCGTCGGCAGCTCCCACCTGGGGCTGAGCACCGACATCTGGAAGGTTCCGTACGCGCGCACCGCCGAACTCGTCGCCCAGGCCGACCACGCCGAGGCCGACGCGATCGTGATCTCGTGCACCAACCTGCCGACCTACGACGTCATCGCCCCGCTCGAGGCGCGGCTCGGCAAGCCGGTGATCAGCGCGAACCAGGCGACCATGTGGGCGGCGCTGCGGGCGATCGGCCGCCAGGCGACCGGGCCGGGGCAGCGTCTCCTTGGCGACCACTGAAATGAGGTTTTTCTAGTGCAGCAGTCTTCCCTCGGCCCGGATGCCGCCGAGTACGCGCAACGGCTCGCCCGCGTGCAGGAGGGTATGGCGGAGCGCTCGTTCGCCGCCCTGCTGGTGACCGATCCGGCCAATATGTACTACCTCACCGGCTACAACGCCTGGTCCTTCTATACGCCGCAGTGTCTGGTGGTGTCGGCCGCCGGTCCGCCGGTCCTGTTCGCCCGCGCGATGGACGCCGCCGGAGCCGGGTTCACCGCCTGGCTGCCGCCGGAGCAGATCGAGGGCTACCCGGAGGAACTGGTCCACCGTCCGAAGGTGCACCCGTACGACTGGATCGCCGAACGCGTCCGCGAACGCGGCCTGATCGAGACCGGCCCGGACCGGTGCGTGGGAATCGAGGGAGACTCCGCGTTCTTCACGGCCCGCGGCTACCTCGCGCTGCGGGCGGGTCTTCCGCACGTCCGGCTCGAAGACAGCCAGGAGCTGGTCAACTGGGTACGCGTGATCAAGTCCGACCACGAACTCACGCAGATGCGGATCGCCGGGTCGATCGCGCAGCGGGTCATGGAGGTGGCGCTGGAGGCCGTGGCCCCGGGGCGACGCCAATGTGACGTCGTCGCCGAGATCGCCGCCGCGCAGGCGCGCGGCACGGCTGAACACGGCGGCGACTACCCGGCGTTCGTGCCGATGCTGCCCACCGGCAAAGGAGCCGGTACACCGCATCTGACCTGGACCGAGGAGAAGTTCCGCGTCGGTGAGGCCACGACGATCGAGCTCGCGGGCGTCTACCGGCGCTACCACGCGCCGCTGGCCCGCACCATCATGCTCGGCGAGCCGCCCCGCCGGCTCGCCGACACCGCCGCGATCGTGCGCGACGGCATGGCCGAGGTCCTGGCCACGCTGCGCCCCGGACGGACCGCTCACGAGATCCACGCCGCGTGGAACGCCGTCATCAGCGCGTACGGCCTGACCAAGGAATCGCGGATCGGGTACTCCATCGGTCTGGGATACCCGCCGGACTGGGGTGAGCGCACCATCAGCCTGCGGCCCGACGAGCACACCGTGCTCGAGGCCGGCATGTGCTTCCACGTCATCCTCGGCATGTGGATGGACGACTGGGGATACGAGCTGTCCGAACCCGTCGCGCTGACCACCGACGGGGTCGAGCGGCTGACCGACCTCACCCAGAACCTCACGATCGGACGGTGAACACGATGACGCGGACCGCCGCGCAGGTGCCGCTCGCGGCACGGGCGGCAGGACTGGTCGGGTCGGTCATCGACTCGAGCACGTCGCTGCTGCAGAAGCAGTCGCACGACATCGTCCGCTTCGCGATGGGCAGCCCCGCCGCCGAAGTGGTCCCCACGCGGGTACTGGCCGCGATCAGCGCCGCCGAACTGGGCTCGGCCCACGCCTATGACTACGCCGCGACCGAGGGCGACCCCCGGCTGCGGGCGGCGGTGCTCGACATGCTGTCGGGCACCGGCGAGGCGACGACCCCCGACCGGCTGACCATCACCAGCGGCGGGATGCAGGGCATCGACCTCGCCTGCAAACTCTTCGTCGACCCCGGCGACCTGGTCGTCGTCGAGTCGCCGACCTACACCAACGGCAGCGCCACCGTCATGTCGTACGGCGGCAAGGTGCTCGAGGCACCTGTCGACGACGACGGGCTGATCGTCGAGGCCCTGCCGGAGCTCGTCGAGCGGGCCGGTCGCCCGCCGAAGGCGATCTACACGATCCCGAACTTCCAGAACCCCTCCGGCACCACCATGTCGCTCGCACGGCGGCTCGCGCTCCTCGAGCTGGCCCGCCGGTGGGGGGCGATCGTCATCGACGACGACCCGTACGGCTGGTTGCGCTTCGCCGGCGAGGACCTGCCCAGCCTGCGCGAACTGGGTGACGGGCGCGCGGACGTGTTCTCGGTGCGTACCTTCTCGAAGGTGCTGGCGCCGGGCCTGCGGGTGGGCTGGGTCGACGCGGCCCCCGAACTCGGCCAGCCGCTGATCAACGCCAAGCAGGCCATGGACACCTGCGCCAACCTGCCCGCGCAGCTCCTGGTGGCCCGGTTCCTCGAGGACGGTCACCTCGCCGAGCACCTGAGCGGCCTGCGCGTGGAGTACCTGCGCCGCAAGATCGGCATGCAGCGGGCGCTCACCGAGCACCTCGGCGACATCGCGAGATGGACCAGCCCGGACGGCGGATTCTTCCTGTGGGTGACGCTGCCGGAGGAGGTCGACGCGCAGGAGCTGTTCGAGGTGGGGCTGGCCGAAGGAGTCGCCTTCATCCCCGGCCCGGCCTTCTCGCCCAGCGGCCGCTTCCGCAACGCCCTGCGGCTGTGCTTCGCGTCGACCACTCCGGAGCGCACCCTCGAGGGCGTACGCCGCCTGCGCCGCGCGATCGACCTGGTGACGGGGGCTCAGCATGGCTGACCGCGAAGCGACCACCGAGGCTGACCGCGAAGCCATCACTGCGGCCGACCGCGAGGCGATCACTGCGGCTGAACAGGCGGTCCTCGACCTGATCACGCTCGACGAGATCCGCGAGGTCGCGGTGGACCTGGTCCGGGCGGTGGGGCAGAACCCGCCCGGCGAGGAGGGGCCGACCGTGGACGTGCTCGCCGCCGCCTGCGCGGCGCGCGGTCTGGCGGTGACGACCACCGAGGTGGAGCCCGGCCGGTCCAACGTGTCGGCGGTCCTCGCCGGCGGCTCCGGGCCCGGGTTGCTGCTGCTCGGGCACACCGACGTGGTGCCCGTCGGCGACAACTGGACCGTGCCGCCCTTCGGCGGTCAGGTCCGCGACGGCCGGCTGTTCGGGCGGGGCTCGGCGGACATGAAGGGCGGTCTCGCCGCGTGCGTGGTGGCGCTGTCCGCGCTGCGGCGGGCCGGTGTCGCCCTCACCGGTCCGGTCGAGCTGGCCGCCGTGGTCGACGAGGAGGAGACCGGCAAGGGCATCCGCGCCTACCTCGCCGGCGGCGACCGTTCCGGCTTCGCCGGGTGCGTCGTGGCGGAACCCACCGACCTGCAGACGATCATCGCGGCGCGCGGTGACTCGTACGTCGAGATCGCGGTCACCGGGCGGGCGGCCCACTCCGGCAAGCCCTCCGACGGGCTCAACGCCATCTACGGCGCCGCCGCGGTGGTGACCGAGCTCGAACGCTGGCACGGTGAGCTGTCGGCCGCGCGGCACCCGCTGGTCGGGGCCGCCACGTGGAGCGTCGGTCAGATCGCCGGCGGCACCGGGACGTCCACCGTTCCGGCCGAGTGCCTGATCACCGCCGACCGGCGCCTGCTGCCCGACGAGAAGGGGGAGACCGTGCTGGCCGAGACGACCGGCCGGATCGAGGCACTGCGTCTGGGCGAGCGTGGGCTGGGCGTCGCGGTCACCATGACGATGCAGATGCCCGGGTTCGAGACGGCGCCGGACCATCGGCTGGTCGCGACGGCCAAGCGGGCGGTGGGCGACGCCGGCGGGCCCGATCTGCCGCTGGCGGGATGGACCGCCGCGTGCGACGGCGGATTCATCGCCCGCGACGCGGGGGTTCCGGTGATCGTGCTCGGCCCCGGCTCGGTCGCCGAGCAGGCACACCGGGCCGACGAGTCGGTCAGCCTAGAGGAGCTCCTGGTCGCGGCCCGCACCTACGCGCTGTGCGCGATGAGGCTACTCACCGGCTGAACCGGGGTCGGCATCGGCGTCCAGGGCCGCTGCGAGCACCTGTGCCAGGTGCAGCGCGGTCCGGTCGGTGCCCTGCCCGATCTGGGTGCGGCAGCTGAAGCCGTCCGCGACGATCGCCGTCTCAGGGTCCGCCGCGCGTACGGCGGGCAGCAGCACCCGCTCGCCGGCCGCCCGCGACACTTCGTAATGGCCCCGCTCGAACCCGAAATTTCCGGCGAGTCCGCAACAGCCGGAGTCCGGAGCATCGGCGTCGATGCCCGCCGCCCGCATCAGCGCGGAGTCCGCCTCGAAGCCCATGACCGCATGCTGGTGGCAGTGCCGCTGCACCAGCGCCTTCCCGCCCACGTCGGGCGGCTGCCAGTCCGGGGCGTACGCGGCCAGCAGTTCGGCCAGCGTGTACGTGAGCCGCTTGGCCCGCTCGGCCCGCTCGTCACCGGGCAGCAGATCGACGGCCTCGTGCCGGAACACGGCGGTGCAACTCGGCTCCAGCCCGACGACGGGCACGCCCGCCCGCAGGTAGTCGTCGAGGACACCGAGGGAGTGGCGCAGCACTCGCTTGGCGACCCCGAGCTGCCCGGTCGAGATCCAGGTCAGTCCGCAGCACACCTGGCCGCGCGGCAGTACCACCTCGAAGCCCGCCGCCTCCAGCACCCGGACCGCGGCGCGGCCGACCTCGGGGGAGAGGTAGGTGGTGAAGGAGTCGGGCCACAGCACGACCTTGCCACGCGCGCCGATGCCGGCCGGTCGGCTGCGCCGCCGGAACCACGTCGTCAACGGCTGGTCGGCGAAGCGTGGGATGGCCCGCTCGGGCGCGATCCCGCCGATCCGTTTGAGCAGGCCCGCGAGACCCGACGACGTCATCCGGTTGACCACCCTCGGCATCCGCGCCGCCAGGCGCGACCACAGCGGCAGCCAGCCCATCGAGTAGTGCGAGGGCGGGCGGAGCCGATGCCGGTAGTGGTGGTACTGGAACTCGGCCTTGTAGGTGGCCATGTCGACGTTGACCGGACAGTCGGACAGGCATCCCTTGCACGACAAGCACAGGTCGAGGGCGTCGCGGACCTCGGTGGAGCGCCACCCGTCGGTGATGACGTCACCCCGGAGCATCTCCCACAGCAGGTGGGCCCGGCCCCGCGTGGAGTGCTGCTCTTCGCGGGTGACCTGGTAGCTGGGGCACATCACGCCGCCCGAAGACTCCCGGCACTTGCCCACCCCGACGCAGCGGCGCTGTGCCTGGGCGAAACTGTCGGCGTCCTGCGGGTAGGCGAAGACCGTCAGCAGGCGCTTGGGGTCGGCCGCTCCGGCATGCCGGATGTTCGCGTCGATCGGCGCGGGGTCGGCGATGATGTCCGGATTCAGCACCCCGGAGGGGTCCCAGAGCTGCTTGACCTCGCGGAACAGGTCCATGATGTCGGTGCCGTACATGCGGGTCAGCAGTTCCGAACGCGCTCGTCCGTCGCCGTGTTCGCCGGAGACCGAGCCGCCCAGGCGGACGACGAGGTCGGTGGCCTGCTCGACGAACGAGCGGAAGGTGGTCAGACCGGCCCGGCTCTTCAGGTCGAAGTCGATGCGCATGTGCATGCAGCCCTCGCCGAAGTGCCCGTACGAGGCGCCCGACAGGCCGTGGGCCGCCATCAGCTCGTCGAGCTCACGCAGGTACGTCCCGAGCCGGTCCGGCGGGACCGCGGCGTCCTCCCAGCCGGCCCAGGCCTCCGCGCCGTCGGCCCGGCGGGTGGCGAGGCCGGTGCCGTCGCGCCGGCACCGCCACAGCACGGCCTGCGCGCGCGGGTCGGTGACCAGCGCCGACGTCACGGGGATGCCCGCGCCGTCGAGGTCGGCGACGATCGCGCGCCCAGCGCGGGCCGCGTGCTCGGCGTCGCCGCCCGCGACCTCGATGAGCAGCCAGGCACTGCCCTCCGGCAGGCCCGCCGCGATCGCGTCGTTCCGGACCTGGTCGGGCAGGCGCCGTACCAGCTCGTCATTGATCGATTCCATGGTCAGCGGCTGGTGGGGCAGCACGTGGGGCACGCACTCGGCGGCGCTGAACGAGTCGGGGAAGCCCAGCACCAGCAGGGCCTTGGCGGCGGGCAGCGGCACCAGGCCGACGGTCGCCCGCAGGGTGGTCGCCAGGGTGCCCTCGGTGCCGCAGAGGAACCGGGCGACGTCGTAGCCGTGCTCGGGCAGCAGCCGGTCCAGCGCGTACCCGGAGATGCGGCGTTTGAGCCCGGAGAAACGCCGGCCGATCGCGAGGGCGTTCCGCTGGGCCAGCTCCTGCATCGCCCGGTGGAGTTCGCCTTCGCGGCCCGGCCGGGCGGCCAGCTCGGCCATCCGCCGCCCGGTGTCGGCATCGGCGATCGGCACCGTGAGGTCCAGCCGGGAGCCGTCCGCGAGCAGCGCCTCAAGATCCATGAGGTTGTCCGCGGTGGTCCCCCAGGCCACCGAGTGGGCGCCGCAGGCGTTGTTGGCGATCATCCCGCCGAGGGTCGCCCGGCTGGCCGAGGAGGGATCGGCGCCGAAGGTGAGGCCGTGGCGGCCCGCCGCCGCGGTCAGGTCGGTGAGCACGACGCCCGGCTCGACCACGGCGGTGCGACTCGCGGCGTCGAGGTCGAGGATCCGGTTGACGTGGCGGGAGACGTCGACGACCACGCCGCCGATGGCGTTGCCGGCCATGGACGTACCGCCGCCGCGGACCACCACGGGCGCGCCCACCTCGGCCGCGATGCACACGGCGGCCACGAGGTCGTCCACGTCGGCGGGTACGACGACCAGGTCGGGCACCAGCCGGTAGTTGGAGGCGTCGGTGCTGTACAGGGCCTTGGTCCCGGGGTCGTGGCGGGCCGTCCCCCGCAGGACGGACGTCAGCCGCGTGGCCAGCGACTCGACGTCGAAAGCCGTCGGGTGGCGGGTCAATGGCTCAGTACGGCGTGCAGGAAGCTCTTGGTGCGATCTTCCTTCGGCGCCTTGAAGATCTCTCCGGGCGGGCCCTGTTCGATCACGGAACCGTGGTCGAACATCACGACGCGATCCGAGATCTCCTCGGCGAAGCGCATCTCGTGGGTCACCATGAGCATCGTCATGTCGGTGCTCACGGCCAGCTCCCGGATGACGTTGAGCACCTCGCCGATCAGCTCCGGGTCGAGCGCCGACGTGGGCTCGTCGAAGAGCATCACCTTGGGCCGCATCGCCAGCGCGCGGGCGATGGCCACCCGCTGCTGCTGCCCGCCGGACAACTGCGGCGGCTTGTGGTCGAGGTGCTTGGACAGGCCCACCATCTCCAGCAGTTCGACCGAGCGCTGACGGGCCTCGTCCTTGTCCAGCTTGAGCACCCGGGTGGGCGCCTCGAGGACGTTCTCCAGGGCGGTCATGTGCGGGAAGAGATTGAACTGCTGGAACACCATGCCGACGTGGCGGCGGGTCGCCCGCATCTGCTTGGTCTCCTTGGGCCGCGAGCCGGGCTTGACGTCCCACAGGGTCTCGCCGTTGACCGTCACGAGTCCCGTGTCGGGCGTCTCCAGGGTCATCAGGATCCGCAGGATCGTGGTCTTGCCCGATCCGGACGGCCCGATGATGGATACTTTCTCGCCCGACCTGACGTCGAAGTTCAGCGAGCGGAGCACCTCGTTGTCGCCCCACCGCTTGCTGACGTCGTCGAAGGAGATCATGACCTCGCGGGCCGCCGCGGGCGTCGATTCGGGTACGGGGGCCGTTTCGGTGTCAATGTGCGGGGGCAAGTCGACGCTCCAATCTCCGGACCATCTGCGAGGCCGGGTAGCTGACCAGGAGGAAGAGCAGACCCGCGATGGTCAGCGGCTCGAGGTAGCGGAAGTTGTTCGATCCGATCGCCTGAGCGTGGGCCAGCAGTTCGAACACGGTGATGGCGGACAGCACGGCCGAGTCCTTGAACATCTGGATGAGGTAGTTGCCCAGGATGGGGACCACCGACCGGACGGCCTGCGGAAGGATGATCCGCGTCCAGGTGGCACCGATGGGCAGGTTGAGCGCCTTGGCCGCCTCCCACTGCCCGGGCGGCACGTCGTGGATTCCGGAGCGGTAGACCTCGGCCGTGTAGGCGCTGTAGTTGATGCCGATCACGACGATGCCGGTGACCATCGGACTGAAGCTCAGGCCGTAGTTGGGCAGGATGAAGAACGCGCAGTACGCCTGGATCAGCAGCGGCGTTCCCCGGACGAACTGGACGTAGAAGTTGAACAGCTGCGACACGACCGGCAGGCGCGAGAACCGGATGACCGCGACCACCAGGCCGAGGATCATCGCGATGACCGTGCCGGCGAGGGTGATCTGGACGGTCACCCACAGTCCCTGAAGCAGATCCGGCAGGATCGACAGCGCGAATTCAGAGTCCCAGATCATGCGGGCATCCCCGCCTTCACGAGCGGACCGGGCTGATCCCGGCGCGACCTGGGCCGGCGGTCCAGGGCGAATCGCCGCTCCAGCCACTTCATCAGCAGGGAGATCAGCGACGAGAGCACGAAATAGAGCACGAGGATGGTGAGGAACACGGCCGTCGTCTGCCCGGTGGTGTTACGTACCATCTGCCCGCGGAAGGTGAGATCCGCGACCGTGACGAGCGAGACCAGAGAGGTGTTCTTCAGCAGGTCGACCAGCACGTTGCAGAAGGGCGGCAACATGGCCGGGATGGACTGGGGTATCAGCACCCGCCGCATCCGCAGCGCCCGGCCCATGCCGAGGGCCACGCACGCCTCGGTCTGCCCGGCGGCGCGCGAGCTGATCGTGCCCCGCACGATCTCGGCCGCGTAGGCCCCCTCGTTGAGCCCCAGCGCCAGCACCGCCGCGGTGAGCGGGGCGAGCTGGAAACCGAAGAAGGGCAGCGCGAAGAAGAACCAGAACATCTGCACCAGCAGGGAGGTGCCGCGGAAGACCTCGACGAAGACGCCGGCCGGCCACCGAAGCCACCAGTGCTGCGAGAGGCGGGCGAGACCCGCCGTGAACGCCGTCACCACCGTCAGGATGGCGCCGAGAACGGTGACGAGCAGCGTGATGAGCAGCCCCTGCAGCAGCAGCGGCGCGTAGGTGATCACATCGGACATGGGTCGTCGATCTCCTGGGCCGTGGGGGTGAGGCTGGGGTGGCCCACTCGGGTCAGCCGGCGTTCTTGCACAGCTCGGCGGCTGTGACGCCCTTGGTGGTCTGCGCGTCGAAGCCCCACTTGGTGAGGATCGCGGCGAACTCGCTGGTCGCCTTGAACGCGGTGAGCTCCTTGTTGTACTCGGCCAGGAACGTCTTGTCCGTGGGGCGGAAGGCCGCTCCGGACCCGGTCCGTGGCGCGTCACCCACCGGCGTGGTGACCTCGAAGTCCTTGTCCTTCTCCTGCAGGGCCTTCAGCGAGAGGGTCGGCAGGAAGAAGGCGTCGGCCCGCCCGGCCCGCACCGCCTCGATGCCGCTGCGCCCGTCGTCCACCTTGACCAGCTGCCCGTCGGGCACCTTGGCC
Source organism: Nonomuraea sp. NPDC026600 (assembly GCF_040638335.1). Taxonomy (NCBI): domain Bacteria; kingdom Bacillati; phylum Actinomycetota; class Actinomycetes; order Streptosporangiales; family Streptosporangiaceae; genus Nonomuraea; species Nonomuraea sp. NPDC026600. Next base: position 418,504 of record NZ_JBEZYD010000002.1, read on the forward strand.
GTCTTGAGTATCCCGTCCTCGAACCCGCCGGGCAGCACCGCGATCTTCAGCTCCGCGTCCGCGAGCACGCCGGCGACGGTGGTGATCTTCTTCGGGTTGCCGGGCTTGACCCCGAAGGACTCCGTCGAGACGATGACCGGCTCCGAATAGAGCACCTCGGCGCAGCGTGACTGCTTCATGAACAGGCCCGCCGCGATGGCGTCCCACCGGTTGGCCTTCAGGCCGGGGATCATCGACGCGTACGGAGTGATGACTCCCTGGACGTCGTTGATGCCCAGGCGCTTGCACACGGCGCGGAACACGTCCGGCTCGGCGCCCGTGACGTTCCCGTCCGCGGTGACCTGCGTGTACGGCGGCTCGTTCGCGATGCCCACGCGGAGAAAGCCTTGCTTTCGCCCGGTCGCGAGCAGGTCCTGGGCAGCGTTCGCGGAGCCGGGGATCTCCGTCCGGCTGCAGCCGGTCAGAAATCCGGTCAGCGGCGCGGCCACCGCAGCGGCGCCGAGGCCGCGTAGGAGGGTTCTCCGCGAGGGGTCGTAGGTCATGTCGACTCCGATGTCGTCGCGGCCGTCCTGGGGGACAGCGTCGGGAAGCCGGGATTCGCCAGGAGCGGCGCGAGGCCTCTTTGTTGCTGACCGAAGCTAATCAGCTGGTGTAGCATTGTCAACAATCTTATTGATCCCTCGGGATATTGGAACGCGCTCGAAACACTCGCGAAAGGTGTTCTCCGCCGCATCGCTCCTCAACCGAAAGGTCATCCGTGAACGAACAACTCCGTCATACGACCGTCGGTCTGCTGTACCCCGGCTTCGGCGCCGAGGACGATTTCCCCGCCCTGGAGCGACGGCTGGGCGGCGCCGTGCGCCTGCCGCTGGTGCACACGTCGGTCGGCGAGGACGCGCACAGGGTCGACGCGCTGCTGGACCTGGGCAGCGCCGAGCGCCTGGCCGAAGGCGCCCGGCAACTGGCCGGTCACGCTCCGGACGCCGTGATGTGGGCGTGCACCTCGGGCAGCTTCGTCTTCGGCTGGGACGGCGCCCGCGAGCAGGTGGACGGCGTGGCGAAGATCGTGGGGCTGCCCGTCTCATCGACCTCCATCGCGTTCGTCGAGGCGGTGCACGCGCTCGGTCTGCGCCGCGTCGCCGTCGCGGCGTCCTACCCGCAGGACGTCGCGTCACACTTCGTGGAGTTCCTGCGGCGCGGGGGAGTCGAGGTCGCGGCGCTGGGCAGTCACGGCATCCTCACAGCGGCCGAGGTCGGCACCTTCGGCAAGGAGCGCGTGGCGGACATGGTGCGCTCCGGTGACGCCGACGACGCGGAGGCCGTGCTGGTCCCCGACACCGCGATGCACTCGCTCGCCTGGCTGGACGACCTTGAGAGCGCCGTCGGCAAGCCGGTTCTCACCGCCAACCAGGTCACGATATGGGAGGGGCTGCGCATCGGGGGAGGAAGCACGCGCCTCGCCGGCATGGGATCCCTCTTCCGCCGGTGATCGGACATGACATCAGTTGATTCCCACGTCGCGATGATGAACAATCCACAATCGACACGCACGCCGGGCTCTCCGCGCCGCACTGTCGCAGCCGAATCGGAGACCAGCATGACCACCCTGGGCAGGTTCATCGGACCCGTGGACCGCGAGTCCACGCCGAGCATCATCGCCCGCAAGCTCCGTGAGGCGATCGCCCACGGCGAGCTCCGGCCGGGCACCCAGTTGGGCGAGGCCGACCTGGCCCGCGAGCTCGGCGTGAGCCGCGGCCCGCTGCGTGAGGCCATGCAGCGCCTGACGCAGGAGGGGTTGCTGATCTCGATCCGCAACCGCGGTCTGTTCGTCATCGAGCTGACCGATGACGACGTCTACGACATCTACGTGGCCCGCACCGCCGTCGAGCGCGCCGCCGCCGCCGAGATCTTCCGCCGCGACCCCGTCGCCGCCGGTACGCGACTGGCGTCGATCATCAAGAAGATGGCGAAGGCCTCCGACCGGCTGGACGGAGAGAAGATCGGCGCCGCGGACCTGGAGTTCCACGAGGAGCTCGTCCGGATGGCCCAGAGTCCTCGGCTGTCACGGATGCACCACACGCTGCTGACCGAGACCCGCATGTGCGTGACCGCGCTGCAGGAGACCTACCCCGCGCCCGACGACCGCGTCCCCGAGCACAACGAGATCGCCGACGCGTTCGTTGCCGGCGATGCCGAACTCGTTGACCGCCTGCTCATCGAGCACATGCGCGACGCGGTGGTCCGCCTCGGGTCGCGAGGGGCCGCCACCTAGCCTCGGGTCGCGAGGGGCCGCCACCTAGCCTCGGGTCGCGAGGGTCCGCCACCTGGACCGGTCAGGCGAGGGCGATGCCGATGTACTTGGTCTCCAGGAACTCCTCGATGCCGGTCGGCCCGCCCTCGCGGCCGAGCCCCGAGGCCTTGACCCCGCCGAACGGCGCGGCGGGGTTGGACACCACACCCTGGTTGATGCCGACCATGCCCGTCTCCAGCGCCTCGGCGACGCGCAGCGCGCGTGACAGGTCGTTGGTGTACAGGTAGTTGACCAGGCCGTACTCGGTGTCGTTGGCGGCTGCCACGACCTCTTCCTCGGTGCTGAACGGCGTCAGCGGCGCGACCGGGCCGAAGATCTCCTCGTGGCGCATCCGCGCCGACTCGGGCACGCCGGTCAGAACCGTCGGCGGGTAGAAGAAGCCGGGCTCGTTCCCGGTCTGCCCGCCGGTGAGCACCTTGGCGCCGCGCTCGACGGCGTCGGTCACCAACTGCTGCACCTTCCGCTGCGCGGCGGCATCGATGAGCGGCCCGACGCGGACGCCGTCGTCGACACCCCGCCCGACGGGCAGGGCGGCCATCTTCTCGGCCAGCTTCGCACCGAAGGCGTCGATGACGTCGGTGTGGACGTACATGCGGTTCGCGGCGGTGCAGGCCTCGCCGGAGTTGCGCATCTTCGCGGCGATCGCCCCGTCGACGGCCGCATCGAGGTCGGCGTCGGGGAAGACGATGAACGCGGCGTTGCCACCGAGCTCCATCGAGGTGCGCAGCACCTTGTCGGCGCACTGCTCGAGCAGCCGGCGGCCCACGGCGGTGGAACCCGTGAACGACAGCTTGCGCGCCACGCCGGAGCGGATCAGCGGCTCCATGACCGCGCCCGCGTTGTCCGTGGTCACGACATTGACCACACCCTCGGGAACGCCGGCTTCGGCCAGGATCTCGGCCAGGGCCAGCATGGACAGCGGGGTCTGCGCGGCCGGCTTGATGACACTGGTGCAGCCGGCGGCGATCGCGGGGCCGATCTTGCGGGTGCCCATGGCCATGGGGAAGTTCCAGGGCGTGATCAGCAGCGACGGCCCGACGGGCTGCTTGGTCACCAGGAAACGGGCGCCGCCGGCCGGCGCGACCTGGTAGCCGCCGTTGACGCGGACGGCCTCTTCGGCGAAGTGGCGGAAGAACTCGGCGGCGTAGGCGATCTCGCCCCGTGACTCCGCCAGGGGCTTGCCCATTTCCAGCGTCATGAGCAGGGCGAGGGCGTCCATGCGCTCGTGCAGCAGGTGGAAGGCACGCATGAGCATGTCGGCCCGCGCGCGCGGCGCGGTGGCGGCGAACGCGGCCTGCGCCGCCGCCGCGGCTTCGAGGGCGGCCATCCCGTCTTCGGGCGAGGCGTCCGCCACGGCGCACAAGAGCTTGCCCGTGGAGGGATCCAGCACGTCGAAGGTGGCTCCTGACGACGCGTCGATCCACTTGCCGTTGATGAAGAGCTGCTTCGGAGCCGCCTCGACGACTGAGCGTTCACGGGCCTGATCAGGCATTTCTCGTCCCTTCCGACGGAGGGTGCTGGGGGCCGGCGCCGCTTCGGGGGCTGACGCGGACCGCGAGCCGTTGTAAGTTATCTACCAGTTTGATTGTCGACAATCTACCAGAGGGGTCCTCGTGGCAGAACTCTCTTCGATCCTCAAGCAGGCAACCGGAGTCATCGCCGCTCGCGGCGAAGGCGTGCACCTCTATGACGAGGACGGCCGCCGCTACCTCGACTTCACCGCCGGCATCGGCGTCACCAGCACGGGGCACTGCCACCCGCGCGTGGTCGAGGCGGCCCAGCGCCAGGTCGCGACCCTCATCCACGCCCAGTACACGACGGTCATGCACCGCCCGCTGCTGGACCTGGTCGACCGGCTCGGCGAGGTGCTGCCCACCGGCCTCGACCGCATGTTCTTCGCCAACTCCGGCTCCGAAGGGGTGGAGGCGGCCCTGCGCCTGGCCCGCCAGTCGACCGCCCGCCCGAACGTCGTCGTCTTCCACGGCGGCTTCCACGGCCGGACCGTCGCGGCCGCCTCGATGACCACCTCCGGGACCAAGTTCCGCGCCGGCTTCAGCCCCATCATGGGCGGCGTCGTCATCGCGCCCTTCCCGAACCCCACCCACTACGGATGGAGCGAGGAGGAAGCGACCGACTTCGCCCTGCGCGAGCTGGACTACCTCCTTCAGACCGTGACGACGCCGGCCGAGACCGCCGCCTTCTTCGTCGAGCCGGTGCTGGGGGAGGGCGGCTACGTGCCGGCCAACACCCGGTTCCTGGCCGGCCTGCGCGAGCGCGCCGACAGGTACGGGATCCTGCTGGTCCTCGACGAGGTGCAGACCGGCTGGGGACGCACCGGGAAGTTCTGGGGCGGCGACCATTTCGCCGCCCGCGCCGACATCCTGATCACCGCCAAGGGCCTGGCCTCCGGGTTCCCGCTGTCGGCGATCGCCGCCCGCGCGGACATCATGGAGAAGGCCTGGCCAGGCTCGCAGGGCGGCACCTACGGCGCGAACGCGGTGGCCTGCGCCGCGGCACTCGCCACCCTCGACGTGATCCAGAGCGAAGACCTCGTGCGGAACTCGGCCGACCGCGGCGCCGAACTCCGCGCGGCGCTGCGGGAGGTGGCGTCCGGGCACAAGAACATCACCGACGTACGCGGCCTGGGCCTGATGCTGGGCAACGAGTTCCGCGACGCGAACGGAGACCCGGACGGCGCCACCGCCGCCGCGGCCCAGCAGGAGGCCGCCAAGCGGGGCCTGCTGCTGCTGACCTGCGGCGCCTGGGGAGAGGTCGTCCGGTTCATCCCCGCGCTGGTCGTCAACTCCGAGCAGGTGAAGGAGGCCAGCACGATCTGGGCGGAGGCCGTGACCGCGGTGACCGCCTGACCAGCGGTCGCGGGTGCGTCACCGCGCCTGATGGACGCTTCACCGTGTTCGATGGACGCTGAAGTCGTCGAACGACACGGTGATGACGCCGCCGCCGGCCTCCGGCACCCGGGCGACCAGGCCGGCCTGACTGATCGAGCTGTCGGGCAGCGTCTGGGAGTCGACGACGTCGATCGTCTGGGTTCCGTCGATCCACAGCGTCAGGTGGGTCCCGGTGCCGCTCTGGCGGCAGGCGGCCTGGATCTGGACCGGCTGCCCGGCGGTTGGCGCGCCGACCCGCACGGGAGGCGTCACGTCGAGATCGGTGCCCTGGGCGTTCCTGACGACGCGCGCGGTGCCGTCGAGGCCGAGCAGGAACGCGTACCCGTTGGGTACCTCTTCGTCCCATCGGCACAGGAGCCCGAAGCTTGCCCGGCCCGACGAGCCCGCCCGCACCTCGGCTGTCACGCCGATCATCAAGTCGCGTTCGACCGCGGCCGGAGAGGCGGGATTCTTGGCCGGCACGGGAGAGAGGGCGGGATTGTTCGGGTAGCCCTTGTCGGCGAAGAGGGAGTAGACGCCGCGGTCGATCTCGTACCCGTGCACGGTCCGGTTGTCTCCTTCGGCGTCGGGGCTGAAGGTGTAGCCGTCCCAGTTGCCCCGGTCGCTGAAGTCGTCGGCGTAGAGCAGCGGGCCGTTCGTCGACTCCTGGTGCGTGGACGGCGACGACCTGAACTGCGGCACGAGGAGCACGCCCGCGACGAGCGCCGCCGCCAGAGCGGCCGCGACCCCCCAGATCCACCGCCGTGCCCGCGGCCTCCCGCGTCGCCCGCGGTCCCCTGAGCGGTCTCCTGCGCGGCGGCCCGCGACGTGGTGGGGATCGCGGTGGACGGATCCGGCCCGGCAGGCTCGGGTGGTAAGGGCGGGTGCGGGTCGTTCCCGGTGAGGTCGCGTAGCAGGTCGGCGGCGGTGGGCCGGGCGCCGGGGTCCTTGTTCAAGCAGGCCGCGAGCAGCGGGCGGAGGTCGCCGGGCACGCCGGCCAGGTCGGGGTCGCGGGTGGAGATGGAGTACAGGAGCGCGGGAATCGTCGCGCCGCCGAAGGCGAGACGCCCGGTCGCGGCGAACGCCATCGTGCAGGCCCAGCTGAACACGTCCGACGCCCGGCTGGGCGGTTGCCCGGCGAACTGCTCCGGGGCGATGTAGGCGGGGGTGCCCACCACTCCGGACTCGGTGGTGGCGTGGTCCAGGGAGCGGGCGATGCCGAAGTCGATGACCACCGGCCCCTCGGGACCGAGGATCACGTTGCCGGGCTTGAAGTCGCGGTGCACGATCCCGGCCCGGTGGATCGCGGTCAGAGCCGTCAGCGTGGCGACCGCCAGCCGCTGCAACCCGCTGCCGGTCCGCGGGCCGTCGGTGGCGACCGCTTCGGCCAGGGACCCGCCGGGGATGTACTCGCTGACGACGTAGGGGCGGCCATGGACGTCCCCCACATCCAGCACCCGCGCGGTGCAGAAGGGGGCGACCCGCCGGGCGGTGTCCGCCTCGCGCAGGAACCGCCGGCGGCTTTCGGCGTCCATCGAGGCGCTGCGGTGCAGCACCTTGATCGCGACGCGGCCGCCCGACGACGCCTCTCCGAGGTAGACCACTCCTTGACCGCCCTGGCCGAGCACGCCGGTCAGCCGGTAGTCGCCTATCCGCTCAGGCTCGTCCGGATCCAGGGGACGCGGGCCCACGGCCCACCTTCGATCATCTCGATGTCGTGTGCGAAGGGCCAGGATAGAGGTTCCCCAGGCGGGCGGGAAAGCTACTGGAACAGGTCGTGCGCCGGCCAGGCGGCGACCTCCCGGTAGACGTCCCACATCATCGCGTCGAGGTCGACGCCGTTGCCGTTGGCCACCGCCGCCCAGCAGAACTCGTTCCCGGTACGCACGAGCACGGCCTCGGTGCCGGGCAGGTGTCCCGTGTGCCACCAGTTGTTACTCGCGTTGACGGCCCAGCCGCAGGCGTATCCGGAGTTCGCCGCCGACGGCGTGGTCATCGTGGTGATCGTGTCCCTGCGCAGCAGGTCGGCCACCGTGGCGAACCCGTCGGCCCGCACCGCGAACCGCAGGAGGTCCGTGGGCGAGGCGAGCCAGCCGCCGTGGGAGTCCATCCGCCGTACCCGCATGCCGTACGGGTCGTCGGCGCCGTAGTAGACCACCTCGTCGGCGCGCCGCTCGGCGCGGGTGTCGCCGGCGATGTGCATGTTGGTGATCCCGCTGGGCGCGAGCACGTTCTGGCGTACGTGGTCGGCGTACGGCTGCCCGGTGACCTGTTCGATGACCCGGCCGAGCACGCAGTAGCCGAAGTTGGAGTACATGTAGGTGGTGCCCGGCGTGTGCTGCAGGGGCCGGTTGTCGAGCACCCAGCCGATCAGCTGCGCGTGGTTCATGCCGGGGTTGGTGAACATCGGGTCGTTGCCGTCGTTGGTCCAGCCTCCGGCGGTGTGCTGGAGCAGGTGCTGAATGGTGATGGCCTCGATGCCCGTGCCGTACGGCAGGGTGCCGTAGCGGGTGCCGAGGACGCCGCCGGTGCCGAACACCCGTTGCCCGAGCCTCAGCCGCCCCGCCTCGACGAGCCGCATGATCGCGACCGACGTGATCGGCTTGGAGACGCTGGCGACGCGGAGCAGGTGCCGTTCGGTGAGCCGCTCGCCGGTCTCCCGGTTGGCCCGGCCGTACCCCCGGGCGAAGACGAGCGCGCCGCGGCGGGCGATCGCCAGCGAGATGCCCGCGACGCCGGCGCCGGTCAGGTAGCGGTTGACGACCGCGTCGACCGGGGCGAAGTCCCCGGCCGCCGGTGCCTGGTTCCACCAGATCGCCGCGAACCGGGGCGTGCCACTGCCGTAGCCGCTCACCCGCGCGGGCCGGAAGCCCTGGCTCTGGTGGGCGTCGAAGGCGAGCTGGTAGTCGGCGGAGCTGAGGCCGTGGCGGGCCGACCAGCGCGGGCCGGCGCCGCGTGCCCAGATCGCCGCGTACAGGTCGGTGCCGCCCACGGTGTAGCCGCTGACGCGCAGGGGGCGGTAGCCC